>CABVRS010000040.1 GCA_902500745.1 uncultured Nitrospira sp.
ATCACTGGTCTCGGAGTGGTGTCTCCTATTGGGATCGGCGTCAGTGAGTTTTGGAAATCGGCCCTTACGGGTCGGTCGGGAGTGACGGCCATCCCATCACTCGGGTGGTTTCCCATGTCCGGATATCGCTCGCAGGTGGCCGGCCAAGTCCACAACTTCGCACCGGAGCAATACCTGACGACTGCACAGGCCAGTCGCGTGGATCGGTACGCGCAGTTTTCTTTGGTCGCGGCCAAGGAGGCGCTGACTGATGCCGACCTGAGCATGGCAAAAGAAGCGCCGCACCGCGTCGGAGTGATCGTCGGAGCAGGCATGGGTGGAATGGTGATGGGCGAACGAGAAATCACCCAACTCTTTGAGACGCAACGACCACATCGCGTGCACCCGAATTTCATTCCTACGATCACACTGAACTCCGCCTCCGGCATTGTCGCCATGGCCCATGGCGCCAAAGGGCCGAATCTCACCATCTCGACGGCATGCTCCTCCAGTGCGCACGCGCTCGGCCAAGCGCTGCAATGCATTCGTACCGGTCAGGCCGACGTCGTCATCGCAGTCGGGGCCGATGCGAGCATTACACCCTTGGTCTTCGCCGGATTCTGCTCCTTACGTGCGCTCTCAAGTGAATTCAACACTGCTCCGGAGCGAGCCTCACGGCCCTTTGATCGGCGACGCGACGGCTTCGTGATGGGTGAAGGAGCGGCGGCCTTGATCGTCGAATCATGGGCACATGCCAAGAAGCGGAAAGCGAGAGTCTATGCCGAACTCGCAGGATACGCCGCCACCAGCGAAGCCTATCATATGGTCATTCCCCAAGAAGATGGCCAGGAAATCTGCACCACGATGAAAATCGGCCTGAAGTCGGCTGGTATCGGCCCGGATCAAGTGGACTATATTAATGCGCACGCGACTTCCACGACGATCGGCGATGCCGTCGAGACCAAGGCCATCAGGGCACTGTTTAAGAATCGAGCGGATAAGATCGCCATCAATGCCACAAAGTCACTTGTCGGCCACACTTTAGGCGCGGCGGGAGCGATCGGGGCAGTGGCAACGACCCTTGCCATTCACTCGGGACAGATCCATCCTACCGCGAACTACGAGGACCCGGACCCGGACTGCCGATTGGATGGGATCCGTCGAGCGGTCCAAGAGCGAAAGATCCGCTATGCGCTCTTAAACGCATTTGGATTCGGCAGCAACAATGCCACAGTTGTCTTTAAGAAGTTTGTCGCCTAGCACACTATCGAACGATCATACGGCTCATTCACTCAGTTCAGCTGCGAAGAGCCTCATGCCACTCAAGGAGTACTCATAATGACTGAACGGATCAACCCCGAGATCACTGAAAAAATCGTCCATGCGCTGGCCAGTTATCTCAAACGAGACCCGGCATCGATCACCGAGGCGCACCATCTCCGAGATGATCTTGGCCTCGATTCGGTGGCCGTCATTGAGCTGCTCTTCGAGATCGAAGAACGATTTAAACTTCAGATTCCGGACCAGGACCTGCCGGGTCTGAGCACGGTAGGCTCGGTCGCAGCTTACGTTCAGCGGCGCCTCGCCGAACCTCGGAATCACTCAAAGTCTGAACCACCCAAACCCAAGACAGCGTCCGCCAAGTCGGGATCAAAAAAATCTGCGCCGACAAAGCCCTCTGCCGCCAAATCGGCTTCAACTAAACTGAAATCCGCCCCCGCCAAGAAGCCAAAAACGTCGTCTGCTGCCGCGTCGAAGACAAAGAAGAGGGTCGCAGCCCGATGA
Organism: uncultured Nitrospira sp.; assembly: GCA_902500745.1. Taxonomy (GTDB): domain Bacteria; phylum Nitrospirota; class Nitrospiria; order Nitrospirales; family Nitrospiraceae; genus Nitrospira_D. The sequence goes on from CABVRS010000040.1 coordinate 1,765, forward strand.
GCACACCTCAACTGCCTACCCCTATCACGCTGGCTGAGATCCATCAGGTTGTTGGAGGCACGATCCATGGCAACGATCAGACTCAGATCGTGAGCCTCACAAGCCTCGGTCAAGCTGACCCACAGGCTCTCTCGTTTGTCACAAACGAGAAAATGGCAAAGGCAGCGACCAATCTTGCAGTCGCAGCGCTGTTGGTGCATCGACATCAGCCGGATCTTGTGGTCCCGCAGATCGTCGTTGACAACCCCATGTTAGCCTTTGCGCAGGTCGCGCAGAAATTTTTTGTTCGCACTCCGACTCCCCGCGGCATTGCCGAGCATGTGACACAAGGTTCGGACGTGCAGGTGGGAGCGGATCCCTCCATCTGGCCTTTTGTCACGCTGGGTGACCGGGTGAAGATCGGCGATCGGGTTACGCTCTACCCGGGAGTCTTCGTAGGATCCGATGTGACGATCGGAAGCGATTGTACGTTATATCCCAATGTCGTGGTGCGCGAGGGCTGTTCACTTGGAGCTCGAGTGATCGTCCACAGTGGAACCGTCATCGGAGCAGACGGATTTGGGTATGTCCAGCATCAAGGTCGTCATCACAAAATCCCTCAACTCGGAGGCGTCACCATCGAAGACGACGTGGAGCTGGGAGCCAACGTGACGATCGACCGGGCCACATTCGGACGGACTCTGGTCAAGCAGGGCACGAAGGTGGATAACCTCGTCCAAATCGCCCACAACGTGACTGTGGGAGAACACTGCATTCTCGTCGCACAAGTGGGCATCGCCGGCAGCACCACGATCGGCCGTCATGTGATGATTGGTGGTCAAGCTGGACTTTCCGATCACCTGACCATCGGTGATCAAGTGCTGATTGCGGCACAATCTGGGGTCAATCGAAGTGTTGAATCGAATCAGATTGTCGGAGGCAGTCCTGCAATGCCGCGTGAAAAAGCGCTCAGAGTCCAAGGAGCCATTTTCCAGTTGCCTGAGTTGAAACAACTTGTGAGGGATTTGGAAGCGCGCGTCACGACGCTCGAAACAGATCTAAGCAACGCTCCTGGGCATACTTCTCGAGCACGGAAGGCTCGTCCTAAAAAGAGATAAGACCTTCAGACCTTTACTTGTTCTATTGGGATCACCTTCCGCCATAAAAACAGCCTCGCCCAATAATAGCCGGCCCAAGGTAAAAAAATCGCAGGAACAATGTATACCTGCCCATAGGCAAACGCGGCAATAGCGCTTCCTACAAGCAGCGTAATACCTGCAACATACCCGAACGGAACCAACTGCCGACCGGGATGCTCAAACTCCATGGGTTCTGATTTCTTCTTGAGCCTCCCCTTCTTTCTATCCAACGTTTGTCGCATCCGCGCCGCCAGAACCTCCGGGAACTCACGCAAGAGATATCGCTGGTATAGGGTATGCCCCGCTCCCAATCCGATACCTGATACGAACAAACCGGAACTCTGATAAAAGGTATCCCACGTATAGGTGTCAGTCGCAAACCACTGATAACCTAGCCCGCCGACCCCGCCGACTAAACAAATGAGGCCGAGAAAGCCAGACGGCATGAGTATGTGTACCTTCACATAATCCTGAGCCTGTTGCGTCGTTTGCTGTGAGTGATGAACGTTAATGAGTTTCGGCACGATGCTCCCTTCTTAATATCTCCAACACTGTATCAGGTTAGTCGCGCATTATAGCGACCTCATTCGCTCTAGCAAAGTGGAGAACAATGGATCCTGAAAATTGATTCAGGACTCACAAGCCTACGATAATCTGAGATCTATTCGCCATACAAGGCAGGGAAACGCTGTAAAAGACCCCTGGCGGGAAAATCGCTTGAGGGTGTGGGCATATTCACATCTCAACTATCCCGCAAGAGATGAGAACCGTGCGTCAATCCGGTTGATGGTCCAATGGTTTCAGCGCAGAAGGAGGAGGGATAACATCTACTTCAGGCTCGTTTGTCGCGGCACGACGGTTTGTCACCACGCCTTGCATAGTGGACACAATCGCATCAAGGCTTTCGAGAAGAGCCGTGAAGGAATCGGAAACAACGGTCGTGGGAGCCGACCTCATGATCCGAGGTGAGCGATCGGGAAATTTTACGCGGCCGACGGCAGGAGGATTCAAGGTCTCAACCACTGAGATCAGCGGAATACCGCTCAGGTCAAGCTGACGACTTCCCGTACCCTCCCTCCCCCGCTCATCAACCCTGACGACTGGGCGAAGCGGATAGCGGCTATTCACCTTCACCACGATGCCGATGTCTCCGGTCGTCAATCGAACCGTCGTCCCGAGGGGATACACCGACAATTGCTCGACAAGCGCCTTGAGAATTTCTCGTGGGAAAGCCGCACGTTCGGCAACCAGAAGCTCTTTCACGGCTTCATGCGGGAGTAAGCGGCGTCGGTAGGGTCGTTCGCTGACCAATGCATCGAACACGTCGACGACCCCACAAATCAGGGCCATCTCGTTAATCTCTCGGCCCTTGAGTCGATTGGGATATCCCTGACCATTGAATCGTTCGTGAACCTGACATATCAATCGTGCAAGCCAGTGATAGTCCGAACCACATTGCTCGATGACTCGAGAACCGAACGCTGGATGCTGTTCGATCAGCGCTCTCTCCTCCTGAGTCAACCGGCCGCTTTTGGTGATCAATGTGTTCGGAACCGCAAACAACCCGATATCATGCACAAGGCCCGCAAGTGCCAGTCGATGTAGCTCATCTCCATAGTATCCCAACCCTATGCCTACCTTCGATCCAAGTATAGCCACATGAATCAAGTTGGTCAGTAAGGGTGAGCCGGGCCGTCCGGATAAGGCTTCAACGACGAGTTCATCATTCCGCTGTAACGATGCGACGAGCTCTGTCGCAAGGAGCTCAAGCGCGTGCAGCGAGAACGCCTGTTGGCCTTGCAGGGCAACCGCCGTTTCATTCAAGGCTTGTTCTGCCTGACAATACCAGTCATTCACGGGAACACCCCCGCACTGCTGCTGTCGTGTCGACACAACATATTTCCAGCAACCCGTTCAACCAAGGCTCGCCTGATTTGACGAACCTCCGCAACGCTTCCGAAATAGAGACACAAATCGCACAGCGAGTTAATCAAGCGACAGACTCCGCCAGTCCGCTGAAAAATCGAGGAGATCGCACCCGAGGAAAAGAGCGGTTGCGCACAACCCGCAGCTGTCAAGCGAGCGGTGATATAGGCTTTCGTCTCGGCACGATCGAACCGATCGATATGATGATGAATGGCCACACGTTGCGCGAGTTGTGGAATATGCGCAATACGATCGCGGAGTTCCGGTTGACCGACGAGTACCAGCGTCATGAGAAACCGGTCGTTCAACTGGAAGTTGCTGAGGAGTCGCAGCTCTTCGAACAAGCGCTCGTGCTCAATAGCTTGTGCTTCATCCACCACGACGACGGTATCGATGTCTCGGTGGTAATTGGCCAGCAGCTGGTCATTGAGTCGACGTAGCTGCTCGCCCCTGGTGCCGCCTGGCTCCAAGCCGAGCTGGAACAAAATCTCGCTAAGGAATTCATTTCCTGGGATGGTCGGATTGGACAGCAGGCCAATTTCATACCGTGATCGAGGAAGCTTTAGAATAACCGCACGACTCAAAAGCGTCTTGCCGCTTCCGATCTCGCCCGTCAACATGACGATTCCTTTTCGGGTATGAATTCCGTACAACAGGCGCGCCATGGCCGCTTCGTGCGTCGCCGATGGAACGTAGAATTTTGGGTCCGGCACATTTTCAAACGGGCGTAGCTGCAACCCCCAGTGTGGCTCGTATGTTGATCCTTGGGTGATAGGCATCTCATGAATCGTTTCACCGAGAGACACCGTTCCACCTCATTTTCTTCCAACCTCTATGCCTCTGAGACCTCAGTTCGCAGGAACTCACCTCGGCAGGACACCGGATATGGCTGCGCGCTCCGTCTGTCCGCATTGCGCCCATTCTTCGAGGCCGTTGACACTGTGAGCCAGGCGAGATTGGACCGCCTCATATCGATGAGCACCGACAGTCACCCGTTGTTCGCTCACGATCGTGAGGAAGCTATGGAGCCCCATGAAAAATGTCATGGCCTGAGCCGCATTGACCTGCTGGGCTGCAGACCACAACTGTGCGACTTGTTCTATCGTATTGTGCAAATGGGAGGACGCGACGCCTGCGACGCTCCCATTCTTCAGTGCCTGGAGTGCCGCCGATAGATGAGGCAGTTCTTGACGAACCAAGTCCAGAAACCCCTGCTCGGCTTCCGCCAATCGGTCAAGAAACTCTTGTATGGTGGGAAGATTACATTGTTCTACCCCTCGCTGCAGAAGCCCTTCTGTCTGCGCCACCATGGTCTGAACTAAATTGCGAGAGAAGGTGCCGGTCCCTGGATTTTGATCGTGCAGACCTCGGAGCAAAACCAACAGCTCTTTCGTGCCAATCGCCGCCGGCACACTATCAACGCAGGCTTGGGCGGCCTCGGGGTCAAAGGTCACTCCGGTCGCTCGTGTCAATGAGCCATGAATATGCCCCAACTGCTTACAGAGCGCGAGAAAATCATCAGCCGAAATCCGAGCGTTCGGCTCCTGAACGGCTTCGATAAAAGGCAAGGCTGAAAAACTCGCTCGCTCAACATCACTCAGGTTAATCGTTGCCGCAGAACCTCCAAGGTTTGTGATGCCGACCTTGATTGTCTGAGCCAAAGACCGATAGCGCTCGGCAGGAGGGGCCTGCTGAAGTTCATCGAGAGCCACATGAATCTGCTGAAGCCATTCCTGTGCTTCTTGAACGAACAGTTCAATCAGTTCTTTCTGGAACGCATCTTCGGTGTCAACAGACATCGGTTTTGGCCATTCACCCGCGACACAGTCATCGCACGGTTCCGACTGGTTAGATCACGACTATCCTTTCCCACTTCCAAGCTGGGAGGCCAACCCTGCGATCTCACCCAATTTGCGGGCCATTTCTTCAAACCGCTTGGTTGCATTCTCGGCTGCCTGCGTGGTTTCCACAATCTGTCGGGAAAGGACCCCGTTATGCTCACGTTCAGCCACGAGAAGTCCTTCCAGTTCTTGAACTTTTGTCGCCGTTTTCTCCGCGTCCTGCAGTTGCCCTACGGTTTCGGCATGTGTCCGCTGTGCAGTCGCGAGCTCATTTTCAAGTGTCTCGACTCGTTGTTGGAGTTCAGACACTTGCTTCTGCTCACTGAGAAGTCGCGCCTCTACGTCTTGAACGTTGGTCCAATTTTTTTCCAAGTCGGCCAGCTGTTGTACCAGTTGCTCCGCAGCCGCTCGCTCCGCATTGAGAGCTGATTCTAACTCTGTAATACGGCCGGCTGATTTTTGCAGGTTGAGCGTTTCCTCCTTGAGCGACTGTACTCGATCCTGCTCGGCCTTGAGCGCTGTTTCCAGCTCTTGAATTCTCAACGCCTGCGGTTCGAGTTTCGTGACTTGTGCTTCAAGATGGCTGACCTGCTGATGCGCGATTGCCAACTGCGCTTCGCTTTCCTTGGCTCGCCCCAACTGTTCCATTGCTGCAGACAGCTGTTTGGTTAGGTCTTCAGATCGGGTCCGTTCGGTCTGAAGCTGACCCTCAAGTTCCTTGAGCTTGCCGCCATGCTGACTCATGTTGTCTTGCTGATGGATCGATAGCGGAGGCACTTTTTCAACGGATGTCGGTGCGTGATCAGCGGGAGGTCGAGTGGATACGGGTGATTCCGGTGCTGTTTCCTGTCGTTTTGCCATCAGCTCGAGCACACGATCTTTCAAGGATGTGCCTTGGAACGGCTTCTTTAACACCCCATCTGCTCGACAAGACTCAGCCTGCTTGGTCACTTCATCGTTCACGATGCCAGAGATGAGGAGTACCGGAGTCGTGACCAGAGTGGGGTTTCCCCGGACGAACGCGCACACCTCATACCCACTCTTGTCCGGCATAATCACGTCAGAAACGACGACATCCGGGCGTTCTTTGGCCAAATACGCCAATGCTTCTTCGCCATTTGCTGCGAGCGTCACACTGAGTCCAGCCTCGGTTAACAGTCGTTCGGCTACTTTTCGAACTGCGATGCTATCATCGGCTATGAGGATCTTCGGCATGCCTGCACCTTTCGTCTTTCTCGGTCCTTTGAAGAATCATTACATGCACGATCCGAGTTGTGAGATTGTGAGAATCGGTATCTCATCGAGTCCGTTGGCATAACTTTCTTCGGCAGGTATATCTTTACCCCGATAGGCCTGAATGGCAGCGGGTTCTAGCGTGTGAAGAACCGGCATCTCCTCATCAATACACATCACCATATCTCCCAAAGGATGCTTGATTCTGAGACACAAGGGATTGTTCCCCTGCACACAAAGCCGCAGCGCGGACGCTAGGTCGAATACCGGAAGAACGGCCTGATCCTGACGTACGACCGCCGAGATGTACGGTGTGCGGCTGCCAACCGGGATGGATGGTTTCCATGGCGAAATCTCTGCTACTTCCAACGTCTTCACTGCCAACCGCCGTCCACCTACCGAAAAGACTAAAAAATTCCTTGGTGATCGCGTGGTGTGCCGCCGTCCACGTTCCCCCATCCTCAGCATGTTCGGCCATCGCGTGTCGCAATTGCACACACATCCCCTGATACCCGAGGCGTTCCTCCCTCTTGTCCGGTAGCAGCCCCCGACGTCGCCTCAAGCACCCATGTCGGATTGAGGATCATGGCAATGCTGTTCTCGAATAAGATCATCCCTCGATACCAGTGCCGTTCGGCGCCGCTGAATTGTGCAGGAAGCGGCAGGATCTGAGACGGTTGAATTTCCAACGTGCCATGTACATCGCTGACTCGAATGCTGCCTCGTATCCCTTGATCAGCGAGCAGCACCACTCGAGTAGCCGGATATATCTGACTATCAAAATTGCCTAATTGCATAACAAGAGAGATCGTCCGATCAAGCACTCCTCGTATCGTTGGATCTTCATTGCTTTCCAACTCCTTGATGGTCAGGACGGCTTCGACGGATCCGACCTCTAAGGCCAGGTACCTCCCGCTGATCGTGACAATCAGAAAGCACCGTGATACGGACGCTGACGGAACCGATGCCCCCCGTTCTTGGATGCTCATACCAGCGCTCTCATTGCCATTCTCTGCAACAACCGGCTTTCCGTCAATTAATACGAATATTTCCGCAAGGTTACCTTCGTGGCACAGATGCCCGACCAACCCACCGCTCAACTTCTTGCAGCAACAGGCGCTCTTCCACCGGTTTCGCAATGTACGAGTTCGCCCCAATAGAAAGCGCCATTTGCCGGTGCTTATCCCCAGCGCGCGTCGTCATCACAACAATAGGTGTCTGCTTCGTTTCGGGACGGCCCCTGAGCGCTTGAATAACCTCGAATCCGTTAAGCTTCGGCATCTCAAGGTCTGTAAGAATCATTCGATATGCGACAACCGAGGCTTTCCGTAGTCCATCTTCTCCATCCACTGCGGTATCGATGTGATACCCAGCAGACTCCAGCATTTTTCCGACGAACTTCCGAATACTCAACGAATCATCGACCAGCAACAGGCGCGCGTCCTGAGGCTCACTCGCAACCGTTTCTTCCGACAACGCTTCTTCATACCGAACAGCGGCCCTTGCCAAAGCCGTTTCCGACCTTGATTCCCTGGTCTCTCGCGAACCCACACGGGCCGGATCGATCACTAAAATGACTCGCCCCTCGGGATCGATTGTCGCGCCCCCGAACAATGAACGCTCCAGCGGCTTAAGCATTCCCAGAGATTTGATGACGATTTCTTGCCGACCCAGCAGTTCATCAACCGCCAATCCCATCGGCCCCATAGCCGTCCGAACAATGACCACCGGCATCGTCCAATCAACGCTTCCGGCTTCACGCCGAAGCAGGTGGTACAGCGATTGAACGTCAATGGCCTGTTCAGCGACCTGCAACACCATACGCCCCGCGTCCTCTCGCATTGAAGAAGCCGTAGGCATCGTCACTTCATGTATATTAAGGAGAGGAATCGCATAACGTTCAGTCCCCGCGCGTACCAGTAATGCCGTCGCAATGAGCAACGTAAGTGGAAGATTTAAGGTGAACTTCGTCCCGACTCCCGGCATGGACTCGACCTCAATCTGCCCATTCATGCCCTCAATCACCCGTTTGACAACGTCCAAACCAACTCCTCGACCTGCCTGGTCCCCTACCTTCTCGGCTGTCGAAAATCCCGGCAAGAAAATCAATTGAAGTGCGTCCTCATCCGACATCGCTTGCAATGTCGGTGAGTCAGCCAATCCCATCTTGGCAGCTTTCGCACGTATCTTTCCCAAATCCAACCCGGCACCGTCATCTTCAACCTCGATGATGACGGAATTGCCGCGATGTGCCGCATGCAGGTAGACCGTGCCGACAGCCGATTTCCCTCTGGCTACTCGATCGGCTGTCGGCTCAATACCGTGATAGACCGCGTTCCGAACCAGATGTACTAAGGGATCCACTAACCGCTCCACGATCCCCGTATCAACCTCTGTCTGCTCACCCGAAGTGACGAGGGAGACTTCCTTGTTCGACGCACGAGCAATTTCCCGGATCGCTCGCCGAAACCTCGTGAACGGAGTCCCGATCGGAACCATCCGTGCACGTGCAATTTCATCTCGCATTAAGAGGGTCAACTGTTGTAACTGACTCATATCTTCATGCGATCGTCGAATAGACCCATCGAGCTGCGACATCGACTCACTGATATCGGCAGTGACTTCTCCGATGCGTCGAGCGAGGATGTTAAAGTCGTCGTACTTATCGAGCTCCAGACTACCAAAGTCGCCGAATGCCGAAACCGCTTGAGCAGGAGAGGCGACCGAACTACTCGGTGCTTCCTGATAGGTAAAGGTATGTTTATCGGCAAAAGATTGGACGGACTCTACCAAACGGCTCTTGAATGCCAACACTTGCTGCGACAGTTGTTCCAACACCCGTAACCGTTGTTCTAAGCGACCACGTCCGATAACCAATTCTCCAACGAGGTTCATCAGTCGCTCGAGTCGCGCATAACTGACACGGATGACTTCGCGATCTTCGACGGGTTTCCCGTCCTGAGGTTTGTCCTGGCCGTGAAGCTCATCTCGTTGACTTTGTGCGGGGACGACCGTCTCAGACGCGCCCGATGACTGCGGTGCCGCTATTGCTTCAACAGCCACGCCGTGTTCCAAATGTGCGAGCTCGGACCGTGCCGTATTGAATCGTTGCCTTGTACCAATGACCACGCTCAGATCTCTCCGCATCAGCACGCGCACGACATCGATTGCGCGCAGCATCAGGTCCGTGTGCCCAGGCAACACGCGCAGACGACCGTCCCGTACTGCACCCATAAAGTCTTCAACATGATGAATAAGATCACCGATTGCCCGAAACCCGACGGTAAACGCTGATCCTTTCAGGGTGTGCGCGGTGCGAAAGAGTTGGTTGATCAATTCCTTGTTCTGAGGGTCCTTATCCAACCTCAGGAGATTGGCTTCCAATAGCTCAAGATATTCTTGGGCCTCAGGAACGAAGTAGGACATCACTTCTGGATCTAAATCCGGAATCAAGTAGTCGTCGGACAAGTCCGTAGCAGGCATTTCTATGCTTACAGCCGCCTTATTTTGAACCGCACTCGAACCAGCCGTTTCAGTGCTGGAAGGCACGAGTTCTTCCGTCGCGACTATGCCCGTGCTCTCACATGCGCGAGTAAGTCGCTGGATAAGAACCGGCACACCCCGTTGCAGTTGTTGGATTTCTGAAGAATCTTTTCTGAGAATGAGACGAATCACCCCAGCAGCCGCAGCCATCATGTCGAGAAGCGCGGAGCTTATCCGAAGACGTTTCTCCCTGACTGCAATCATGCAATCTTCCATGGGTCGCGACAGATCACCAATGACTTGGAACCCGACCGTGTAGGCTGAGCCTTTCAGTGTATGCGTGGCACGAAATAGTCGATAGATCGCATCGTCATCGGTTGGATTATCTCCAAGAACGCGAACCAACTCATCAATGATGCCGAGATATTCCTCAGCTTCAGGAATGAAATAGGAGAGAATTTCCGAATCAAGAGTAGGATTCACATAATCAGCAGTGGCGAACGGCAGCGTGTCCGCCGACTCTTGTAAACTGTCCAGGGATGCCAGACAATGCCGAACCATGCCTTCGTCCTCGCTGTCACCCTGGCCAATCAATGTTACAAGGGCTCTCAGACCCTGTACGGCGTCTCCCATGGCCGTAACCACCCTCGGCCAATCAGAAGGGAGCGCCTCGACCGCCCGCTCAAGAATTGCTTCCAGTTGTTCAGACACTCGAGAGAGCCCTTTATATCCATATAACGCAGCCGCGCCTCGAATGCGGTGCGCAATAATGTACTGTTCGTGAAGTGCTTCAGCAGTAGGAATTGAGCCGGTGCCGGCATGCAGTGCTTCGGCCAGCGTCTTCAGTCCATCTGACGCCTCCGACACGAATACGCGAACTAAATCAGACTGATTGGATTCCGATTCCATCGGCTTGCCTTAAGACTGGGGACAACGAGTCTCGCAGGTCCTGAATGCTTAGGCTAACTTAAACTGCGCAACGGATGCCGTGAGACTTTCGGCCAACTTGACCATGTCCTCGACCGTCGCACGAGCTGAGTCCGTCGCTTTTTGAGTCGCCACGGCGCCGCCGGTAAAATCTTTGATCGAGCGGCCGACTTGATCCGTGGACGCAGTTTGGTTAACCGCCGCCGACGCAATGCTTTGGGCAAGTTCGGCAGATCGTTCCGCAATGGATGAAATCTCTTTAAACACATCACCCGTCCGGAGAGCAGAGGCCGACCCGGCTTCTACGGCCTGGGTTTCATGCTCCATTGCGACGACTGCATGTTGGGTCTCACTCTGAATGACCTTCACCAGGTCGGCGATCTCTCGTGTCGCTTGCGTCGAACTTTCGGCAAGTTTGCGGACCTGATCGGCGACAACGGCAAATCGTGCGCCGGCTTCGCCCGCGCCAGCCGCTTCAATTGCGGCATTTAACGCAAGAAGATTGGTCTGGTTGGCGATATCGCGAATGGTCGAAACGATCTGTGAAATCTCCAACGAACGGTCTCCGAGCGCTTTGACTTGTTTGGACATCCGTTGAACCGCAGAGCGAATACGCTGCATGTCCTGTACGGTTTCTTGCACTGCTATACGACCGTCTTCCGTGGCTTTTAATACCTGCCGCGCCGATTCCGATGAGGCTTCGGCCGTTTCAGCCACCTGCCGCATGGAAGCGGCCAGCTGTTCGACCGCGCCAAGTGTCCTCATCGACTCATCGGCTTGGTGCTTCGCCGTTCCCGCCATCTGCCCGGCATTCTCTCGCAACGCGCCGGCTGAGCGGTTCACGCGTTCAGCCGATTCTCTCACCTGCTTCATGAGCTGGGCGAATCGTTGAATCATGAGGTTAAAGCCGTCCGCAAGATTCCCGAACATATCGGCCGTCACTTCTCCACGCTTGGTCAAATCGCCTTTGCCGACATCAGAAACAAGTACAAGAAATTGAACCAGGCGCTTTTGCATGGTATCGCGCTCTTCTTCGGTTGATACGAGGCTGGTGATTCGGTCCAACATGGAGTTGAACGCCTTCGCCATATGCCCGACTTCGTCGTCACTTTCGAGTCGAGCTCGAGCTTGAAGATTGCCCGCGGCGGCTTGTTGCGCAACATCGGCAACATGCACAATGTTGCGCGCGATGTTGCGCGCGAGAAGATAGCCGATCACGCCGGCGAGCATCAACGCCATCACGGCACCGATAAATACGATGTTTGTTCGATAGGCGGCCTCGGCTTGGCCATTGTCATTCAGCTCCTTCGCCACTTCTTGAATCGTCGTCATGAGTTCGCGAACCCGTAACGTTGCCGCTCCATACTTACTCGCCACCTCAACAGCCAAGGCAGACTGCCCAAGCTCGCGCATGTTCTGTTTCTGCTCATCGGTCAATGACGAACCGAAGCTCTCGGCAAACGCCCCCATCACCCCCTCTGTGGCGGTAAAATACTCACGTAACGCTTGATGAAGCTCTGCGAGATGTTTACTTTCACTGCGCCCAGTCGATGACTCATGGAGGTGAGATGACTGAAGGGCGTCCAGCGGTGTTAGGGTCTGCTGTTTAAGCTCGGCAAGCGGGATGAGTGCCTCTTCAAAATCACTTTTACGAGTTTGCCTCCCCACGTTCAGAAGCGCACTATGGTACAGCCCTAGGTTGGTGCTACTAATCCCCACGTTCGAGAGCGCCAGCGTTGATCCGTTGTAGATTGATTGCAACTCCCCTTTCAGTTTATGCAGCCCCATCAAACCGACCAAACCGACTGAGACCATGATGACGCTCACGGCGGAGAACCCAAGAATCAACTTGGGCAACGTTTTAAGATTTTGAAACCATGAGTTCGTCGGCTTCACCGCCGGCTTACTATACTTTGGCATAACGTCCTTCCTCCTCAACCCTCTGGGGCATACGTAGCTGTCCGGGAGTTTCTGTTTTCATCTACCCACGCTCCGACATGTTCATGTCCATGGCTGCCTCTTCAACCGACGCCAACAGTGAGGGAATCTCCAGCACCCCGCTCACGCGATTCTCCACCCTCACCAAGCCTGATAGGAAGGGACGTCCACCACGGACACTCGATCCGGAGGAATCCAGGACATCTTCAGGAGAGATCGCTCGAATCTCAGGAACATCATCGATCAATAATCCGATTTGATGCGCTTCATGACGTACGACGATGGCATATCGAGGAGTCGTCGATAACGCTGTGCCTAACGACTGTCTCAAATCGGCCAGCGGGACGATGGTTCCTCGGAGATTGGCCACACCAACCAACGAGGCCGGCATTCCTGGCACCGGTGTCACCGACTCTAGTTCGAACACTTCCCGAACTTGGCCAAGGTCAATGGCGAATAATTCCCCCCCTAACATAATGAGGCACACCCGCAGCACACCGGAAGCTTTGGTTTGTTCTGGTTCAATGTCGGAGGTGAGCTGCGGTAGATCACATGGCAATTCCATCGCTGTTCGGTTCGTACTCCATGAACTACTCAACTGAGTGCAAGCTTCACAGCTTGTAGTAGCTCTTCAGATTTGAATGGTTTGACCACATGCCCGTTCGCCCCCTGCTGTTGTCCCCAAAACTTGTCGCTTGCCTGCCCCTTCGACGTACAGAGCACGATCGGAATACGATTGAACCGAACATCGTTCTTTAAGTCCCGACAGGCCTGAAATCCGTTTCGGCCAGGCATCACGACATCCATAACGATCAAGTCGGGCTGCTCTTTGACAATTTTCTCTTCAAGCTTGTCTGTTGTTGAGAATGTCACAACCGTATGGTGGGCCGCCTTCAAATATGATTCGATCAGTTGAAGCTCAGCCTGTGAATCATCGATGACCACAATCTTGCTCATGAGACCGTTCTCCTCGTTCGATGGATGGCAGAAGCGCCTAACGCAACGGCAACACCACACTGATCGCGCCGGCCAGTTCTCCTTCCTTCCATCCTTCCTTTTTCATCCCGCTCACATCCCGTTCACCCTTAGGACCGCCATGACAGGCGAGACATGTCGCGCTGGCGTATTCTGGGTCCATGACGCGCATGACCGGGTTTCCATTCACCATCGTTACCTTCGCATACCGTTGTCCTTTCGGATGCCGCGGGTCGGCAAACATACGAAGCACTTCCGCCTCAAAGTCATCCGGCTTATTTCCAGAGACACGATAGTCGATACCCGTCAGCTTGACTCTGATCCCTGTTTTCTCAGAGAGTTTCTGTCCCACCTTTCGAGCGAATACCGACGGAACGAACCCCTTAAAGGCAATTCCTTGTTTATTAATAATCGGTTGTGCCTCCGACACAACCTCATGTTGCGATTCCAACATCGCCAAGAGGATCTCGCCATGTGGAACCTCCTGCGGGCGAGACAAATCCACCTTCGTTATTGCCTTGAATCTACTGAGGACCTGGCCTACTAGGAACTTATCGGTGAAACCTTTCTCAGCTTTAGATGCATCATTAATGAGCGGCTGATGTTCCGACACAACGACGCGACCGGCCCGCAGCAATTCAATGAGCAGGTCGGCAACCTCCGCATCATCGATACCCTTACCATGAACCGAACTGCCCACCAGCCCGACACAACACACAGTTCCAACCATGACTGATACCAGCCACACCCGCATCCCTCGACCTCCTCATAGAGCCGATTGGGGTCGTTCACATGCAGTGTATCGACTTGTATACAGTTGGCAAGAAATCGGTGATTATCGACGCCATGTTCTCAGAATCTTGGACCGGAGAGATGAGATGCAAAACGGGAAAAGTCAGATGGTGGGGAAATAGAGACGCATGCCCGTCATTCCCTTGAGGCATTCAGAGAGCGGACATTCTTGAGAAGATGCGAGAGGTCGGAGTAATGGGACAGGTGATCCGCCCAGCGGTCAAGTTCGCTCCGTAATCGTGCATTGATCGCCCTGGAGACGAATGGCTCCACTGGCGGAAGCCTTTTCCGCCGGCGAACACGATTCAACCAGCTGCGGCGAAACTCGGGCTCATCGAATACACCGTGTATGTAGGTTCCCCATACGAGACCGTCACGCCGAACGGCGCCATCGAAACCTTCTTCACGTGTTGTCGTCGGAGGTTGAATGTTCGGACCCTGTGTCGTTGGCCGGCGGACGGTAAAGCAGGGCACTTCATGCATTCGTCTCGTGTCGCCCATATGCACTTCATATCCACGAACTACCGTACCCTCAGGTATAAATTCGCTGGTCGGACAGGCCTCCACCTGCATGGTGTGTTTGGTGTTCATCAGGGTCGTTTCGATATTCAAATAACCCAATCCTGTGCTTGTCCCACCCCGCTCAATCCAGTCGGGATCCACGATCGTTCGACCCAGCATCTGATATCCGCCACAAATGCCAACCAACTCTCGTTCCTCCTTGAGATGCCTGTCGAGAAGAGGGAGAAAGCCCTTCTCCCGCAAATACGACAGATCGTTCACGGTACTCTTGCTTCCGGGAATGATGACGACATCGGCATCGGAAATCATGGCCGGGGCGCATACGTACTTCAGTTCCACATCAACTTCCGCCGACAGAATATTGAAATCAGTGAAGTTACTCATATGAGGCAACAAGACAACGGCAATGTTGACTCGGTCCGAGGCAAAGCACGTGTTCTGGTCCATGACGTGACTCAAGCTGTCTTCCTGATCGAGCATGAGATCACGGAGATACGGGATCACTCCCAATACAGGGACTCCGCTTCGAGATTCCAGGAATCGCACCCCATCGGCAAACAACTCGGCATCGCCACGAAACTTATTCACCACGATTCCACACACCCGGTCGCGCTCATCCGGGTCCAGCAAATCCAACGTTCCAAGGATCTGCGCAAAGACCCCACCTCGGTCGATATCGGCTACCAATACAACTCTGGCATCAGCCATCTTCACGACAGGCCAGTTGACTAAGTCCTGCTTCTTGAGATTCACCTCCGCCGCACTGCCGGCTCCTTCAATCACCATCATCTCATACCGACTCGCCAATCGAGTGTAGCTATCCTCCACGACAGACCAGAGTGTTCGTCGACCATCGAAATAGGCTGAGGCTTCTTGCTTCGCGAACGCTTTGCCAAGAACGATGACTTGAGAACAACGATCGGACTCGGGCTTGAGCAGGATCGGATTCATATCGACATGGGGTGCAATTCCACACGCTGTGGCTTGCAGGGCTTGAGCCCGCCCAATTTCAAGACCTTCAGGGGTCACGAACGAATTCAACGACATGTTCTGGGCTTTGAATGGTGCCACGCGGATACCCGAACGCGACAGCAACCGACAGATTCCGGCGGTCACCACACTCTTCCCTACATCGGAGCCAGTTCCAAGAATCGCAAGGGCTTCAGCTTTCATCGGGAGGCCCTCTGCCACCGCTCAGCCTTCGTTAAGCCTCGAGAAACACATCTGGCAACCACTTTTCCGATGAGAGCGCCGATGACCGTGTGAGTCCCGCTATATGGTTGCGGCGGTCCTTGCCCACGCAATGCACCGACAACCACGACCGCATCCGTCCCGGTCCCGGTAGCCAACAACCGATCGCCTCGACTTTTCACGGCATGATCCATCAAGACACTCGTCTTGGCTTCTGTGACGACCTGAACTGCACCGACCATTGCGGTACGTGAGAGGCTCGCATTCGTGATTACAATAAGGTTGATCGTGCCCGGCTTGTTGAATCTCTTGGATTGCGCCCATCGCAGAGGCCACTCCCCTGCTCGAACGGCATTGGTCACACCGACGGTCGCAAAACATGCCACCCAAAGTCCTTTCGCAGCGACCTGTGCCGTAACCAGCTGTGTCATGGGCACCGCGGTCATCAGTCCGATGGTCTTACCACTGAGTCGAAGTCGTGAAGCCAATTCCTGTAAATAACGCGCCGGCGTGGGATAGCGCTCCTTGGTGGGACCATGTGCTTCGACCTGATGATTCACGATAGATGAGGCGAGGCTAAATCCGCCGCCCAGCGGCGCTGATGAAAGCACTCGCTTTCGATTACCGAGATGAATCACAAGCGTATCCTTAATGACCTGATGCTGGATACGCGCGCCTCTGGAAGTTTGGATAGTCACGACCGTTGCTGCCGTAACAAGCTCGACAAGGCTTGAATCAGACGATCATTTTCGTCATGCGAACGCACTGCAAGTCGAATCGAGCGAGAATTCGCTCCAGGAACCGTCGAACAGTCTCGGACCAGTACTCCTTCGCTTCTCAATTGTGCACTGAGTTCACGCGCATGCCATCCACGAGGGAGCTCAAGAAAGAAGTAGTTGGCATACGTGGGTGTGACCAAACAGCCAGGGAGAGCAGCCAACATAAATCCGAACTGTTCGCGTTCACGATCCATGAATCGCACGCTTTTTTGGGCGTAACCCGAGTCGTTCACGGCAGCCGACGCTGCCGCTTGTCCCATCACATTGACGGACCACGGCGGCATCTGCCGACGAAGCGCGTTGATCACGGCAGATTTCGCGACTGCATATCCAACCCGAAGACCGGGCAGTGCGTAGAACTTCGTGATACTGCGCAAAATGACCACTCGTGGCCAAGACACAGCCGCCGAAAGGAACGAGCGTTCAGCACAGTAATCGGCAAATGCTTCATCAATGATCACCCACACGCCTCGCCGCTGAGCGATGTCTGCCAATCGCCGAATCTCATCGACCGTGCAGGCTTGCCCGGTTGGGCTATTGGGATGACATAACATGACTCCATCAATGGTCGTGGACTTCGGCCGTCGTGTGTCCAGCACCTGGCAGAGATCGCCGATCGGCTGCACATACTGTTCGGTACGTTGCGCGTATACGGCACTGACACGGCCTCCGGCACGCTCCATCGCTGCCGCGTACTCCGAGAAGGTCGGATGCGCAACAAGCAGATGCCGAATCTTAAGCGCACGAGGTAGAACATCGATCAATTCCGTTGATCCGTTTCCAACTACAATTTCTTCAGGCTGTCTGTGCCAACACTTGGCGAGCGTGTGACGAAGCTCCCAACAATCTGGATCGGGATAATGCGCCAGCAGATGGCGGGAATCAGCCATCGCCTGCCAGACTCGTGGAGATGGCCCCAGTGGGTTAATGCTGGCGCTGAAATCGATCAGATTGCGGACATCCCGACTGAGATCTCGTGAGACGGCATAGACGTTCCCGCCATGAGTTGAGCGTCTTAGACGAGCCACATCATTCCCACGATCACGAACAGGCCAAGGAGCGACACACCGATGATGATCTGAGATGCGATAGCGATATCGGCTGAGATGGGTTGCCGCCCCTCCCTTCCGAGTACAGGTCGGTCATGGGGTACCCCATGATAGAAATTCGTCCCTCCTAATTGGACCCCCAAGGAACCAGCCATCGCAGCCTCCGGCCGCCCACTGTTGGGACTGGGGTGCCGGCTGCCATCGCGCCGCAGCACATGCCACCCCGTTCTGATCCGAGCCCTGTCACCCATGATCACCGCGCCTGCAATAATAATGAGGACCGCCGACAGACGAGCCGGAACCCAATTCGCAAAGTCATCCAATCGAGCAGAGGCCCACCCAAAATCGATATAGCGCTCATCTTGATGACCAATCATCGAGTCCAACGTGTTCACCGCCTTGTAGGCAAGCGCCAGGGGAGCTCCACCCAGTGCGAGGTAAAACATTGGTGCAATAATCCCGTCACTGGTACTTTCGGCAACGGTCTCGATCGTTGCCCGGGCAAGCTGCTCCTGTGACAATTGATCGGTATCCCTCCCGACGATCATTCCAACCGCCCGTTGAGCCTCAGGGAGATTCCCTCGATCCAGCTGTTTCCTCACCGCCTGTACATGATCCCACAGATCGCGCACAGCGAGCGTCGTCCAAGCCAGCCCAATCGAGAGAAGACTCCCCAGCCACCAGGCGATGCTATCGGCCACGACCATCACTTCACGACTCACAACAAATACGGACAACGGCAAACCCAGCCCCAGGACAATCCCCGCTGCCCGAAGGACGGAGGGATGACAGGACACTTTTCTGACGTTGTTGTCACACCATCGAATGACAAGGCCAATCCCGCGGACTGGATGCGGAAACCAGCGTGGGTCACCCACAACGGCATCGAGGCTAGCTGCGGCTAATAGTTCCCCTCCCATCATGACAGGACAAGTACGAGAGGAACGAGGAGAAGAAAGACGATCTCTACAATCTCATTCGTGGCACCTAACGTATCTCCTGTAATCCCGCCGAAGAACGTGCGACACACGGCTTGAACCGCAAAGATGACCAGGCAACTCCCGAGCAATGTCACGATTGTGGCCGTGACACCAAGTCCAACTATCAGCGCCGCCGTCACCACCAATATCGAGCCCATCACATGGAAGACCGACAAATGGGCAAGAAACGGAGATGCCAATCCTCCTTCTGCTCTTGCATAGGGTACCAACCAAGCCAACACAACCATGGCGCACCGCCCCAGCGCCGGCATGCACACCAACGCAGGAACCCGGAGTGATTCTGGAAGTGCCATCAGACCCGCATAACGAAGGATCAAGGATAAAAACAGACCGGTCGCTCCGATCGCGCCGATTCTTGGATCGCGCATAATCGATAGGCGATCGGCAGGAGTCCGACCACCTGCAAGCCCGTCGAGTGTGTCGGCCAACCCATCCTGATGGAGTCCACGAGTGAGCGACACCAACAACACAATCAATATAATGCTCACAACTTCGTGAGAAAAGACCCGACCCAATACCATATCCGACAACGCCATTATCCCGCCGAGCATGAGGCCTACGGTGGAATACCATGCCATTGATGCAGCCAATTCCGGTGCGGTCGGCTCATGATGAGTCCGACTCAGGGGAATGGTCGTCAGAAAATGCCACGCAAAGATGAATGGACGAGCAACAGCTCCCATACAACCTACGCCTTGCCAGACACTCCGGCTTCTTCAAACGTCGCCATCTCGGTATAGATCTTGATCGAGGCGACAACCAGATCCATACCTAAGCAGGCGCCAGTGCCTTCGCCAAGTCGCAACTCAAGATCCAACAATGGTGCGAGTCCAAGATGATTCAAGATAGCATGATGCCCCGGCTCGACCGATCGGTGGGAGGCAATGAGGTAGTCGCGGCATAGGGGTTGAATTCCCACCGCGATCAGCGCCGCCGCACCGGCGATGAAGCCATCCAATACTACCGGTACCCGAGCAGCCGCCGCGCCGAGGATGACACCAACTAGCCCACCGATTTCCAGCCCCCCAACCTTTGCCAGCACATCCAATGGATCCACCTGATTGGGACGGTGAAGGTCCAAGGCTTGTTGAATCACCGCCACCTTATGCGTGCGTCCAGATTCGTCGATACCGGTTCCACGCCCTGTCACTTCTTCCACCGGTCGACCGGTCATCACGGCGGTGACGGCAGCACTCGGAGTCGTATTGCCGATGCCCATCTCTCCAGTACCGATCAACCCGATCCCCTCTTGCACCGCATCGGCCGCCAGTTCGATGCCAACGTTCAGAGCCTGTTCCGCTTGGCTCCGTGTCATCGCCGGCTCAACCAACAGATTGCGGGTGCCTTTCATCACTTTTCGATCGAGTAACCCCGGCATGA
>CABVRS010000041.1:0-4017 GCA_902500745.1 uncultured Nitrospira sp.
CTATGAGCCGACACACTTCTCCTAAGGAAAGGACCAGCCATGAAAATTTACCTCGATACAGCGAATGTGAAAGAAATCCACGAAGCGGCGAGTCTTGGATTACTCGATGGTGTGACGACGAATCCGTCCTTAGTCGTCAAGGAAGGGCGCAGCTTTAAGGAAATGCTACAAGAGGTTTGCAAAATCGTGGATGGTCCGATCAGTGCGGAAGTGGTGAGTGTCGAGGCGGACGCCATGGTGAAGGAAGGCAAAGAACTCGCCAAGATCCATAAGAACATCGTGGTCAAGTGCCCACTGATTCCAGAGGGACTCAAAGCCACGAAGCGATTGGCTTCAGAAGGGATCAAAGTGAACGTGACTCTCTGTTTTTCACCCACTCAAGCGCTACTGGCTGCCAAGGCTGGTGCCTGGTGTGTCTCGCCCTTCATCGGACGGCTTGACGACATCAGCTCAAGCGGAATGGAGCTTATTAGACAGATTTTGACGATCTACAAGAACTACGACTACAAGACTCTTGTGTTAGTGGCAAGCGTCCGCCATCCGCAGCACGTAGTCGAAGCTGCGTTAGCCGGCGGCCATATCTGCACAATGCCTTATAGCGTATTCCAAGCCTTGTTCAAACATCCGCTCACCGATTCGGGCCTGAAAAAGTTTCTCGACGACTGGAAGGCAAAAGGCCAACAGTAGCAACGGTAGCGACGGGCAACTTTTCGATGAATCATCAGGAAAGTTGCCCGTCCCGTATCAGCCAAATCCACCCTTCTCCCTGCAGCTGAAAGTTTGGTCTTTCCTCAAATAGATCTTGGATGAATGCCACCAACGGTTAATATTTCCAGGCCTCCATACAACACGCTCAATGCCTCTCGATAGATTGTTTCGCCTTTCGAAACACCGCATGAAACATAGGGCGAGTCAACTTTCCCGTAAACGTATTCTGTTGGCTCGGGTGATAAGAACCGAGCAGGGTCACTCCCCAAGGCAGGCGATACTCGACTCCGTGCCCGAACTTGAGGGCTGGCGAAGGCATGACATGTCCATGCCTCTTACACGTTTTAAGGTAATGATCAAAGGCGATCTTTCCCAGTGCGATCACCACGCAGTGATTCTTGAGTAGACGAACCTCTTCCTCCACGAATCGGCTACACCGTTCAAATTCATCGGGCAACGGTTTATTGTCCGGTGGCGCACAACGTACCGTCGCCCCGATGTAGCAGTCCGTCAACGCCAAGCCATCATCTCGGTGGATTGATGAAGCCTGGTTTGAAAATCCATACCGATGCAACGCCTCATACAACCAATCTCCGCTCCGATCACCGGTGAACACGCGTCCCGTCCTATTCCCTCCATGTGCAGCAGGAGCAAGTCCGAGCACGTAGAGCCGCGCGGCAGGATCTCCGAAGCCGGGCACCGGCCGACCCCAGTAAGTCCAGTCACGATATTGTTTCCGTTTCTCTCGCGCAATCATCTGCCGATAGTCGACCAGTCGTGGGCAGGCCGTGCAGTCACAGATGGCATCGTTCAAAATTCTCAAAGCTCCCATATGGCTCGCAGTCTAGCATGATTGAGAACCCTATTCTGCTTGCTGGCACTTGGGTCAGCTGATAGCATAACCACGCATTTGTTGTAATCGTTGATTGCATGGAACATTGAGGAGTCTACGAATGCTGACGCGTGGGATCCAATCCATTTATTGTGTGACCGGAATCGTCTTCGCCATCCTGACAATACAGGTGTCGGCACAGGCGGCATCGAGCCTTGAGGATAAGAGCGCCCAGAAATCCGAGGCAGAGAAGGAGCTTCTCTTACTAGACCAGTTGGACTCGCAATCCGATTCGGAAGACCGTTTGGTTATTCTCCCGGAAATCAAACGAGAGGGGGAACGGTTCTTCCTAAGTTCCTTTAAACTCCCCGATAAGATTACATTCGCCGGGCTCTCGGTTCCCTTAGACAACTGGCAAGTACGGGAGCGAATTGAATACGAATTCTATCAATTCCTGGAAGACCAAGGCGAAAGCATCATCCTCGCCAAACGTACCGGACGCTGCTTCCCTCCCGCAGAAAAGCAATTGGCCGACACTGGTTTGCCCGATGATCTGAAGTACATGTTGTTGGTCGAGAGCAAATGTATCTCGGCGGCCTATTCTAAAGCCAAAGCCTCCGGTCCCTGGCAATTCATTCCGTCTACCGGCCGCCGGTATCGACTCAAGAGCGACGCCGTCCGTGATGAGCGTCGGAATCTTGAAATGTCGACCGAGGCTGCCGTGAAATATCTCAAGTATCTCAAGGAATACCAGAACAACGACTGGTTCTTGGCCATGGCCTCGTATAACGCCGGCGAAGATCGGATTCGCAAGTTGCTGAAAGCACAGAACATTACTGACTATTGGAAAATGCACGGGCCTCGCGAGACCATGCGCTATGTCCCGCGGATCATTGCCGCCAAGGAAATCTACTCGCAGCCGGAGAAATATCTTGGCCTGACTAAGAACGATCTCTATATGCCCCTCGAGACCGAAACCATCACGGTGAACGTGAAGGAGTCTCAGCGTGCGCTGACCTCTATTGCCGAAGAATTCGGCACCTATCTTCTCGAACTCAAAATGTTGAATCCTGAATTCAAGAAGGATATGCTCCCTCGCGGAAACTATCAAATTCGCGTCCCTCGTCAAACCTGTCCGAGTCGTTGTTTCAAACAAGAGAAGACGCCGTAACATTCACGCTCATGAAGCTTCGGCTGCCCCCCTCTTCTGCCCAATCACTTGTTCACAAGCTGATCACTGCGGGGCTGGATGCGGCTGACCCCTATCGTGCCTTGCTCGAGAGGGTCTCCATTAATGGCCATGCGCTGCAGGTAGGATCTCGCATTTACGACCTCGCACAGGTTGATCGAGTGGTCGCAGTCGGTGCTGGAAAAGCATCGGCCAGAATGGGGCAGGCATTAGAAAGAGTCCTTGGTCCAAGGTTGGAAGATGGACTAGTTATCGTCAAAACGGGACATCGGCTCCCGACGAAACGGATTACTGTTCTAGAAGCCAGCCACCCCATTCCAAATCTCGCCGGTGTTCATGCGACTCAGCGTCTCCTGAGTTTGGTCAAAAACCTGAGTCCTCGAGACCTGCTATTCGTGCTCTTGTCCGGGGGTGCATCAAGCTTATTACCAGCTCCTGTACCTGGCGTCACATTGACTGATAAACAACGGACCACACGACTGCTCCTTCGAAGCGGTGCGACGATCAATCAGATCAATATCGTCAGGAGACATCTTTCGGTGATCAAAGGCGGCGGACTAGCAGCCTCCACTCCCGCGAAGATTGTGAGCCTGATTCTGTCGGATGTCATCGGCGATGACCTTGGTTCTATTGGTTCCGGGCCCACAGTTGCCGATTCGTCTACCTTTGCCGATGCTGTGGAAGTACTACAGCAGTACAGAATCTGGCGCTCCGTGCCCACCGCAGTACGTCACTACTTGGACCGTGGACGAAAGGGGATTGCGCCAGAAACGTTAAAACCTGATTCACGACGTGTACGTTCCGTCTGCCATCAGATTATCGGCAATAATCGAATTATGATGGAAGCCGTCTCGCACTGTGCCAACATGATGGGCCTCCGCACGATACAATTTTCTACCCCCGTCACGGGCGAATCGCGTATCGCAGCCCGCCAGTTGACTGGCCTTGCCAAAACAATCGCCGCTGGGCACCGAATTATGAAGCGCCCATGCTGCGTGGTGGCGGGTGGTGAGACGACGGTGACGGTAACGGGGAAGGGGAAAGGTGGACGCGCCCAGGAATTCGCAGCCGCTGCCGCATGTGAGATTGCCGGTCTTTCAAAGACCTGGGTTGTGGCCTTGGGCAGTGATGGTACAGACGGGCCAACCGACGCAGCGGGTGCAATGGTCAGCGGAGAAACCGCTGCGCGAGCGACAAGACTGGGCATTAATCTCCGTTCCGCACTGAATCGACATAATACTTACCCTGCATTGAAGACTCTTGGATGTCATATTCATACCGGTCCCAC
>CABVRS010000041.1:4117-21553 GCA_902500745.1 uncultured Nitrospira sp.
ATAATACTTACCCTGCATTGAAGACTCTTGGATGTCATATTCATACCGGTCCCACGGGAACAAACGTCAATGACCTTTACCTCCTCCTCCTACTCTAGTTACCATCCCACTCTATGACACGTCCGTTCATTCTTTCGCTGTCTCAATGTACCGATATTGATCTGGCTGGCGGAAAAGCTGTCGGACTGGCTCGGCTCATCGCAGCAGGTTTCTCTGTCCCCCCTGGGTTCTGTATTACGACAGAAGCCTATGAGCAGACTCTACAGACATCAGGCTTTAACGATATCGACACGTATCTCATGATCTCCCGGCTATCTGAACCTGAACGGAGCTCAGCTTTAGTCGGTTGCAGGAATCGGATCAAGGGAGTCGAGATCTCCTATCTTATCAATCAATGGCGGGCAGCGCTCGAAACGATCCGTTGCCCTCCAGATGACCGCTGGGCCGTCCGATCTTCCGCCACAAACGAAGATACCACTCACACCAGCCTCGCCGGGCTGTATCGCACTCACCTCGGCGTGGCCCTATCGGACATTGAAGCGGCTGTCAAAGACCTCTGGACTTCACTGTGGGAAGAACGCGTAATCAGGTACATGACCCAGCAGAACCACCATAAGCCTCCCAAAATGGCGGCGCTGATCCAGCCGATGGTCGCTGCGCAGACCGCTGGGGTGGCATATTCCGTACATCCTGTAACAGGTCGACGCACTCACGTGATGATTAACGCCATACCTGGACTGGCCTCCCCATTGGTCGATGGGACGATCACCCCAGACCAGTACGTGGTGGACGTAGCAAGCGATGGAGAACCAACACGGATTCGCTCACGAGTGCTGGCTGAGAAGTCTCATCGGCTTTCGGTTTCGCATGAGGGGCTACGGACCGATCCGCTCAAAGAAGGTACTCGGCACCGCTCGTCGCTGACGGACGATGAGCTTTTTTCTGTCGCAAGAGCCGCCAAACAGATCGAACGAGCCCTGGGCCAACCGATGGATATCGAGTGGGCATTCGATTCCGAACATCTCTGGCTCGTGCAGGCCCGCCCAATTACGAGCGTCCGTCCTGCATCCGACCTCACCAACGATGACTGTGAGTGGTCGCGAACCAATTTTAAGGAGACACTGCCTGAACTACCCAGCCCACTGAGTCTCTCATTTCTTGAACAGTTTATGGACCGCTACATCCTTGCCCACTATCGAAGGCTAGGGTGCCGGATCCCCGATGGTCTCACATCAGTCCGTATACTAAATGGACGTCCCTACTTGAACGTCACTCTCTTCCATATCTTGGTCGCTCAACTCGGAGGAGATCCGTCCATGAACGCCGAACAAATGGGAGGCGAACCACTGGCCACTATCCCAGAGGTTCAGCCGCTCGTTGGGTCGGCTTTTGTGCGAGCCGGATGGTTGATGTGGGCAGAGATGAGAAGGGTTGAACATTCCGCCCCCCGACTATTCCAAGAAATGAAGGAACTGGCCGCCACGTATGCGCGTGACCGCATCCAATCCCTTACCGTGCATGAACTTCTTCCTCAGTTGGATGCGCTCGGTCCGTGGCTGGAGGGCCGTGAGGTCACCTTTGGCATCGCTGGAGGGGTGGGACAGTGCCTACAAATTTTCAGCCGCATCCTGCCTCGCTGGCTCGGCCCCGACTGGAGAGAGCTGTTGAACGCAGCTCTTCAGGGACAGGGAACCGTCATCAGTGCCCAACAGATTCTCCGCCTCGCCGAGCTCACGGATATTGCTCGAGGTGAGCCGAAGGCAAGAGCATTTCTCACCGCCGAAGCATGGGATGCGTCGAGATATCGCTCGGCACTTGCCGGCACGAAGTTTCTCCGCATCTTCGCGACCTACCTGGAAGACTATGGTCACCGTGGGGTGGGTGAATCGGATGTCATGTCGCCGCGGCTTGCGGAGAACCCGGAAGCGATATTGGCGATTCTCCGTACCCAGCTTGCATCGGCTTCTCCGTCTCGTGAGGCGATTCTTTCCCGCCAGGAGAGCACAAGGATCGCCGCGCTGGTTCAGATTAAAGAGCGACTCGGGTGGCGCCTCGATAGAAAGCTGATCTTTTCATGGTGTTACCGAAGACTCTGTCGCTTTTTCGCACTGCGCGAGGCAAATCGACATCACTTGATGTATTACTCAACCGCTATCCGTACCCTCTTGATCCGTCTCGGGGAACTCTTGGTTGCTGAGGGCCGACTTGATCAGCACGATGACATGTTTTTTCTTTCGATCGACGATCGAACTGATCTCCTCGCCGGGGGCACTAAAGACTGGAACGCCATCATCCAGGAGCGACGTCTTGAACGTGAACGTCATGCAGCAATCACAGCCCCCGATACCATTCGAGATTGGGACTCCATGAATAACCAAATTCTGAAATCAAACCAATCCGATGGAAGCAGCCAGTTAACCGGCATGCCTATCAGTGCTGGGTCTGTGATTGGGTCAGTACGGATGATCCGTTCGGTTCTTGATTGGAGCAAAATTCGGCCAGGTGAAATCCTAGTCGTCTCGGTCATCGATCCAGGCCTGGCGCCTCTTTTTGGAATTGCCGGTGGACTGATCGCGGAAATGGGTGGGACCTTGTCTCATGGGGCGATCATTGCTCGTGAATATGGACTACCAACTGTCGCCAACGTGGACGGAGCGATGACCCAGCTTTCTGATGGACTGCGGGTTAGGCTTGACGCTGGATCGGGGACCATTCGTATCGAGCCATCTACACAATCACGGACCGGCTAGAGCTGTTTGATATGGGTCTTCTGCTCCTTGACCTTTCTCAATACCTTGCGTACTCTGCCTCAAAATACTGTTTCAACACCCTATATATGGGAGTCCTTTGCTTCCTCATTTTTTTGATCTTGTCCTACCGATGACTGACGCGATCCCTCTTTTCATAGGCCTCGGGATTGGACTGATCCTTGGTGGCCTCTTGGTAGGACTCTGGGTCTCTGGACGTATGCGCGCACAGACCCAGCGCGCTGAGGCCATCGCTGACGAAGTAAGAAAGCAGCTGGAACTAGAGTGGACTGCGATGCTATCCCTTCGTGAGGAACTGTCTCAGACTCAGCAAGCCCGCGTCGTGGCTGAAACTCGCCTAGACGCTGCGGCACGGCACGTTACGGAACAAAAGGTCCTGCTAGACCAAACACGTCAGGAACTTGTGGGATCGTTCCAAGCCCTCTCCGGCGAAGCATTGAAGCAAAACAACGAGGCATTTTTGAAACTCGCCGCCGTGACATTCGAAACCCTGCATGTCAAAGCGGATGGTGACCTGGCACAACGCCAGCAGGCCATTGATGCCTTGGTGCGTCCACTCCACGATACGCTGCAACGGTACGATGAGCAGCTCCGTCTTCTGGAACAGTCGCGCCAGTCGGCTTACGGTGGACTGGATCAACACCTGAAATCATTGGCTGAGTCTCAACAGAAGTTACAGCAAGAAACCGGCAACCTGGTCAAGGCTCTTCGTGCTCCGACCGTACGAGGCCAGTGGGGAGAGTTGACCTTAAAACGAGTCGCTGAACTTGCTGGCATGGTCGAACACTGTGATTTCATCGAACAATACTCCGTCACCGGTGAGGATGCACGGTTTCGGCCTGATATGGTGGTCCAGCTCCCTGGCGGCCGCCAGATTATCGTTGATGCGAAAACCGTTCTCTCGGCTTACCTTGACGCCCACGAAGCGCAGGACGACGTCCAACAAGCCGAGGCCTTGCGCCGCCATGCCGCACAGGTGAAGAGCCGCATGGATGAATTATCGCTGAAGGCCTATTGGACACAGTTCGAACATTCCCCAGAGTTCGTGGTCTTGTTTCTTCCCGGTGAACAATACCTCGGAGCCGCGTTGGACCAGAATCCTCGTCTCATTGAAGAAGGATTTGCACATGGAATCGTGCTGGCGACCCCGGCCACATTGATCGCACTGCTCCGCGCGGTCGCCTACGGCTGGAGACAAGAGCGCATGACGGCCCATGCGGAAGAAGCAGCCCGATTGGGCAAAGAGCTCTACGAGCGGATGGCTGTACTGGCGGAACATATGAACGATGTGGGGCAAGCACTCGGCAAGAGTGTATCGGCATACAACCGTGCCGTGGGCTCCCTTGAAACCCGTATTCTCCCGGCTGCACGGCGATTTAAAGAATTGGGAGTGTCCTCGGACCGCGACATCCTCGCGCTTGAACCGACGGAGGTCGTTCCCCGTAAAACGTTATCATTTGATGTCGAATGAAGGAGTACGCATGACCAACGAACAGACGATGGTAGAAGCATTTCACAATAGGTTTGATATTCTCGTGCAGAACGTCCCGACAGAACTCAACGATGACACGAAGCAGCTTCGGGTCCGTCTCATTCAGGAAGAGTTCGATGAGCTGAAAGAAGCCATGGCGGCCGGGAATCTTGCTGCAGTCGCGAAAGAAATGGCGGATCTCCTCTACGTGACCTATGGCACGGCGGTATCGTATGGGATTGACATGGAAGCCGTGTTTCAGGAAGTGCACCGGTCGAATTTGAGCAAGATTGGTGGCTACAAACGGGCAGATGGAAAATGGGTGAAGCCTCCAACCTATTCACCGGCTCAGATCGATCTAATCTTGGAGGCACAACGAGAACACCAGCTGACATCGCCACTCTTTACCCATGATGCAGCGATAGGTTCTTCCGAGAGCTCATGAGAGATCCACACTGTCCAAGTTGCGGCACACCCTTTGTTCGAATACTCCATGATGAAGGCATCCTGGAGCGGGTTCTTAATCGCTTCGGGGTCTTCCCATTCCGCTGTCAACTCTGTACTACGCGCTTCCGAGTCTTTCGAAGCCAGGCTCCAGCTCCCCCATCGGCAACCGACCGCCGGGAATATAAGCGATTGCCGGTGTCGTTCCGCGCCAACCTGCTGACAGAGCACGCCGTGCAAACGACCAATCGAGTGACGGACATTTCCATGGGTGGCTGTACGCTTGAGACAGCGGCCACGTTGCCTCAAGGAACGTTTGTCGAGCTGGTCATCAAACCGGCCTCCGATGAAGAACCGATCAAGATTGAAACAGCCATGGTGTGCTCATCGAGGCCGGGATCCATGGGTCTCAGTTTTCTCGAAATGGTGACAGCTGATAAGAACCGCCTCAGCCAGGTCATTCTCAGCCTGCTGGTGGGGCAAAGCTTCCACCAGAATCTCTTTTCGTAACACCGGTTCACGTTCTAGGATCGCCGTCGTGGAACGGTCACCAGAAGATTATCAATCAGCCGAACAGACCCAAGACGCACCGCTCCAATCAAGACGACTCTCGAAGTCACGGTAGAAATTGGTTCTAGCGTACGAGGATCGCAAACGGCCAGATAGTCGATCGTCATGGCTGGTTCTGCTTTGATGACCTGATGCATCACTGCTTGTATTGCTCTCCCGTCATCGACACCCTGCTGGATTGCCTCAGCTCCTGCCCGAAGGCTTCTGTACAACGTCACGGCTCGACCTCGATCATCAGGTAACAGATACACATTCCGTGAACTCATCGCCAATCCGTCACGCTCCCGAACTGTCGGTCGCACGATGATTCTGACGCCGAGATTGAGATCCTTCACCAGCCGATCGACAAGCACTGATTGTTGGAAGTCTTTCTGTCCAAAGATCGCGATCTGAGGAGACACCATTCCGAACAGTTTGGTGACCACGGTTGCCACACCGGAAAAATGATGAGGCCGCACCTCCCCTTCCCATCGACGTGCAATCGCCGGAAGACTCACAACCGTTTGAAATCCTTCCGGATACATGGCCTGTACACTTGGTTCAAAACAGACATCAGCACCTTCCTGTTTGCAAAGGGCTCGGTCGTGTGAAATGGGACGCGGATATTTGGTGAGGTCTTCATGGGGCCCGAATTGTGTGGGATTAACGAAGATGCTGACTGCGAGGGCATCACATCGCAACCGGGCTGCTCGTATCAGCGCCCGATGCCCATCGTGCAACGCTCCCATCGTCGGCACAAGCCCAATCCGTACATTTTCACGCCTGAGCCCTTCGCTCCAAGCTGTCATGGCACTCGGTGAACGAATGATCTTCATGAGCCGGGTGGCGCACTGCACGCCGGACGCGATCCATATCTCGTCGAAGGTTGAGGAAAGAGCAGCTGGACTTGTGCTGGGTCCTTCACCTCCCTCAACAATTGATCAACCGATTGCTTGAGCATGGGATGGATCCAGAGTGGATCCAATTCATTCAGAGGCATGAGAACGAACCGCCGGCCATGGAGGCGAGGATGCGGGATGGTCAACCCTGGCTCCTTGATGACACGCTCACCATAGAACAGAATATCGAGATCGATCGTGCGTGGGCCAGAGCGGTTCTCCTCATCCCGTCCGAGCGATCGCTCAATCTCTTGGAGGATCGCGAGGAGGCTCTGGGGTGTGATGTCGGTTTCAATCTGGACCACCCCGTTGAGAAACCACCCGTCCCCTGGATCGGTTTCGCCACGAACCGGTTCTGTTTCATACAAAAGGGACACTCCCATGAGCCGCGAATGGGGGAGCAGACTGAGCAATGTCACAGCTCGATCGCATAAATCGACTCGATCGCCCACATTCGACCCAAATCCGATGAAGACAGTCTCCATAGCCAATTAGGAGTGCGGGGTTCAGAATCCTGCTTTCTTAATTCGCTCCACCGCTTCCGCAAGCCGTTCTGTGGTCGTGCACACCGTCATACGGATATAGCCTTCGCCTGGTGCGCCGAAGCCGTTACCAGGCGTCGTGACAATGCCGGCCTTTTCCAACAGATGGGCGGTGAAGGACGCGGAGGTGTACCCTTTGGGTACCGTTACCCAGATATAGAATGCCGCAGGCGGCGCATCGACGTCCAACCCGAGCTTCTTGAGCCCCGGAACGATGGTGTCGCGGCGTTCCTGATAAATCCTCCGGATGCCGTCCGTCACGGAATCGTCGAGCCCCAGAGCGGTGATACCGGCATCTTGCACGGCTTCAAACACCCCGGAGTCCAACTGGCTTTTCACTTTGCCGAGTGCCCCCACAACTGTCTTGTTCCCGACCACGAACCCTATACGCCAACCGGTCATGTTGTACGTCTTGGAGAGCGAATGAAATTCCACACCGACGTCCTTGGCCCCTTCGACTTCCATAAAACTCGCCGGTCGCTTGCCGTCGTAATAGATCTCCGAGTAGGCCGCATCGTGGCAGATGATAATCTGATTCTCCTGTGCAAATTCAATGGCTCGCTTGAAGTAGTCTTTCGTCATGATCACCGATGTGGGATTGTTCGGCGAATTGAGCCACATCAGCTTGGCCTTCTTGGCCACATCATTTGGAACCGCAGCTAAATCCGGCAGAAAGCCGTTGGCTTTGGTCAAGGGCATGAAGTGGGACGTGCCCCCACAAAAACTGGTTCCGACGGGATAAACCGGATAGCCTGGACTTGGAACCAGCACCACATCCCCTGGATCGACAAAGGCAAGATGAATATGCCCGATTCCTTCTTTCGACCCGATCAGCGTGAGGACCTCGTCGACGGGATTGAGCGTCACACTGAAACGGCGCTGGTACCAATCAGCGACCGCTTTCCTGAATGACAACATACCTTCATAGGAAGGGTATTGGTGATGCTTGGGGTCCTTGGCTGCCTTTGCCAAGCTGTCGATGATCGGACCAGGCGTGGGTAAATCAGGATCGCCTATGCCAAGGTTGATAATGTCGACCCCTCGGGCAATAGCCTCTTGCTTCATCTTGTCGATTGCGGCAAAGAGGTATGGAGGTAATGTCTTAATACGTGTGGCAACTTCTATCGGGAAACCGGCCATGGTTGATCAAACTCCTTTCTCAAATGAGCCCGTCTTAACGGCTGACAGTATGCATGTCCTCACGTCAGAGAGCCGCTCGCAGACTTTCGAGATGATGACGTTCCGACTTGTAGACGAGAGGAATAAGACTACTTCAGGACGGAGCTGGTAATCAACGTGGTGCTGTCAGAAGGTGGTCGATCAGGCGATCGGCTATTGCATGTAACTGGGGAAGCTGAGGCGTTGCCATCGACTTCACATGGGAAGCTGTAACGTGCGCTTTCGCCAAATCAGACGCGCATTCCCGGCACAGCGAGTCGATTCCACCTTCTTCCATTTCCAAATGGAAGAGCAGACCATACGCATGATCGCCATAACGAAAGGCCTGCAGCGGCGCCATCTCGGATCCAACCAACGGGACACAATCACTGGGCAAGTCGAAGATTTCCCCGTGCCATTCAAACACCTCGAATGCGTCGCGCGCAGCGCCAAATACTGGATCTTTTTTCCCATCCTTAGTGAGACGCACCGGTGTCATACCGATTTCCAATGCCTTGCCTGATCGCACCGTGGCACCAAGTGCCTTCGCCATGAACTGGCTCCCTAAACACACACCGATCACCGGCGTACCGGTCCGCAACGCTGATCTGATGAACGCGGTCTCCTCGGCAATCCACGGATCTGAGTCATTGACTGACATCGGCCCCCCCATCACAATCAATAGATCACCGGCATCTTTCGGCAACCCATCTTGTGGGACAAGATACCGCTCGAGATTCACCATCCGAGTCGACAGGGATGACGCAAACGCTCCGGGGCCCTCAAACGAAACGTGTTGGAGACAGATGGCTCTCTGCATGTTTCTGAGTCCAATTCAGCGAGGATCAGTACGAGTTATGACCGGGACAATGTCTGAAAGGATACATACACTGTCTGCCGCAGGCCTCGCAAGCAAAGTTTCGTTTAGAAGATGCCAGCCTGATAGAAGGTTTTAGCTTTCCCAGTATCAGCACCAGCGGCTATGGTTACCCGGCACACTTTTGACCGACCTTCCCTCCGTCAGAGAAGTGACTTTCCATTGCATCTCTCCATATGACTTGGCACTGTATGAGGAGTACCTCTTCAAGGTTTACTGATGCGGCGGACTCGGCTTGCCGCTGATGCCTTAAGCCCTTTATGATCGACCACGTAGCAGGCAAAATCTTCCGCCTAGCTCCCATGTCACCCATCATCCTCATCGTTACGCTCGTGCTTCTGATCCTGCCACTCAGCTTCCTTCTTGCGGCCATGGTACTGACTCCGACTTATCTCATGCCCTGCGTACTTGTGATAACCGTCTATACCTGGATTTGGCTCCGTTTTCGGCCAAGCTATTTTGTCCTTAGTTCTCGATCTCTCAACATCATCTGGCCATTGAGGCGCTACGAAATCCCCCGTGAGAGCATTGCCAACGTTCGGCTTCTTGACCGCGACACGTTGAAACGCGAAATCGGCTGGGGAATAAGAATCGGCGCCGGAGGACTCGGTGGAGGCTTCGGTTGGCTATGGACAAAGCGGCACGGCATTATACAGATGTACGTCTCACGCATCGATCGATTTGTCTGGATTGAGCGTAAGGATGATCGTCCTTGGCTTGTGACTCCAGAAGAGCCGGACCTATTCGTGCGCACCCTCTCCACCTAATCTCGCTCTACCTTTTCCATCCGCTCCCCTTCAGGCCTTGAGCCAATCTTCCGAAGAAGAAGTATTATGCCCGTCTCCGTGATCGAGCAAAACGTCGGCGTTCAGGATCAGGCCCCCTCCTTATTAAGGAATTCGCATGACACCCCACGATCTTATTCACTCCGGCAATTGCTCGCCTCTCGATATCACGCGCTCTGGTATGTCTTCGGTGAACGGTTGGCTTGGTCGCGAGGGATGTACCGAGAACATTCCGCCGGACAATTGGAGCAGCTCAGTGGAATCGCGCGAGAACGAATTGAGCGGCTTCAGCGACACTTTGATGTGCGATTCGAAGAGCAGGCCCGACGGCTCACCGCGCTCAAGCAGTACGACTACCTCGACATTCTGGAACAAGCATGGAAGGCGCTGAAACTCCCACGTTCAAGAGGTGGAGTCGTTCAGGATGTCGGCTCCAGTAATTTTTGGTACGCTTCGGTCTTGCACACTTTCTTCCGACCGACGGAGCTACTGGGCATCGAGATCGAGGGCCACCGGATCTATATCAATGGGTATAGCCGCCTCGACTACGCACGAGGGTATATCCAACACCTGCCGAACACGCAGTTCATCGTCGACGACTACGCGGGCTATGTACGTCCGGCGGACATCGTGACCGCCTGGTATCCATTCGTCACACCCGACCCGGTGTTGGCGTGGCGGATGCCACTCTCCGTGTTTGCCCCCCACGCCTTGTTCTCACAAATCGCTCGTAACCTACAGCCTCATGGCCTGTTCATCATGATCAACCAGGGCCGAGACGAAGCGACGATCGCAACATCCTTATGCAAAAAGGCCGGCCTCACTCGGCAGGGCTCCTGTGAAATCAAGGCTCCACTCCGCCCACGCCTCTCTCCTATAGTCTCGATTTGGGGACATGCGAGGAGGTAGCAGTGTGGCCATGCCTACGCTACAATCGCTCTCATGACCCACGTGATCCAAAACGCAGACGATCTACGATGGTTGATCGGCCATACAGGTGGTTTCCGTTCCGGCTATGTGACCGATATGCAGATCTCCAAGCGCCGCCTGTTTGACGAAGGGTCGGGACGGGAGGTCCCTGCTGGGACGACCATCTCCGTAACCATTCGCTACGAAGTTCGCGGATTAGTCCGTGTCGCCAAACTCACGATGACGGGCGTGACGGATTTTTCAGTGTTCGAGCAAGATGGGGCCGATTGTTCTTCTCTGGGCATCATTCAGACGGAATTGAGTGCTGGGAAATTGCGATTTTGGTTCGATCCGCAGGGCGAACTGTATGTCGTGTGTGATGAAGCACATTTGGAGGAAGTCGCCGCGCCGTTCGTAACCGCCCGACCAACGGCTGAGCTCGCTCGGTGGATCTTCCAAGGTCGGACGGGCCAAGGACCCACCATTGATCGGCTGTTACACGAGTTAGATCAAGCCGGCCTACCCTGCATGTGGCGTGAGACGAATCGGAGCGCAACGGCGCATCCAACGGTGCAGTGGGAAGGTGATTTGATTCCAGTCGGTGACGCCAGGACCAGCGCAGACAGTCTGATGCATGTCCTGGCCTACGGCCCTTTAGAAAGGCAGGGCTTCGGGTTAATGCTACGGGTGTTTGGGGATCAAGATCAACGTATGAGCCGCATGCTGGAAGTCCTTGCGGATCATATTACCCGACAATTCCCAGGTGACTGCCTGGTCGGCACGACAATCATTCCAGGCCGGGAATGGGAGAACTGGCTCGCACGGGAACAGGACTCACGGCGAGGTCGGTGAGACGTACAGCCTCTGTACGTCAGTGCACGTGTTCCGGGGAATACTGTTCCTGACCATTGCCCGCTGAGAAACCGGCGGTACTAGTGCCATTCACATAGTCTGGGACCTTGTGCGGGACACCGTTGCCGTTCGTCTGCTTCGTTTTTCCGTTGACGCATTCAACCAACGCCCAAAACCGTAACGGATTCACACTCTGTTTCCGTGCAATGCGCAACGACGTCCCTTCCAGCACCGTATTGAGCGAGAGGTCCGTGCGCCACCCCAGATGTTTGGTCAACGGAGAAATCACCTTCTCCATAGCGGCAATGACCTTGTTCCCATTACTGAAGTGATTCAGCATGACAATTCGGCCGCCCGGGCGACAGACCCGAATCATCTCATTGACCAACTTTCGATAGTCCGGAACTGCTGTGACGACATAGGCGGCCACCACCGTGTCAAAGCTGTCATCAGCGAATTCCATTGCGCCGGCATCCATACGATGCAGCTCGACGTGGTCGAGGCAGAGAGCCTCAGCCTTCTCTTTCGCTTTCGCCAACATGCCTTCGGAGAGGTCAATCCCGACAATGCGGCAATGGCGAGGATACATCGGAAGAGCCAATCCGGTCCCCACCCCCACCTCCAGGATGTGTTCGTTCGGTTGTACGTCTAAATTCCGGATGGCTGATTCGCGCCCTTCATGAAAGACTTTTCCAAAAACCTTGTCGTAAAACCCCGCGTACGTGGTGTACACACGCTCAATTTTGTCTGGATCCATACTCTCCTCCAAACCTCAGACGCCTCACTCTCTGCATGCTTTTGGCTGCGGAGTGTGGGCAACAACAGCAATATGCCGACGAGGGATAGAATTCTGGCGGGAAAGCGACTTGATCAAGACCCGCCCGGAACGCAGCCCGCCGTACTGTATCCAAACTTCTCTTGATGAGTCAACAGATTCCTTGGAAGATCTGGAAGTCGCGCTCTTTATACGATTCTTCAATATGGGACACGAACGATTGAAGGCCTCCACTGCCTTGATTCGCATTCCGCTCCTATGGGATAGCTACATCCATGATCTTAGCCGGTCTTTTCGCAAGCGCGTTGTTGCTCGGATTAGTCGTCGGAGATTGGCTGTATTTTATTCGGCTGACTCCGGATGCCGTCCGATACGGCTGCCGTGTCGCGAAGCGCCTTGATCAATGGCCCGGTGCCGAAGTCAGTGCCATACGCGAGCGGTTTACTCCCAACGGCGTGTTGATGCTCCCGCATGGAGTCGCATGGTTTTATCCGGAGTTAGCTCAAATCGCGATTCGCCCTCAGTATCGATTCTTCTCCAAGCGGTTCCGCACGGCTTGGCCGGTGAAAGGCTTAATTCAGCTCTCCTCGCATGACCAGGCACTGCGTACGTTATGCGTGAAGCGTATCCCATGGTCGTCTGCGCTGATCACCAGTATGTGGTTTGCGCTCGTGTCGGTCGGCTCATTGACCTTCGGTATTCAGTACGCGATGGAAGGAGGATTCGCATCGCTGGGAGGCGCGCTCGTCGGCATCGGCATTCTCGCGCTGGCAGGCCTTGTCCTGGCCTTCGGACTGGTCACGCTCGCGCTTTCCTATCGCCTCGAAGACGCGCGGCTGATGAAGGTCTATGACGAGCTCCGCGATGTTCTTGCACAACCGATTTCTTCGGCAACGACTGATCCGGCCAAACCGCTAGAGTCGAAATAACTCCAAAAAGTGATCATATTCAGGAGGAAGAGCCAGCGTAGAACGATCATGCGCCAAACCCGTGATGATCCCTCGGTGCTTCTTCGCGAGACCTGAGGCTGCAAAGGCACGTGTGAATTGCTGCCAGCGCAAGGTAGGATCAGCTATTATTTGGCGCCGTTCTTCGGGCGGAAGTTCATGGACCAGGCTCGTCAATGTGCGGAGAGCTTTCTCCACGCTTTCATACGGTGGTGCCAGCTTGAGCCCGGCGTAGAATATTTCCAGGTGACTGCGAAACTCCGCTTTGAGCGCCTGGAACTCATCAGGTGTCGTCGGTAATGCGTCTGGCATAGTATTCCGGACGATGATACGGTAAGAAGTAATCAAGTCACAACTTTTTCATGGAGGGATGTATGAATCGGATGGTCAATGGGCTGCTCGTGGCGATGGGAATGGTCGTACTGGTCGGCTGCTCCTCACACCACCATCACCACGGCATGGCAGGGGGCAAGAGCGACTCGTACTGGCAGAAGGGCCAGCAAGATATGGAAGGGTTGGTCAATCGCACCGTACAGGATCCCGACAAGGCAAAAGCGGTCAATGCGCTCGTTGGTGAAATCATCAACGAACTCAAGGCCGGACGCGAGCAGGAACGCGCCTATCATCGGCAGCTCTATACGTTGAACACCAGCTATACGGCTCCGCCGGACGAATTTTCAAAAATCCTCAACGAGGCGACCATTCAACGGACGCAGAGTTCAGCGAAGGTGCTGAGCCTGCGGTTCAAGATGAAGGAGCTGATGACGGCTGATGAATGGAAAGCCATGACCGATAAGATGCTCTCCTACAGCGGCCGGTACCAGCACGGAAGTGCGGGCGCCAAAACCGGTTATTGATGCTCAACCGGCGCGGCCTTGAGCGGCACAGCCGTCCACGTCGCGCCGGCATCGGTCGAACGATATAGTCCGCTTCCGTTCGTTCCTGCATAGAGTATCTGCGGATTTTTTGAATTCATGGCCAAGGCACGAATGTTCAACGTGACAATGCCCTGGTTTACCGCCTTCCAGGTTTTCCCTCTGTCCGGACTTTTCCATACTCCTGCCGGCCCCCCGATATAGAGCACCGAGGGTTCGGTTGGATGGAGGAGCATACTGCTGATGTAGGAATCGGACAGCGATTGCCCGATCCGTTCCCATGCTTCACCCTTCGTCTCCGTCCGAAAGAGCCCTTTGGTGGTCCCCGCATACACGATATCGGGGTTCGTTCGATCGATTTCAATGACATTGACCCCTAGCGCCATTGACGCCATCAGTTCACTCTCAGGAATCAGCCCATTATTGATCCGCTTCCACGACATTGCGGCGTCGTCTGAGCGGTACACTCCTCCTGTCGTACCACCATACAGAATAGTGGGATCCTTGGGATTGATGGCGATTGACGTGACGATGTGGACTTCCTTCATCCCGTTCATCCGTTCTTCCCATTCACGGCCTGCATCTCTTGAGTAGTAGGCACCGACGGTCGTGGCGATATAGATCTTTTCGTTGAGAGCCGGATGAAACACGAACTGATTCACGAACGACACATGCTCTTTCAACCCCACGTTATGCGGTAACCACCGTTGCCCGCCGTCCGGACTCTTGTAGACCGCATCCCCCATCGTCCCGGCATAAATCGTGGCCGGCAGCACAGGATCGATCGCGAGCGTCGTCACCCGGCGTGCGCTGAAACTTGGGAATCGCTCCCAGGTCCCACCGCCGTCACGGGACTTGTAGACCGCGTCGTTCGTCGCGACGTAGAGGATATTGGCATTCGTCGGATGGAGCGCAATCGAGACGACAGACTCGCTCTCCTTTTGACAGCTGAGGGAGATGATTAGGAATGGGACCAAGGCTAATGGAAGGACGGTACGAGATAACATCATAATGGCGGCAGACCTAATCATAGGGGTTGGATAGGAGTCAAGACGACAGCCCTGCCTTGCCGAACATAGGATAGGTTCCGCCGTTCTATTGCGAGGAAGCTGACGGGGACATATACTATCTCTGGCCCTATCTGAGAGGCTGTAGAGAGCCACCTAGTCCATCGCTAGCCAGGATGTCCTATGCCGATTATCTCAATGTTTTACGGCATCATCATTCGCATGTACTTGCTCGACAGCAAGCATCACAATCTACCTCATATCCACGCCAAATACGGAGAGTTCGAGGCGTCGATCGGGATTGAGGATGCCGATATTCTTGCTGGTGAGCTACCACGCAAACAATTGCGTCTGGTTCAAGCATGGA
Organism: uncultured Nitrospira sp.; assembly: GCA_902500745.1. GTDB lineage: Bacteria > Nitrospirota > Nitrospiria > Nitrospirales > Nitrospiraceae > Nitrospira_D. The sequence goes on from CABVRS010000041.1 coordinate 19,343, forward strand.
TCGAACTGCACCGGGATGAATTGAAGGCTGATTGGGAGCTTGCGGTCAGCGGAGAAAACCCCTACAAAATCGATCCTCTATAAGGTGATGGCCATGTATTGGGATGTGAAAAGCGTTCAGCCGCTTTCAGATTACCGTCTGTACGTTGAAATAGCCGATGGTCGGCGGGGCATCTTCGATGTCAAACCGTATCTCGACCACGGCGCATTTCGTGAACTGCGCAACCCAGACTATTTCACGCAGGTAGGCATTGTATTAGGTGCCTTGACGTGGCCACACGAGCAGGACATTGCTCCGGAAACCTTGGTGGCTGAACTCGTCCCAGCGGATGCCCCACCGCATGAAGCGTTTCAGCGGGACACGTCAGAAACAGCGCGTCAGTGAAATCCGCGTGAGCCCTCCTTGTTGAGTGCATGCTCAAATCGCTTTTCGTGGAGACGCATTTCGACATGAGTAAAAAGCTGACTGGCAAGGCACTCGCTAGATTCAAGACTAAACGTGATGTGTGGCAAGAAGTCCTGGACGGTGTACGGGAGATCAAAGCCGGAAAAGGAAAGCGGACCAACGTTGAAGCGAAGTCCTACGTCGTTCGCGTGCGATTGATGAGAGGGCTTCCCCAGGCCAAGTTTGCGGCAGCGCTGGGTGTATCGAAACGCACCTTGGAGCAATGGGTACAAGGCCACCGCAAGCCGTCCGGCGCCGCGAAGCAGCTCTTAAAGATTGCCGAACGCCATCCCGAGATCCTGCTTGAGGTGGCAGGCGTTCCTATCGTCGGTGGTCGTCTTATGCTTGTCAACTAAGCCGTTGCGACGATGCAAATAACAAGATGTGTTCCCTAGCCTCATTTCGGAAATTAAACCTTTGAGAGTTCACCATGCCAAGATTCTTTCATGTCGCGCCCATTCTTCTTAGTCCGGGCAGTGTAATCTTGCCTGGCAACTGGGGTCGCATTCTTCGGGTTTATTTCCAAACAAACGATGTTCTATTCAGAGAGTACGTCTTGGAGGAGAAACGAAAATCTAAGTTTCCTGAGAAACCAAGTCGGCTGAACGCGGTCTTTCTCCTCGAAACATATGAAGAGGCACTTTGGTACAAGAATAATCTCGCTAACACAAACCTGGTTTATGAGGTAGACGCTGAAACCGAAGGTGTTGTTATTCATCGAGGCGATTACACAAAAGTAGGCCCCGTTAACCAGCCTATGCTTGAGGCGGTACCGAGATATGCAGAGGAGTATTGGTCACGTGTTCCCACTGAGAGGATTGAGGTTGTTTTCCCAAACGCCGTTACTGTGGTGGCCAAACGGGACTAGCCTGATTCGTGTTCGGTTACACACACCACAGATTATGGAGTCCATGTATTGTTAAAATCTTCGACAAGATAAGGGCCATATGGACGGCTTAACCGTTTTCTTTACCGTGCTTTCCGGGGTCATCACCTTCGTCGTCGGGCAATTGGCTGTCAAACTGATCCTTGATCCGGTCCAGGACTTAAAAAAGACCATCGGTCAGATCTCTCATACACTTGTCGACCGCGCCAATGTCATCGCCAATCCTGACGTGTCAACCAAAGAGGAGAAAAATGAGACTTCGGTATTGCTTCGCAAACTGTCAGCCCATCTACACGCTCACCTTTATCTGGTCCCTTGGTATGTGACTACTTGCCGAATCTTTCGCATCCCATCGAAGGAGAAGCTACTTTCCGCATCGAAGAACCTTATTGGGCTATCCAACGGTATCTACAGTGCCAATCCGACCAAGGCAGACGAGTGGAACGCCAAGCGAATAGAAGCCATCTGCGATTCGCTAAGCATTTACCTTGCCGAGGAGTCAAGGTGGCCAAAGGACCTCAAGTGATGCCGAATCATTCATCCCAATAGACAGCCCTTTGCCATATTAATGTCAGATGTGAGTATTAACGTCGAGAATAGGGGCGGATCTTGCTTTGTGCATCACGGCATGATCGCCAAACCCTCACCGCGTAGCCACGCCAGATCCAATGTGCCGAGATACCATACAAATCCTACTGACCTGTTGGCTGTGATCCGGAAACATGAGTAGAGAGACGAAGTCCGCGCGCTTCAAGAATATCGACGCCCTGGTGAAATCCGGTGGTGAGGTCACAATCGGAAGGATCGGCCCGGTACGCTGCGGTGTAACCGCCGCTGATGAGGACCAATCGCTTGCGATGCTTGCACGCCAACCTGCGGAG
>CABVRS010000042.1:0-6968 GCA_902500745.1 uncultured Nitrospira sp.
TTGATGTAAGAATAATCGGGCGCAAAAGGGAATGCTCTATATCACCAATCGCAACCTCATGCATTCAGGCATCTCTTGATCAACACTTCAATGCTGCAAAGACCCTGGCCATAGACACGTCGAGGAGTGAAGGACATTCCATACACCAACACAACCAGCTAAAAATCCGACACAAACACCACGATGCACAATCAGACTTGCATCCTATCTCTTTGAAAAGCGCACCCCGGGAATCTACCTCGCCCTTCCAATGTTCACCTACTCCGATACGGCCATTGCCGTTCCGTTAGGGGGAACCCCAATCACATAAGGCAAATGCTCCTACGCTCAGATGGGGAAACCACTTAAAATCTCCTTGGGCACTGTCGCCTACAGTTACCTGAAACCAATCATGCGCGAAGCACAGCAATGCGTCGCACTGGCACCCGAGAGTCTTGGAAGGAGATTGCACCATGCCCGCCGGCATTAGGACATCGCTAACACGGGTCTATACGTATCCCGCATATCTCACATTTTCTTCCTATGCTGCCTTGCCGGCTGCGGTCAGAGAAGAAGCTGATCAAATGCAATCGCTGTGGAATGCGATGGTCGACGTTTATGAAGTCGCCCATCGCCAACAGGAGCGCCTTCACAAACAATTCCTTCAAACGAGTCGTACAACGACGCGCGCAGCTAGCGGCACACGTTCAATTGGCGATCCCTTTGAGTGCATCAAACAATTGCGTGACCAAAACGACTCCCTCGAGGACGAGACTCTTCTTGCCCTTTCTCGAACCTATCGCACAGCTGCGGCTGAGTACGAAGCCTCCCAACACCACAATATCGACCGATGTCTCCCTTACCCTGAGAGCATGAAGCAGGAGCTTTCCCAGATCACCAAACGTCTGCATGACACTCTGCACCAACTCGCACGCACAAGCCCTCTGTCTCGTTCACACAGCAATGCCGTGCTCGAACGAATGAAAACCGCCATCCGCCGCGTGCCCCTCGGAAATCTTCCACCTAGCAAGGAAACAGGTCCACCGACCTCGTTATTCTTTACTCACAACTTCGGTTCGCAAGGAATCCGCATCCAATCGTTAACTCGCGCAGACATGACCCAGTCGGGCTCCTCATTTGCCGCCAATCGTCTACTTACACTCAACCCGGCCTCGCAACTCGCAGAGGACACCGACCCCCGAGACCGGGGCCAACGAGATTTTTGCAGAACCGAGGGGGAGCTTTTCGTTCGCAACGTCCCAATTCCGTTTGAAATCATCCTTACTCCGCTTCTGCCCAAAGACGCTCTTCTCAAACAGGTCTCTCTCATTGGTTCACAACAGCGACCACAGACGAGCGTCAACTTGGACAGTTCCAACGCACGTCTCAGGAACGACACGACATGGCAGTGGCACCTTCAATTCACGCTAATCGTACCGCCGACCCAGCAATCGGAACCAAAAAAATACGGGATGATCGCCCTTGATTTTGATCATCGACTCATAAATGACGCGAACCCCCTTGTTAGGGTGGGAGAATGGGTATCTGACACGGGCAAACACGAATCCGTCTTCTTTCCCGCGCGGATACTAAAGAATCTAATTGCGGCATACGAAGCCAGGGAAGCCCTCAATGTTCAGCACCTCGCCCTCAAACAACTATTTGTTCATTTTCCATTTGGTGAGGCACTCGCCGATATGGTCAAGGAGCCCATTCACAGCGATGTGCCACTGAGCAGAAAGAGGCTTCGATGCATTGCTCATCAGGCAGTTGAAAAGGCCTACAGCGGTCCCCTTACAAGCATAATCCGAGAAATACTCTCGCAAATTCGAGACACAAGAATCGATGTAGTGAGACGGCGCCGACAATGGCGCAGAGACCGAACCGAGTTTTACGACAAGCTTGCGCATCGCCTGTCGAGAGAAGCCGGGACTATTGTGCTGACTCCAATACTGATGCCTGGACCTTCAGGCTCCGAGGGATCTTCTACCTGTACGACAAGAAGTGCGCCATTAGCACAAGCTCTCGCACATCCCATCAACATGCAAGAGTTTATTCATCGACTTCGGCATGCCGCGCCCATCTATCGGACCACACTTCATTTTGTACAATCCATGCATGCCCTGATCGCCTGACTTACGCGGCCCCTTGCAAAGATACTCCGACGTTCTCAACCAACAGCTTCGCCCCATCCCACTCCAGTCCTTGAGACAGCGCCTACCAAAACAATAACCACCGCCTCACGATCCCCCCTGCGTTGTGCACACCACAATGAGGCCCCCATGCTTGGCACAGTCGATTTGCTTCCACACACCCAAGTGGTTACGAACAGCACACCTACCAATGCTTCCTCTGCTGATCTGTCTCAGAGTGGGGATGATTCCCCAGTATTGCCCCGGTTAGCCGCCGAGCCAGTTGGTATGAAAACCGAGGCGGTGCCCGATCCTCCGCCCCCACGACGCGATGAAGAAGACGACGAAGATGAACAGGACCCGATTGTTAGCCTCGAACAGGACTCCAATGATTTTCAGCGCGCGACGATCTCCATCGTGATGACGCTGCTCCCAACGGACCGCCACCCTGACGGCCGCCTCACACTCATCGGCGTACGAAGTCACAACCTCCCGCCGCAGCTGACTACCGCACGATTCAACGACTTACTGCCCCTTCCGGAATCTCTGAGCCAGGCCCTCACACGTTGGGAGCAGACCTTTCCTGCGGCGCTAACGGCACGGAAAACCCAGCGGGACGCAAGAGCCGCCGAGCAACAGACTAGAAGCCTGGAACAGGAGAAAAAACGCGAAGCGGAACGGCAAGCCAGAAAAGCCAAAGTTGCTAAGCCGACCGCCGCGAAAGCCACGTCCGTGGCCCCAACACCCAAACCGGATCGCGAACAACACTCACACGATTCCCCCTCAAACACAGCCCTTCCTCAAGCCGGCTTATTCGAGTAGCGAAAGGAGCCTTATGGTTACGCTTCAACTTGAAGGACAAGAAATTCAATTGCCCCCCGAAATCGCCATCAGCGACGATGCGGTTCGCAAAGCGATCGCCCCCCTCTTCCCACAAGCCGCCCATGCCACCATTCAGCGAACCACTGACACGAATGGGATGACAACGATTAGGCTCACGAAACAGGCTGGAACGAAAGGAAATTACCATGTCATCCTCCGTCAGCTTATCGAGTCCCCCCGCCACGTCAATCCCGCCCTCACGCTCTACCAGACATACCAAGCTGAGTCCCAGCCAACCCAGGCAACGGTCGAATCCATACTCCTCACGCAGCAAAAGCTGCGTCTCGCCATTGAGCATGGTGAAAAGGAATACAAAGAAACAGCTACCATTAAGGAGCGACTCACAAGCACTCCTGGCTCGCCCAGCCGCATCCTTCCACCTGGGTTTTAACCTGCCCTCCACACCGTTGAACCTTGTTCTCGCATCCCTCAAAAACACAGAGGTTATCTCGGTCCCCTCATGCCTCGAATATCTGGAGGAGAGAGAGCGCGACTTTTGTATTGTCAACACGTTCCATGAGATCTTTCCACGGAGGTTTCGCACTGCCGCCGCCGCCCTTCCGCATCGAAGCATCAAGGAGGCCGCAGAACAGCTTCAAGAAGAGTTCATTAAACTAGTCGAGCAACACTACTTCCCGCTCGATAGCTGGGACACCGAATGGATTCGAGACCGCTTCCCATTCATTCCCATACATTTGGAAAATTATGATTGTGAGTCGGAATTCGAAGAGGTACCGCTTCCAATCTGTATCGCAGCGGCCTGGGTGGGACACTATTCCTACGCCCCCACCTGGACGAATATTCAAGAAGAACTCAGCGAGCACGCTACAATTCCACGATGCTTTTTGAATCCTCAACACCGATGCAACGTTCAATTTCTTGACTTCAGGAGACGCTGTGCGCGACGGCGCTTTCCCATTTCAGGATTTCCCCAGGTCATCGACATCCTCGGCCACTGCACCGGATCTCTGTTCCTTGACATCAGCTATGACTGCGAGTCACCAGATCACCCGTACCAATGGAACAAACGGGATCTCAAAGCTTTGGCTCGCCAATGGAAACGGGCGCAAATCATGCAAGAATCCATGAATAGCACGACTAAAGCCTTACTCGACAATCCGTCAGCATGGGAAACGATTTTCAGCTGCTGGTCAGATCTTTGTACTGCAACACATGAGGCGCAAACATGAGAGATGCAAGCTCGGGGCACGACGCGTCTCTGCACTTCATCGGCGGGCAATTGCTTCTTGAATACAAGGATGGTGAAGCGGTTGTCCGAAAATGTATTTCACCAGAGGCTGCCAGGAATGCGTTCTCATCAGCCGGGATAGATTCCGACTGGCTCCCAGAACATGTCTGCCGCTATGGCATAGGCCCCAGAGGCCCATGGCTACTCCTCCGGTTTGCCCCTGGTCGATACCAGGTCCCACTGGCTGACCCCATTAGACTTTCCGGAGGAGGGGCCCCACACACAATGCTTGCCGTCCCGATGCCGGGGTTGTTGTTTCTCGGGTACGGGACCCATTATTACGTCTGGGCCTACAAGCTATGGAAGTACGCGGCAACAAAACTCTTCAAGGCACCGCTTGCAAACGTGTACCCTGATGGCGCGATCTGTTTCGGAAACGTCCATCCACGGGTTGCCCACGGCAACACGATTGCAAACAGCTGGCGACTATTCTGGGATAGTAACTTTTCCGACCATCTCGCAAATGGGAAATCCGCCACCCATCCGGACAATATCTTGCCCTTCCTGGCGAAACTTCACTCAACTGAGGCACAAGACTATCCTCTCGATGATCTTGAGCCGGCTCACCTCTCAATTGCCGCCATCATTCGTCAACTGATGGAGAGCGGGAAGGGGTAATCACATATGACGAGGACGTCTCCTTTCATTAAACACCACATTGCGAGTTGTCTACTTCCCGCCGACAATTCCACCCTTTACGACTATGTTCTGGCTGGCAACGGGGTCTTTATTCGCGGCAAACGTAGAGAACTGTCAGTGCTTTTTCCAATTGTCGAACATCCAATTGCCGGCCTTCCTCCCATTGCGGGCAGCCTGACGCTCACGATTCCGAGAATTCCACAACGGCTCATCCAAGAGATGATGGAAGAGGCACTAGGAGCCTGCGCAGAGCCGGCGGGTCCCGTAGAAAGTCTATTCCATTTTGAACACGACACAGATTGGTGCATGACTATTCCAGACCAGATTCGTACGCCCTTCTCAGTCCAGCCTAGCACCCCTGAACGCTGTCCATCTTACGAGCGTGCCATTGTCGAGATTCACTCACACCACACCATGGCTCCACGGTTTTCTGTCGTGGACAATGAAGACGAAACGGGGTTTCGAATATACGGTGTGTGTGGATGGTTGACCACTCGCCCGTCCATTACATTTCGTGTCGGGCTGTATGGCCACTTCATCCCAATCCCAGCGGAGTTCGTTGCAGAGCTACCTCCCACACTTCAGGACACATACAGACAATGAGGGGCGAGATGTCATCGCGACATGTTGTCACTGCAGGGAATCGCAACACAGAACAAAACACCAGGACACACCTGGACCTTAGTCATGTACATGCCGTGAATGTGCTTCCTAAGCAGTGCCAACGCCTCCATCTCATCCAAATCGGATGTGGGGGCATCGGAGCGTTTCTTGGTATCCACGTCGCCCGCCTCGCACGGGAGTGTTTCCGTCTATTTGATACGGTGATGGTCACTTTCTATGATGGGGACACAATTGAAGAGAAGAACCTACGTCGTCAAAACTTCTGTCAGGCAGAAATCGGACACAATAAAGCAGAGGCCTTAGCATTTCGAATCTCTACCGCTTGGGGGATTCCCATTCGCGCGTTTCCACGGCATTTCTCGGAGAAAGAGGCACAGCCTGAGTACGACACCCTGACCATTCTTCTCGGTTGCGTTGACACAGCAAGGGCTAGGCGTAGCCTCCATCAAGCTCTCGCGCGATTGAACACCAGAAACGATGCCCAAGCATGGCTGATTGATGGTGGGAACCTCACCACCCACGGGCAAGTGTTAGTTGGTAACGTCGTCAAAGACTTTAACCCACACGAGAGCTTTCAGCTGCGCACTGTGTGCCAGTCACTCCCCGCGCCAGCGCTTGTGCACCCAGAATTGCTCAAACGAGAACGTCGCCCCGTCAACACTCAACCGCGGTCATGTGCTGAACTTGCACTAAGTGACCCGCAATCCCTCACGATCAATAGCATCATTGCCTCGCACATGGCGGACTACCTGCTTCGACTCGTCATCACCAAAGACCTTCGCCGTTTCGCAACATATATCGATATGGATACTGGCTCAGCGCGCTCTCTGGCCATTACTTCGACGGAAATCTCCCGTGCACTAGGCTTACACCAAAACAAGTCTATGGGGAGGGCTTCCTAGCCATGAACCTACGACACCGCTAAAGAAAGTCGGTAATACAAGATGACAATACTTCGATCAAAGAAGATCAAGCTCCGACGATCCACATCGAATGCTTACGTTCTTGGAAATGCCGTACGCTTATAGCGCCTGGATTCAACGCTGGGGCCTTTCCGGTATTTTGTGGATTTCTACGGCAAGTCTGACGCACGCCGCACAGCCTCTCCCCCAGGAACTGATGAATCAATGGTTTGCAGTTGAAGTCTTGAGTGGAGCCAAAATTCCTTTATCGATTGAATTCGTGCCATCTCCATGGTCACTGATCCGGCTACGGCTGGCGCCGGACGAACGACTCTTGGTGTTATTTAATGCTCCCGTACAAGACTGCACGATTAGTGGCGACGCCCGGCTAGATCCAGATCGAGATCGGATCCACATCCGAAGCCATGCCATCACGTGCCGTACTGCTAGAGGATTTGAAACTAGACTCTTCACTGGAACGGTGGTTTCTGAAACTGACGGGTTTCAAGGGGTCCCGTTGTCATTGGCACATCAAAGCCAGGATCAGAAGGGGTACATCGT
>CABVRS010000042.1:7068-21138 GCA_902500745.1 uncultured Nitrospira sp.
AGGAGCCTATAGGAACACTGTCACGCGGCAAGTGTAGCCTGACGTGAATGCGTGGCCCAATCGAGCAGAATGGGCTAGCCCGCCAATATCGAGCGACGGTGCATGATCACTAAAGAGAAAGGCGTCAGTATGAAAGAAGCAGACGCACCCCTACCCCAATGGATGCCAGGACTATGGCGAATAAAACTCAGCGACAATGGGCCGGTAACTATTGTCACGCCACGAGAGGACGAGGATGAGGATCTAACGATTGCGGTGATCACTGAGCCCTTCAACAACAGAAAGGAGGTCCTCGCGAACGCATACCTGATCGCTGCAGCTCCGAAACTGTATGAACAACTACGACTCTTAGTCCGTTGGGCAGAGGACCAGGGAGAATCGTGCAGATTCGCACAGGATGCTCTCGCTGCAGCACAGGGAGAATCTCACACAACGTGCGCGGGCCCATGTATCGCGGGGCTTATGCCGGGTGAAGCGTGTGAGCAATGCGGCAAGCTCTGTGAGGATAGTGAGACAGAGCTATGACACTGCATTTCACAGCGGGCCCATGGGTCGTCTACAGATCTTTGAATCGATAGAAGCCATCTCGACTGTATCCATTACCTTGACAAGCCTTTCATCGATTGCCCAGGTGCTTCGCCAGTTTCAAGACGCCCAGCTTGATTCTGATGATGTTTTGTTCCGTCGTCATGATCCTCGCTCCTTTGATGAGGAGGACTGTATTTATCTATCAGATTTAAATTTACCTTTTAGGCCTAAATAGTATTGAGCCTCCTCCGAATCCCACGCCCACGCGTACACAATTCTTTCCCAGCTCAGGGCCGACCGCGCCACCACCTCCCAACGAGCGCTTACTCTCATCCCCCGCCTGGAGAACTCGTCCCATCAATCTGGAGTGTCATGCCAACACCCTTTGTCCATCTGCACACGCACACCACTTATAGCCTGCTCGATGGCGCCACTCTTCTAGATCCCCTCATTGAACACGTCAGATGGCTCAAGCAACCAGCCGTCGCGATCACCGATCATGGAAATCTCTTTGGCACAATCCCCTTCTACACCAAGGCCCGATCAGCAGGCATCAAGCCGATCATTGGGTGCGAAGTCTACATGGCCAAGGGCAGTCTGTTAGACAAAAAACCCCCAGAGGGACCCCGTGATTTCTATCACCTCATCCTGCTAGCCCAGAACAGTCTCGGATACCAAAACCTCATTCGCCTGGTCAGTCACGGCTACACGGAGGGTTTCTATTACAAACCCCGCATAGACAAGTCCTTGCTGCGCAGCCACAGTTCTGGCTTGATTGCACTGTCTGGCTGTCTTGACGGTGAAATCCCCACCCTCCTCCACCAGGAACAGTTCGCTTCCGCGTCCGTGGCCGCCCAAGACTTTCTCGACATCTTCGGTCCTGATCGGTTCTATCTCGAGCTCCAAGCTAATGGACTTCACCAGCAACAGAGAGTCAATCAAGGCCTGATTCACGTGCACCGGGAGCTGGGGATCCCGCTGGTCGCCACGAATGACTGTCATTATCTCAAACGAGGCGATGCAGACGCCCATGACTTATTGCTCTGCATCCAGACCGGCACTACGATCACTGATACAACCAGACTCCGTTTTGGAACCGACCAACTGTACGTCAAATCCTCCGAGGAGATGGCCGAAGCCTTTCGAGAGCTACCTCAAGCCATCACACACACGAATCTGATAGCTGAACAGTGCACGCTCGAGATTCCTCTGCATCGGACACAACTTCCTCGGTACAACGTGCCTCCCCCGCACACCCTCGACAGTTTTCTTGAAACCCTCGCCCAGCAAGGGTTGTCGGCACGCCTCGCCCACCACTCGGGGCCTCTAGACCAACCTAAGTATGAACGACGCCTGCGGACCGAACTCCTCACCATCTGCTCCATGGGCTTCGCCGGCTATTTCTTGATCGTGTGGGACATCATGAAGTTTGCCCGCTCCCGGCGCATCCCAGTTGGACCAGGACGCGGGTCGGCCGCAGGTAGCCTGGTGGCCTACGCGCTCGGGATTACAGAGTTGGACCCGCTTGCCTACGACCTCCTCTTCGAACGGTTTCTCAATCCGGATCGAGTTTCCCTCCCAGACATCGATATGGATTTCTGCATGAAGAGGCGGCAGGAGGTGATCAACTATGTCACGGAGAAATACGGCCGAGACCATGTCGCACAAATCATCACCTTTGGCACCCTAGGCGCCAAAGCTGCAATCCGCGATGTAGGCCGTGTTCTCGACATTCCCTACGATGAAGTCGACACGATTGCCAAGCTCATTCCGTCTCAGCCCAACATGACGATCGCACAGGCGCTCGCCGAAGAGCCCAAATTAAGTGCCTTGTCTGCCTCGCGCCCTTCGGTCGGAAACCTGCTGTCGGTGGCCGGATCCCTTGAAGGGCTCGCCAGACACGCCTCTACCCATGCAGCGGGACTGGTCATCTCCAATACCCCCCTGCTGGAGACGGTCCCATTATGCCGCACGACGAGCGACGACATTGTGACGCAATTTGGGATGGGGGAACTCGAACAGCTTGGCCTAGTGAAGTTCGATTTTCTCGGATTAAAGACCCTCACCGTGATCGATCACACCATCTCACTGATCAATCAGCAATCCCCGGGATCCCGTCCGTTGACGCTGGACGACATTCCGTTCGACGACGCCAAAACCTTCGCCCTCCTCGCAAGCGGACGTACCACAGGGGTGTTTCAGCTGGAAAGCAACGGAATGAGGGAGCTCCTTCGTGAATTTCAGCCTGATCGGTTCGATGATATCACAGCGATTATTGCGCTCTATCGTCCGGGGCCCCTCGATCTGATTCCGGAGTTTATTCAGCAGAAACGCAGGCAATGTCCCCTCGCCTCGAACATCGCGGCCCTCGAACCGATTCTCAGGACTACCTATGGCGTGATCGTCTATCAAGAACAAGTCATGGCCATCGCCAACACTGTGGCAGGATTCTCACTGAGCCAAGCCGACATTCTCCGCCGGGCTATGGGAAAAAAGAAACCAGAGGAGATGCGCGCCCTGCATACACAGTTTGTGGAGGGTGCCGTCGGACTCGGCACGGAGCGTGACGCAGCCGAACAGCTCTTCCAGATGATCACCAAGTTCGCTGGCTACGGATTCAACAAGTCCCATGCCGCTGCATACGCGCTACTCACCTATCGGACGGCTTATCTGAAAGCTCACAATCCGCTGGCTTACATGACTGCGTTGATGACCAGTGATTTCGGTGACCATGAGCAAATCTCTCTCTATGCCAGTGAATGTCGGGAAATGGGCGTCAGGCTCCTTCCGCCCGACATTAACCGGAGTGAGACCGGATTCACGATCGTGGACGGGGCCATGCTATATGGTCTGGCCGCAATCAAGCACGTAGGAGAACATCTCGCCACACAATTGATCCGGACTCGTGCAACCGGAGGCACCTTCGCTTCCTTCTTTGATCTCTGCGATCGCGTCGACCGCCGCATTGTCACCAAGCGCGTACTCGATGCCTTGATTAAATCGGGCGCCCTCGACACGCTCTGTGACCATCGCGCACAACTATCCGCAATTCTAGATGATGAGACGCCAGCGAAGCCTACTCGATCTCACCGGAACGTCACACAACAAACTCTGCTCCATTTCTTGCCGGTGGAGTCAGAAACTCGCGTGCTGCCCCAAATACCAACCTGGGCTCCATCTATTCAATTGGACCACGAGCGAGAAGCTCTCGGATGCTATGTCAGTCACCATCCCGTACGAGTCCATGACCACCAACTGAAGCGTCTCCAAGTTGTTCCGTTAACTCAGCTTCCTGACCTCCCAGATGGCAAAGAAGTGCGAATCGCGGGATTGATCACCCGAGTCAAACGCATCACCACTAAAAGGCAGCAACCCATGGCCTTTGTCCACCTAGAAGATCAGGATCGCACACTCGAAGTCGTTGTTTTTCCGAGTCTCTACCGACACGAATCAGGGCAACTGGAACCTGGCACCGTCATCGCGCTCGAAGGGATTCTCGATCAGAATGACCAGGGGATAAAAGTGAAAGCCACCAGATTCCTCCCCCTCGATCCTGCTGCCTAAGCTCCCCACAATCCAGGAACAGGACTGCCCATCCGGTAATACACACGCAGGGACGACGTCATCTCAGCATGGGTGTCATCAAGAATGGGTTGCGTTCAAAAAGGAGTTGCTCTCACAATGGCGGCTACACTGACTTCCAGCTTACCTCTGTCAGTGATCAGTGCATTTCTATCACCAGTACAACGCTGGAGTCGCCACGGCCTCATAACAATCGGCTGCAGTCTCGGCATGACGCTCCTCGGTTCGGAAGTCGTAATAGCTCAACCGATGGACTTGCCTGCGGTCGCGCGATGTCAAATGGAGGTAGCCTCGCAGCCCAACAGAGAGGCGCTCATCCGGAGCTGGATTCACCGGGCGGGGCAGACCGATGCGCTGGCAGCGCTCTGCCTCTCATTTTCTCCAAATCCCAACGCGGGGGAATCCCTTGCATGGCTACGGCGCGCGGCGGATCTCGGACTCCCGGACGCACAGCTGCTTCTCGGTGCAGACCTTGAGGTAGGATTCAAGAGTCCTCCCAATAGTCACGAAGCCATGCGCTGGTACCGGAAGGCCGCACAGGCCGATTTCCCTTTTGCCCAATACGAGCTCGGATCCATTTATTCGGAAGGCAGGGCGAACCAACGGCAAGATTTGCCTGAAGCCTACTACTGGGCGACGCTTGCGGCCAGGCATCAATTCCAACCGGCCAAGGAACTCGCAGATACGCTCAGACCACAGCTCTCACATGATGAGCGCGCACGCATCGATGGCCGCATCAAGAAATGGAAGCGCGTCGTCTCGTAGCCTATCCTGTACCAAATCGATCTAGACTTACTGTGGCAGTATGCGCCCCCTAGCCAGTAGCCTTCGTCAGATTATCTCGAACATCATTCGACACTTACTTGGAGGCGCATCCACATCTCGTCTCACCCACGATGAAGGCCGTGCACAACAAGAACGTGCCGACCTAGCCATGTTGCAGATCCTTGTCCAGGAAAGTGAACGGCCTCACACCGACGTGAGCTTGTCAGCCTCTCCAGTGGAAGACGACCCCCATCCCTAAGCCCAAAGGTCGGATTGCCCCCGTTCACACGCTTCGATAGAATGGTGTCCATTAAGTTGATGAGGCACTATGCCGACCATATCGACCGTTGTCCTGCTCTACCTTCTCGGGTATCTCCCACCCGCTCCGCTTCCTCCTGGGATCGCCCCACCGATGCCCCATCTTCAATGTAAGACCTTCACCGATAGCGAGTATCTTGCGAGTGAGGAGGACATCCTCGACCAACTTAGAAACCGTGCTCGATGTATCGACCTCACAGTCTCATACGCGCCATCATTGGAAGGTCCCAGTTGGTGGATGAACCCCGCTCCGACTGAACCGGCTACCGCTTCATTTTTTGATTTCACCGCATCTCGGTAGGTCAGAAGGCTGTGAGGCTTTCCCATCACGGGACCAACGCATCTCATGCCTCAGACAGCAGCCGCTCCACAGATCCTGCCGCCATAGGAGTCTGATTCGCTTCCCCCCCAGTCAAGCTCACGTCGCACAGGAAGGCTGTATGCCTCACGCCGAATCCTTCTCCATCGCATCGAATTCCAAGCCGGGACTTTGCTATACCGTCACGCGAAGTCAGGCCAATGACTGGCAATGCACCTGTCCACATTGGACCTACCGACGAACCGAATGCGCGCACATCCGGACAGCCCAGTCTCTCCCCGCAACAGAGTCGATACATAAACCGGAACCGCCAATTGTCTATGCCCATGTCCGAGAAGTGACACCTCAACCAGACGGATCGTTGTACGTCCCCCTCCTGCCAATTGGGGACCCACATTTTCTCTATACACTCTGCTTTGATCTCTATGCGCACGGCGTACTTTGGGCGAGCATTCTCGAACGGTATCGGCTCCCTCGAAGTTTCAGCAGAGACACTTGCGTGGCTTTCATTGAACAGCACGGAAGAAAGATCTCTCAGTTCAGCGACAATCCCGCACTCCCGCGTCACCAATACCAGATCCTCTCGGGCATTCCACTTCCCGACATTCCACGGTACCAAGAAACGCCGGTAGAGTATCACTCGCGTACCGGATACCCCCTCGATCTCTGCCAACGCTATCTCCACCCCTTATCACCCACGTAGGAACAGCGCATTCCTTCAACATCGACACATGAGGACGTATGAACCAACCTCCCATTCCAACGATGAGGATTGAAGAATCTGGATATCTACTCCATCCGCCTTACGGAAACCGGTATGTTGCGATCCAAGTTGATCCCACTCAATGGTCACACGTATGCTCCGCACGCTTCGGACCAGGCAGACCCTGCAGTTTTAGCAAACAGACGAAGTGGACTGGCGACTCCTACCGCTATGATATTTTCATCCGTCCAGAGCATCGGCAAATTGCACTGCGATGGTTTAACGGAAGCGGAGAGGGCTGGCTCATCGCGGAGGATAAGAATGAGAGAGGGGAACGCTCCCTCCTCGACCACATTGCCCAGCTCCCAGACGAAGCGAGACGCTGGGACTTCTGTCATTTCATCTGGAGTGCGCTGTCACAAACTCGGAGGGCTGTCGTTCACACCACAGAGGACACCTGGGAACAGGCGATCCTGCAAAAGCAGATCACCATCCGGAAACGCAATGGCCGACGGACTGCATCGATCAAGCCTCAGATAATCGGATTACCACACACAGTATCCACCTTCACCCTTTAGCTGCCTTCCACTTACAGGACTGACTCCAGGACACACATGATTCGGGACGAAACTCAGCTAGCTTCCCCTGAACGATTTCGAGCCCTGGACGGACGGCTGTACATGCCATCCTATCCATGGGGAGTAGACTATTTCTCACGCATGGCAGACGACATTCACCATATTGGGAGCAACACTACCCTCACGAAATGCGAAGCGATGAGACGGGCACAAGGGTGGGTCCTTGGCGACCCTGCGAGATCCGCCACGATTCGTCGCCGACGCGACAATCGGGGCATCATGGAGTATTGGGGCGACACCGAAGGCCCACAGTATAAGACCACCGCTCTGAAATAGCGGAATCTGATTGGCAGCGCGTTTCCCATCAAAGCCACACACATCCGTCTACTCACGCAACGCAGGTTCTGCAACGACAATTTTGAGAGTCTGTCCACCGATTATCTCGATTTCAGTCCTTCGCAGTCGGTAATACATCTGCATGAACGTTATCTTTGGAATAGGTCACCACCCCTATGCCTCGCACAACCACTTTCTCGATCCACTTCCGGAACGAGATGCTGGAGTACCGCAGTGAATCCATTTCGCTTCAGGCCATGTTCTGGAGATGGCTCTGTCTCTTTGCGTTTCGACGGTGGAAAACAGAGTTCCGAGGGAACCCTGTCGGAGTTCCCGGTGAGCGGGATCCCAGGTTCCCCTGTCAAAGCTATATGCCGAGGCCGCGGGCAACTCACGACATGCCGCATTGCAGGTTTCCGGACGGGCACTACCTCTGTTGGACTTGTACAGCAAATGCCCAACTTCCCAATCCCGGCACCCTGATTGCTCTCAAAGGGGCGAGCCCTACGGAGTTGAAGTCTCGCACCCAAGCCGTTCCCTCGACTCACGAGGCGCTATGAAAAAGGATTACGCCGTATCGGTCATCTTCCCTGAAGTGTTGGTCAAGCACAGCCGGCAACACATCAGAATCTCGGCGAGTAATCTACGGCTGGCTGCAAATGAGGCCCTTAAAGCCATCATGAAACGGGAAGGGATCAAAGGACGACGACTGACTCGCTTGCAACTGGCCGTGATCCACGCCGGCACGAGCACGATACAGGACCACGAGGCCTAAGCGAACACACCTCATGAAGGCTATGGGTCTTCGTCTTCATCCCCAGTGGGGTAGCGTCCTACGCTGACAAATACTCACCCTCAGTTGCAGCGCGACGATGCTCATGCTCTGCCGTCGTCAGGAAGCCATGGCCACAGCGGACAATGACTCGTTTGGCGTTGGCATGACGATCATCGCAGCATTTTTTTAAACCAGCTTTGTCGGCTCCTCGAGCCGAAACGGTTAGGGTACACCTTCACGAGTCTGATCCTGCTCAACGCCACGACCATCATCCTACTGGAAATGAGCATCGGCTGGACGGCCACGTTCTATTCGCTCGGGCCGATTGGACTCGGGCTCCTCGATATCTTGAACAAGCCCTCGCGCTTCGGTCCTTTATATCCGCAACTGTGGGGGTCCCCTGGGCCATCCAACTCCACAGAGCCATGGCGTCAGGCCGATCTTGGGCACGGACTGACACTGATGTCAGTGTGCCGAAGACAGACACCTCCTGATGGATGAGTGACGACGGATGTTTACTAACCGGATGGCGCTCACGCGCAGGGCAACCGCCTCGCTGATACCACGACGCCCTAACCGAGCACTGACACAGCCCTGAGAACCATGACGATGTCTCTCCCATCTACTCATTCAACCGAAACGCCACAGCCAATTCTCTCTATTGGGATGCTCTCGCAACGCATTCGTCGACAACTCGCGCCGATGCTGACCAAGCAGACGTACTTGCTCCAAGCCCAATGGATCAAACCCCAGGCCAATAAGGGGCAAAAGGGCTTCTTCTCGGTCACTCTGGCGGACACAGACAATCCAAATATGGCGATTGACGCCATGATCTGGGAACCAGCGGTCATCAGGAAGGTGCTCGAACAAGGCCAACAGTTCGGCCACGACCTGCTGAGTCGGGATTCTCGAGTCGAGGTCGTCGTCGAGGCCACGCTGGGGTTTTGGGCCAATAAGAACACGATCTATGTGCTCATTCACCAGCTCAGCACGATCGGCATGCTTGGACTGCGACAGCAACAACGGGAAGCAGCTCTTCGCACCCTCAAAGAGGAGGGCCTCCTTACTCGCAATGCCAGCCTTCCATGGCCACGATTCCCATTGCGAATCGGCATCATCGGCAAGCAAGGAAGTGACGCCGTTCACGATATCTTAAATGTCCTGCACAGCAGTCCGTACCGATTTGAAACCACTATTTTCCACACTGCCGTCCAAGGAGTCGGAGCGATCCCAGGGCTTCTCAAGGCATTCCACGATGTCGCCGCACACACCACACCGCTCGATGTCATTGTCATGTCGCGTGGAGGCGGAAATGAAATAGATTTGGTCGCGTTTGATAACCTCGACGTCGCCCGCGCCGTCGCGACAGCAAGCAAACCCGTCCTGACAGGGCTGGGCCACCACCTCGATCGGTCGATCTGTGACGAGGTGGCGGCGAAAGCTTTGTCTACGCCAACCGCTGCCGGGCAGTACCTCGTCAGCCATTTGGACCGCATCCGCGAATGTCTCTTCACGACCCATGCAACGCTACATGCCCATACTCGACACACGTTGCTAGAATGGACTCATGCACTCACGCTCACCCGGCATGCCCTCTGGGAACGCGCCCGGACCACGATCGAGGCTCACGCGACAGCGTCCCACCACGCCCATGAGCGATTCCAGCGCGCACTCCGCGATCGCCTCGAAGCCAGCTACCAGCAAGGAAGAACCCTTCGATACAGCCTTACCGCCAGCCTGACTCAAGCGCTCTCACAGTTGTCCATGGGGTACGCCTTTACACTGGTACGCCTGCATACCGCCGGACTTTCGCGCGTCGATACCCTAAAAGGCGCCATCACCGCGTTCCTCCAGGCCTTGACCCTCTCAGACCCACAACATCTTCTTGCCAGAGGCTATGCCTATGTCCTTGATAATCAGGGACGGATGGTGACCTCTCGTAGGACGGTCATCGCGGGAGCGCAGCTACATATTCACGTTCAGGACGGCAGGATTACCGCCACCACCCTTCACACGGAGCCTTCGCATGAGCAATGAAAACACGTCCCACCCCCAACTGCCCACGTCCTATGACGCGGCATTCAAGGAATTGGAGGACCTCTCCGCCAGAGCTACGAAAGGCGATATCAACATCGATGAGTTGAGCACGGCCATTCAACGAGGGAACCAGCTGTTTGCCTTTCTCAGCAGTGGCATCGCGAAGATCAAAGCTGAGATCGAGGACCACGCTCCGGACGGTATCACCCAATCCAAGCCCAGTTAACCGCTTGGCATCCGATGTGCCACGGACCATGTCCCCATTCAGAAGAGGACTCACTCAGTCATGTCGAAACACCATCACACTCACCCGATCACGATCGATCAGACTCTGGATCTCTTAGCCAAGCAGTGGACGGCTGCAGACCGCATCAGACTCAGAACCGCCCGGCACCGTCCACGCCATGTACGGGCCGCCGAACTCTGGACCCGTATTCAATCGTTGACTCAATCCACGCTGGCCCTGTTCCAACACCCTTCAGCCATGGAGACCTCGCATGGCCATCATTCTGATCGTTGACGACTATTCAGACATCCGAGCCTGTCTCCGGACGATGCTTGAAGAGGCGGGACATATCATCGTCGAAGCAGGCTCCGGCCAAGAAGCACTGCATGCCTGGAACGAAACCCACCCAGATCTCGTAATTACTGATCACTCAATGCCTGGGATGTCAGGTGTCGAGTTGATTCGCGCTTTAGGCCAGCGGCAACCGGAAGTGAAGGGCATCTTGATGTCAGCCGATCAGGATCCGCGCCCCGCGGAACCACCAGACCAGTCCCACGCGTGGCCATTCCTCCAGAAGCCCTTCGGCTTCCGGGCGCTACGACAAGCCATCGATTCGCTTCTGCTGGCTCAGCCGGCGGAACCAGCCTAGAGCATCCGCCAAGCGTCTTTCGCGCCTCTTCACCCCAGACATCTGCGTTCGTCCACCGTTCCGGTCTCCACTGCATCACTAACCCGTCGCTTAATGGGATGTACCAGGCTATGGTCGACTCAGACTTTCTGTCGTATGCACAACTCTGTCAGTTTGTGCGGGAGCAGGGACGTCTCCCACGGTTAGACGACCCGATCCCAGCCTATCGTTATGCCGGATGGGCCCTACCAATGATTTGGGAAGGGCATCGCGTGCTGCCTAGGGTTCCAAATCGATGGGGCTATCATTTAGACATACTTCACGAGAGACGGATTCCGGACGCCCCGATTCCGCAGATTGAATTTCTCCACACCCCCCATCGAGACACACTCACGCATCTGCAACGCTGGGTCACGCTCGCCGCCGAGCATCAGTCCAGCTGGACAGGCCTCACCAATCTCATTGCTTGGATTGCGTTCTCTTTAAAACTTAACCACGTCCCCCCGTCGCTCGCGGACAACACGCAAGCCGCGCTCTACCAAGCCGTCAATCTCCAAGAATTGGTACTCCACCCTTACGATTATTGGGGCGATATCATCGCGGAGGGGATCGGCCGTGGGCCGTGGGCCAATCCAAACGGGTTCTATCCGACCCCCATGAGCGTCTGTCAGCTCATCGTACGGATGATGCTTCCCGACGCCGACAGCCTCTCCCCAGCCGCACGGAACGCCTTGCGGGTCAAATCCATTGCAGATCCCGCAGGATCCGGAACCGGAAGGATGCTCCTGCTGGCATCGAACGTCAGCCTCTCGCTCTACGGGATCGAAAGGGATGCACTGGTCCGCACGGCATGTCTCATCAACGGCGCTCTCTACGCCCCCTGGCTCGCGTTCCCCTTGCCTCAAGAAATTCTCCATGCCACGGACGCGGAACATGGCCTCACAAACCAAGCCTCGCTCCTCTCAGTCGCCACGCCAATACCTGAAGAGATTTCGCTCATTCCTCCCATCAACGATGCCGTCGATCACGAGGACCTGCAGCTGGTCTTTCCTGGATGGTGAGCGAGATACGCTGACAGCACGCCACCGGTGCCGACCGACCCACCCGGTACTGGCTCGCGCTGCGCGCCAATGTGTTGGTTGTCACCCAGGTGGGGAGGAAGAGTATGCGAGTCCTCGAAGCACACGGCGACCTCTGGGATGTTCATGCTCAGGGTTCTTGGATCGCCATCACAACAAACGGGGTGATAAGAACAAATGGGCATGGCGTCATGGGAGCGGGGCTTGCCAAACAGGCCGCGGACCGGTTTCCTAGCCTGCCCTCGCTGCTAGGAACCCATCTACGCCGTTTCGGCAACATTCCCACATCGATTCCCTCCATGCGGATCATGACCCTGCCCACCAAACATCATTTTCGCACCGCGTCTGACCTCGCCCTTATCCAGAATAGCCTGCAGCACATCCAGCTCATTCTCACACGTGAACGCATCGACCGGCTGTATTGTCCGCACCCAGGATGTGGTCTCGGTCAGCTAAGCTGGCAGCAAGTCCGAGCAGCGATTGTGCACGTGGTCGATCATCGATTCCTCTTCCTGCATTCTACTGCTTGAGTTCCTGCTCATGCTTCCCTGAGCGTCGGCCATTCGCCTTCAACAGATGTGAGACACGTCCCCAGCTCGCATCTCTTCTCGCAAGCTAGACGTCACCTCACGACCCATCACTGTCTTCGTACCAGAATCGGCCTCAGGCGTGCGTCGCACGCAGAGTGGAGGATGGTCGCGTACCATCCATTCACAAGAGGGAGACTTGCCATGCGTCGTCAGGCTTACGCGGCTATCTCGTTGACGCTATTTCTCATATTGCCCGCATCTCCTTCTCAAACATTGGCACAGACCAAACCGGAAGCTCCGCTCACGGGAGCATCGTGGCAGCAATGCCTCATCCACTATGCCCAAACCCTCGCCATCGATCCTGACCTCTTCCATGCGATCGTCCAAACCGAGTCGGCAGGTCACCCCTGGGCCTTGGGCTGGACCGACCAAACTGGGAGACGACATAGTTATGCTGCACGTCGCCAGGAGGATGCGGTCGCCATGCTCCTTCGTCTTCTCCAGACCGCTCCCAATGTTGATATCGGGATCGCTCAGATCAGTTCACAACACCTGGGCTGGCTGGCCAGACACCACCAAATCCAGTCTCGCGATCTTCTAGAACCATGTGTCAATCTCTACGCCTCGAGTTTGATCCTTCAGACCTCAATCCAGAAGCATGGTCGCACCTGGAGAGCCGTTGCCGGCTACAACGGGTCCACCGCGTACATTCCGGCCGTTTGGAAGCATTTCTGTCAGCGTGCGGCAGATGCTGGCTGCTCCTCCGGACGCTCGACGCCTCCGCTCCCAAGTGCGCCGTTACCTCCTCCATACGACAGAGACACCGTTGAGATGCAGCGGAATACAGGTGGCACGCCGATATCGTGGAAGATCAGTCCAGTCGGCAGGCAGCGTTCGTTTCAGAGACCTCACTTAGAAGAGACCGCAACACACACTTTTGATCTCCTGAACGTCCGCGCACTGCTAGTCGTCACCCTTGCTCTTCTATGTGGTGCGATTGGCCTGCTCCTGATCCTCGCGCTTGGTGGGCGCCTCGTGCTCTTGGCCGTCTACATCGTTCGAGAAGGGCTATATATGCTTCGCCGGCAACGCGCCGCACATCATCGCCTGACAGGGTAGCGTCACGAAACCCAGCGTGCGCTCGCACTCACCGGCTCACCATGAGGAGAGGATCGCCCGTGAAGACTGCTCTCGATCAACACCAGCTCGGGATCTACGACGTTCCGCGGTACACCATCAGTCTTATCAAAGAGGCCGCATCGACGTTCCACGCCAAGACTCGATGCCAGTCATCGGAAGACGTCTACCGATACTTCAAAGACATCTGCGAAAACCAAGATCGCGAACATCTTTATGCTCTCTTTCTCGATACAAAACATGTGCCCATCGGGATGAATCATGTGGCAATGGGCACACTCAGCACCACGATCGTCCATCCTAGAGAAGTCTTTAAATGTGCCATTCTCCTGAACGCGGCTTGCCTGGTCATCGTTCACAACCACCCGAGTGGCGATCCTTCACCGAGCCCCGAAGACCGGGCCCTCACGACTCGGATCGCCGAGGCGGGCCAACTCCTCGGCATCGCACTCCTCGATCATGTGGTGATCGGCAACGGTAGGTATTTCTCCTTCGCGGACCACGGACCACTGACGCAACACGCTCCCAC
>CABVRS010000043.1 GCA_902500745.1 uncultured Nitrospira sp.
TTTTCAGGGTGAGGCAGCGATACTTTCACCTGATGCGCCATCGTACAGCAGTATCGAAGACGCCCACTTCGTGCTTGGCTTCGGCCAGGCCTTTGTCTCGACTGGCGAAACCCCGTCCAGATGGGTGCATCAGAAAGTGGAGCAGTTGGCTTCGAGGAAAGACTGAGCATCAAAATAGTAGCTCTTGCGACTTCACACAGTCCAGCTCACTCCGATTAGACGCGGAAGCATCATCAGAACTATCGCCAGGCCACGTATTACTTACTGAACGACCCTCTGATAACTAGCCACTGAGGCTCGAATTCGCGAGCATGTTCGGGTTATAGAGAAGTAACACCATGTCTGATTTGCCAACCCTATCTCATCGAATGACACAAGTTATCACTTCCATAATGGCTGTGTCCGCTGTATGGACTTTCACATCCTGTGACGCGGGTAATCAGAATGCCACACCGACACATGCCATTAAACACATTCTGAAATCCCAGGCCCCACGATCCGTCCCACAGGAAGTATTAGTCAAATTCAAGGACGGAATTTCACAAGAGAAGATTGCGTCCATTCTGAAGGAGAACCGAATTGAGGTCCTTTCTGAACTCCAACGCGGACGACTCTATCACATCAAAATCATAGACGATCGGTCGGTTGAATCCACGATCACCCAATTCATTTCATATCAGGAGATCGAGTATGCAGAGCCTAATTATCAGTACGAAATGCAGAAGTAGGGTAAAGAGAATTACACTCTATTTAGGTGCCCCCATTTTGAGTGTAACCACTATCGTGGCCGCTTTACCTGAATTCATGCTGAAGGATCACTTGGTATATGCGGAACAAAAACAGGTGTCTAGCAGAATGGCCGCGCGAGCACAGGATGCTCGCCACCTGAGCAAGTATGTACCGGGAGAAGTCCTCGTCAAGTTTAAGGATGAGGCATCCTCGTTAGGAATGACGTCTCTTGATGTAGATGGCAATGCTCGCGAAACCAAAGCGTTCTCTGTCAATGGCAGGGTGATCCACCAGTACAAATTGGATGGAACCATGTCCGTCGACGAAGCCATCCTGAAGTACCGAAGTAATCCAGCCGTTGAGTATGCCGAACCGAACTATCTTTACTGGCTAAAAGCCATTCCCAACGATGCCCAGTTTGACACGTTATGGGGCCTCCATAACACTGGGCAAACCGTCAATGGAGCAAGGGGAACGCCAGATGCCGACATCGATGCGCCAGAAGCCTGGGACATCAGTACAGGAAGCCCCGAAGTGACCATTGCCGTGATTGACTCGGGTATCGCCTACGACCATCCGGACCTCGCTCCCAATATCTGGACAAACCCTGGAGAGATTGCCGGTAATGGTATTGATGACGACGGAAATGGATTCGTCGATGATGTGCATGGGTGGGATTTTCATATGAATGATAGAGATCCGATGGATCCCATCGATCTCAATCCTGGCGGTAACCCGGGACATGGTACGCATGTCGCGGGAATCATTGCAGGAGCCGGGAACAACGGAAGTGGAATAACCGGGGTGATGTGGACCGCAAAGCTGATGGCTCTGAAAGCAGGAGGGGTGGATCGGTCCTTACCCACTACCGCCATTGTGAAGGCGATCCACTATGCCGTTGCTCATGGTGCCCGTGTGATCAACCTCAGCTTTACCGGACCTGATTGCAGTCAGGCTCTCTATGATGCGGTGAGCGCCGCAGATGGAGCTGGCGTACTTTTTGTGGCAGCGGCAGGAAATGAGGAAGCGGATAATGACAACATACCCAGCTTCCCCGCCAATTTCAGTGCACCTTCCGTGTGTGATGGCCAGCAGAAAGCCGCGCTGGGAAACGTGATCACGGTTGCAGCGACAGACCAAAACGATCAATTGGCTATCTTCTCAAATTTCGGGTCCACTACGGTCCACGTGGCCGCGCCAGGAATCAGAATCAACAGTACGCGGCCTTCGTCGAACGTTACAAATGTGCTCTTCCATGACTTTGATTCAAACCCAACCGGACTGGGCTATGTCTTTGGAGGGATGAAGAGCACCTGGGGATTCACCAATTCTGCATCCTTCAGCCAACCAATCAGTCTGACCGACAGCCCTGGCGGAAGCTACAAAAGTGGTACAGATTCTTTTGCAACCGGACCAGCGTTTACTACCAAGGGACAGCGCGGGTGCCGCCTTGACAGCCGTGTTCGCTTACAAACCGAGCAGGATATTGACGGAGTTCTAACAGAAGCATCACGAGACGGCGGTGCCAGCTGGGAACACATTCGTACCGTCACAGAAAATGGCAACGGCCAATTTGTGTCTTTTACCTGGGGTGACGTCGCGGATAATACGGCTGATAGCAAGTTTCGATTTCGTTTTATCTCGGATGAGCGCCAGGACTTCGACGGAGTGTACTTAGACGATGTCCGCGTCGCCTGTACTTCGGGTCAGCCCTCGGGATCCAGAGACTACCAGTTTCTGCTAGGCACTTCGATGGCTACTCCACATGTGGCAGGCCTTGCCGGCCTG
The DNA here is from genome assembly GCA_902500745.1 of uncultured Nitrospira sp. GTDB lineage: Bacteria > Nitrospirota > Nitrospiria > Nitrospirales > Nitrospiraceae > Nitrospira_D. Next base: position 2,518 of record CABVRS010000043.1, read on the forward strand.
TTACTTTCGGTGAATCCCAATCTCACCGTAACCCAACTCAAGAACGCGATCCTCAACACTGTGGATCGGAAGACCTCGCTGAGAGGGAAGGTGTCGACCGGCGGGCGCATCAATGCCCGAGCCGCGTTGGCCAGTATCGTGACCAATTTCACCATCACCGTGAGCAAGTCAGGTGCGGGCACCGGCACGGTGACATCCAATTCTTCTGGAATCGACTGCGGAACAACGTGCACAGGACAGTTTCCCAACGGGAGCAGAGTAAGCCTAACTGCGACCGCTGGTTCTGGGTCTGTCTTCGCAGGTTGGAGTGGAGATTGTGCAGGAACTGATCCATGCTCACTTACTGAAAATGCAACCGTCACCGCAGCCTTTAATAGTGCATCAGCCCCTCTAACCCCTAGCGAGATCAGCGGCGGCGGCTGCACTGTCTCTCCTGGCACAACCGGAGACATGTTGCTGCCCGCCATGCTACTCATGTCTGTGGTCGTCTTGTTGTGGAGAGCACGAAGCCGATGAGGTCGATCTTCGGAATCCAAGCACTGTCACCCGCACGGGAACCGGACCCCGCCCAAGACCTCTCGTCTGATGTCCTCCCACAACCAATGGGTTCAACCCGCCTCATGGCAGTACTGGGCCTTCAAGATCCTCGTCGCTTTCATCGGGACTCTGCATTTCTCTGGCTGTTCGCTCTTGGCCCAATACTATGGCTGGCCATGATCTGGCTCTTTGTATCTCAACCACTACCTTGGCACGCCATATGGTCACCGGCGTTTCTCTCCGCCACCTTCTGGCATCCTCTGCTCGAAGAATTACTGTTCCGCGGCGCCATACAGGGACAGTTACTGGAAACCAGATGGGGACAGAAAACATGGCTTGGCCTATCCATGGCCAACCTCGTAGTATCTCTGCTTTTCGTATGGGCCCATCTGTTCAACCATTCCATCTCCTGGTCTTTGCTCGTGTTGGCCCCTTCCCTCTGTTTCGGCTTCGTACGAGATCGCTTTGGCTCCGTGTATCCTTCCATCGTACTGCATGCCTTCTATAATGCCGGTTACTACCTTCTCATTGGTAGTGCCACCCGCTAAACTCCGGCTAAGATATCTCCTTGCTCGACTGTGTTGTGCCGAACGCCGAGGGCTGTTCTGTTCGTAAACAACAGAAGACTGTCGATACACAGGCCGAGAGGATGTTTGGGTTTGGTGACTTTTCGCTCTGGGAAGTACAGCTCGAAGACGCCCACTTCGTGCTTGGCTTCGGCCAGGCCTTTGTCTCGACTGGCGAAACCCCGTCCAGATGGGTGCATCAGAAAGTGGAGCAGTTGGCTTCGAGGAAAGACTGACGATTTTCTCGATCCTCAAATGGATCGTATAAACCATGACCTCACGTTGTTACCTCAGTCGCTCGAGGAACAGGGCAACTGCTTTACGAAACACAAACAACGCCGTGTCTTTGGGCGAAGCAGCAATAGCAGCATCGGCAGCCATCTGAATCGCTTCCACAGTCACACCATAGCGTCGCACCACAAATTCCGCATCGGCAAAATCTTGTTCAGTCCCCCGGCGTAGTTTGCTGATAATAAAATCCGTAGAGTCCAGTACGACGACCCGAAGATTTTCCCGCTCATGCAGCACAGTGGCACGATCCCGATAGCCGGGAGGCAAGGATACAATGGACCATCCGGAAATATTCTCGCTGAGATTCGACGGGACACCATGCTGTTTCAAAAAGGCGCTGACTCGTTCCACATCTTGCCTGAGCTCGGCATCCACATCGTTGGTGTGGGCTTGAGAGGATCCATAGGCGTACAGGGCCAACCTTCCGATCAACAACACATCCAGCCGTTGTCCAGATTGTCGGACATACTCTTCGAACAGGACGAGGATATGGTCAAGCATCAGGGCTGACAAAGTAGAGGGCCTCAACGAATGTCCGATACTGCCGAAAGTCGATGGAGCCGTCATGTGCCGGTAACGGCGAGCGCGGCGCGATGAACTGAATCAAACCGCGGAACTGGGTATACCACCGACAGGCCTCGTCATACGCCTCCCGCCCGCTGGGGTGTTGTACTAGAGTGGATTCATCCAACTGATCGTTGAACAACACTTCCAACCATAAGATGGCGCGGTGGCGCGGATGGGTCAAAGCCTCCTCGAGCGAGGTACAACCAGTATAGGCCGGCAACAGTTTCAGCGGCGCAGGGTGAACGACTGGGTTGCTCATGATAGGGCCGTATCATAGCAGAACAGGCTGAAAAAACGAGAGAAGGCCCAATTGGTCTTGAAGGTGGATCTGACGGTGGAATAAAGACTTCGTTCAGATCGCTGAAAGCACCTCCCGGGAGTAGTTCAAGGATTGCCTGTCCAGACTGGATCGGGCAGCTGTGTGCCGTCAAGCCTTACGCTCATTTTTCAATTATTATTGCTCGATCCCCCCAGTTAGCCTTGCGGACTAACGGAAATCCAGGCGGTTGTGGCGGTAGATGGTGCACCGGGAATTCAGAGTCAGGTTTGAGAAGGTAGATGGAGCCATCGGCTTCGATTTGATACCGATATTCAATCTTGGTGGAATTCCATCGTTTCTTGTAGTCTGCTGGGGGATATACCACTTCATAGGACCACTTCTCCTTCACCGTGCCAACACTAAACGGCTTGTATCCCTTCTGACACTCTCGAAGAATAACAATGCCGGCACGACAGGGCACAGGCTGATTCACTCTTCCTATGGAATCTTTCCAAACAGCGGTGATGTCACCTCCGAGGTGAATCTCGATCTCGCGACCGGTGTTGTTGTAGAGAACCATGTCTGGAACCACAAAGTCCACGTATTGAACACCTAAGGCCATAAACACGAGGAGAATGGATATGGCAACAGTAAGAATGATGCCAACTCTCATTCCATCTTTGATGATCGCTTCATCGCCAAGGGATTGCTGAGTACCAGGAGTCTCTTGCTTCATATACCTCCCTGCTGTTGCGCACAACACACGCTTCGATTATCCCTTCCACGGCACCAAATTCCTAAGCACTTTCCATGAATTTGAGCTGGAAGTGACCAATTGCTGCCTGAACGGCTCGCACAGCAACGATTTCTCGAGCTTAGCCTAAGGCTGGAGATTTATTGGCACTAGAGAAAAGCGATATGAGGTCAGGAACAGTTTCGCGAGATACCGACTGTGGCGGAGACGCTACTTGTCTTTGGTTCGACAAAGTAGGCCGAAGGAGCTGCCGAGGGCAAGGCCGCCGAGGAAGGTGAGACCGAGGATGACACCAAGTAGCGATGCCGGTGGCCCTGCTTGGCGGCGGATATAGCGGCGGGCTTGGGAACCGACCGTCGCTTCGCCACCCATCCAATCACGCGGATCGTCATGTTGCGTTTCGTGCTGAGTGCTCACCGGTTTCATGCCTCTCTTCCTTCATCCAGCGCAATACATTCTTCGATCAACGCTTCTAATTCGTCCTGCTCTTCCTTCGGCACGTCGAGAAATCGTACACCAAAGGTCCGATCGATGCTCCATTGAACCTGCGCTTGCTCGATGACGATCGGCATGTCGTCACCCGGAATCAGGAGTTTGACGACGATCGGTTTCCCCGGCTGAACATCCAGTGTGCTCTCGATTCTGGCGCCGCCGAGTGAAAGATCGACCGCTTCCCCTTCCACCTCATGCGAGTTTGCCCGAAGCACAGCCTTAACTTGTCCTGAAACCCGACGATGCTGACGCCGTTCCATACGAATCAAGAATACCCTACCTTGCCGGGGAAAAGCACGTGGTAAACGTCCCAAGTTGCTGATTGTTCGCATGTTCTCTTGCAAGTCGGCGAATCTTTTCGCTAAGGTACGGCACGATGAATGGAGCTCGTTCGCGCCAAATCATGTTTGCCTGCGCGAGCGGACTGTTGTTGCCTCTCTGCTTTCCAAAGTTCGACTGGGGATTGCTGGCCTGGGTCGTCCTCATTCCCCTCCACCTCGCGCTCGATCAATGTTCCAGACCACGCGCATTTTGGATCGGCTGGCTGAGCGGTATCATTGGATTCACCGGCATCATGGCCTGGGTCGTCACGGCCATGACGACCTACGGCAAGGTGCCGGAGCCCATCAGTTACGCGATTCTGCTGCTCCTGACCGCCTATCTCGGACTGTACGTCGGGCTCTATAGTCTCGCGTTTGTCTGGCTCCGCGAGCTCATCCCACGCTATGGAATTTTCTTCGCCCCATGCTTCTGGGTCACGCTCGAGCTCTTTCGAACCTACCTTCTCTCAGGTTTGCCATGGTGCCTCCTGGGCTATTCACAGTACCGCGAGCTGGACTTGATCCAAATCGCTGACCATACGGGAGTCTATGGAGTGTCTTTCCTAGTCGTGCTGGTGAATGTGGCCATGGCCGAGCTGATTGTGTGGATCATGCCGTTTTTCCGTGGCTTTCATCCGGTCAAACTTCCGTGGGAACTCCTTACGACCGCAGCGGCTTGCATGGTGCTTTCATGGTTCTACAGTTCAGCGGTTCTCAGTGATAGGGACACGAAACACACCCACCCCTCCGTCACGGTGGGTGTCATCCAACCGAATATCGATCAAGCCGTGAAATGGGATGCATCGTTTCGCGATGAGACCATGCGACGCCTTGACCGCCTGACCGCTCAGCTGGGCACCGATACGGACTTGATCGTGTGGCCGGAAGCGGCAACACCGTTCATCTTGGAGCGCGAAAAGGAATATCAACTGGAACTGATCGCGTGGGCAGAACGTGCTCAGGCGCCGCTCCTACTCGGCAGCCCGGCCCTGCGGTTTTACCCGGACCGCCGACCGTACCTCCTGAACAGTGCCTACCTGCTGGGGACGGACGGCACGATCCTCGGCCGGTATGACAAGCACCATCTCGTGCCGTTCGGAGAATACATCCCCCTGAAATCATCGTTGCTGTTCTTTCTCGACAAGCTTGTCGAAGGCATCGGCGACTTTGAGCCGGGTCCGGGATCGAAAATTCTGTCGTTTCATCCCAAGTCCTGGGAACGCGGCACGTCCACCACCCCGCGGGCTGTACGGTTCGGAGTCGCCATCTGCTACGAAGTGATTTTCCCTGACTTAGTCCGTCAATTCGCGGCCAGCGGAGCGGAGTTTCTGGTGACGATCACGAATGATGGATGGTTTGGACCTTCCTCGGCGCCGGCTCAGCACTTTGCGATGGTCGTCTTCCGCTCGGTCGAAAATCACCTCGCATTTGCGCGTGCCGCCAATACGGGAATTTCCGGATTTGTCGATCCATTCGGACAGATCATCGAATCCACGCCCCTGTTCACGGAACAGGCCTCATCCGCTACGATCCCGACCAGACAAACCCGCACATTTTATAGTTATTACGGCGATGTGTTTGCCCATGCCTGTGTTATAATCTGCGGACTTTTGTTCTTGTTCGGGTATTTCCGCACGAAGGAACCAGCCCTGACGGCCATTACACCGGCGTGAGTGAAGAAGGAGGATCGTTGCATGTTAGAGGAAGTAGAAGTTCGTGTCCGCGCTCTCGGGGAGCAAGTATCCGAATTACGGGGGCATCTTTGACTTCGCTCATATGACCGCCGAGTTGGAAGAACTTGAAGCGCAGATGGGCCAGCCACATTTCTGGAACAACACCCGCACCGCCGCGGTGGTAAGCCGGAAAAAGGCAACCATCGAACGTGACCTTCAGCAGTGGCGTGATATTGAGGCCAAGATGGGCGACCTCGGTGCCCTGTTGGAACTCGCGCATGAGAGCGCCGACACGGGGATCGAGGCCGAGCTTGTCAGTGAATTGAATCAGTTGGAGCCGCGCCTCGCCACGCTGCGCCTGGAGCTCCTCCTCTCCGGCGACCTTGATCCTAACAATGCCATCATCGCGATTCATCCAGGCGCTGGCGGCACGGAATCCCAGGATTGGGCGCAGATGCTCCTCCGGATGTATGTGCGGTGGGCGGAACACAAGAAGTTTAAGGTGGAAACCTTAGATCTGTTACCCGGCGATGAAGCCGGCATCAAGAGCGTGACGATTTCTATCACCGGACCATACGCCTACGGCTACCTGAAGGCGGAGGCCGGAGTCCATCGATTGGTTCGCATTTCCCCGTTCGATTCGAACAAGCGACGGCACACATCGTTTGCGTCGGTCTTCGTGTATCCGGAACTGAGTGAAGATATCGATGTCGTGGTCGATGATAAGGATCTCCGGATCGATACCTTCCGCGCCGGCGGGGCCGGAGGCCAGAATGTCAACAAGGTTGAAACCGCCATCCGCATTACGCACTTGCCGAGCGGCATCGTCGTGCAATGCCAGAATGAGCGCTCACAGCTTCAGAATCGAAACGGCGCTATGAAAATCTTGAAAGGGCGCCTCTTTGAATTGGAACAGAAAAAGAAAGAAGCAGAGTTCAACGCGATCGTCGGCGAGAAGAAGGACATTGCGTGGGGCAGTCAGATTCGCTCCTATGTATTTCAGCCCTACCAGATGGTGAAGGATCATCGAACCGGCCATCAGATCAGCAATGTGTCATCCGTCATGGACGGTGATCTCGATAGATTTATCGAGGCGTTTTTGAAAAAGAAGCTTGGAAAAGGCGGTGAGCCGCTCGTGCCAGTCGGTGGACCTGAGGACGATTTGTAGTCATCGCCTAATTGAACCATGGACGAACTGAACGAACAGCGGCAACAACGGATTAAAAAACTCGACCTTCTTCGAGAAGCCGGCGTCGCTCCCTATGGCGGCCGCTTCGAGGTTACGGATCGGGCCGGACAACTGCTGAAGCAGCACGGGGACAAACCGAAGGACACACTGGAGCAGGAAAAGATCTCCTGCACCATCGCCGGACGTGTCGTCGCGCTGCGTCGATTTGGGAAGGCCGGATTCGCCGTCCTGCAGGACGGAGCGGATCGCCTCCAGGTGTACCTCAAGAAAGATCTCTTGTCGGAGCAGGCCTATGCCGTCGTAGAGCAACTCGATCTCGGCGATTGGATCGGCGTCACAGGAACCCTGTTCCGCACGAAGACCAATGAATTCACAGTTGAAGTTCATCAGCTGACGTTCCTCAGCAAAGCCCTCCGTCCGCTTCCAGAGAAGTGGCACGGTCTGACGGACGTCGAAACCCGGTATCGACAACGTTATGTCGATCTGATCGCCAATCCGCAAGTCCACCAGATTTTTTCCACCAGGAGCCGCATCATCGCCGGCATCCGCGCGTTTCTGATCGAACGGGGGTTCCTTGAAGTCGAGACCCCTATGATGCATCCGATTCCCGGAGGCGCCGCGGCCAAGCCATTCGTCACGCACCACAATGCACTCGGCGTCGATCTCTATTTGCGTATCGCCCCGGAACTCTATCTGAAACGCCTGATCGTCGGTGGATTTCCGCGTGTATTTGAGATCAATCGGAACTTCAGGAATGAAGGCATCTCGACGATCCACAATCCCGAGTTCACGATGCTGGAGTTCTATGTGTCGTACGCGGATTATCAGGACCTGATCGCGCTCACTGAAGAGCTGGTCTCCAGCCTCGCCCAACAGGTACTCGGGAAGACGGTCATCCCCTACCAAGGGACCGACATTGTGCTCACGCCTCCATGGCGACGATGGTCCTATCACCAAGCTATTCTTGAGGTGAATAGTCTCGACCCCTCGGTGCTACGGGATCGAGAACAGGCATTGGCGACCGCTAAGCGACTGCGCGTGCCGGTGGATCCAAAGGCGACGTTGTTCACGATCGTCAATGAGATCTTCGAGGAAACCGTCGAGCCGAATTTGCAGCAGCCGACATTTATTACTGATTACCCGATCGATATTTCTCCGCTCGCCAGACGAAAAGATTCAGACCCAACTCTGACCGATCGATTCGAGCTCTACATCGCAGGCAGAGAGATCGCCAACGCCTTTTCCGAGTTGAACGATCCGCTGGACCAACGTGAACGGTTTGACGGTCAGGCCGCTCAGCGTGAGGCGGGGGACGATGAAGCGCATCTCGTCGACGAGGATTTCCTGCGCGCCCTGGAGTACGGGATGCCGCCGACCGCCGGAGAAGGGATCGGCATCGACCGGTTGATCATGCTGTTCACCGATCAGGCCTCCATCCGCGATGTGGTTCTCTTTCCTCAATTGAGGCCGGAGAAACCATAGCGTGGCCCTCCCCTATGAAATCTTTGTCGGGCTCCGCTACCTGCGCGCGAAGCGTCGGAACCGAACGATCTCGTTGAACACTTTCGTATCGATCGCCGGCATCACGCTGGGCGTCGCAGCGCTCATCGGCACAGTTGGGATTATGACCGGCTTCCGGGAAGATATTCAGAGCAAGATTCTCGGCACGACAGCCCATATCATCGTCCAAGAACGCATGAAAGAAAACATGACCGACTACGATGATCTAGCCGACAAGATTCAGACGGTACCCGATGTCGTGGCCGCCACGCCCTTTGTCCTCCGCCAAGTGCTCCTGACCACTCAATCGGGCGTGCAGGGAATCGTGCTCCGTGGGATCGACCCAAAACGTGAAGCCAACGTCACCGAGCTCTCGAAAAACATTACCTCCGGCCAACTGCTTGACCTGCTCACCCCCGTGAAGGTGACCGAAGCACCGGCGGATGACCCTCATGGCAATCTCAAAACGGTTGAGAAGCCCGGCATTATTCTCGGGAAAGAGCTGGCGCTGAGACTAGGCGTGTTCGTCGGCGACACCGTCAACGTGGTCTCGCCTGTCGGTCCGATCAGTGCGATGGGGATGGTGCCCAAAATCAGAACCTTTGCGATCGTCGCACTCTTCCATTCCGGCATGTACGAATACGACTCATCACTGGCCTACATTGAGCTCGGTGAAGCTCAAAAATTTTTCAATATGACCGGAAGTGTGTCCGGGATCGAGGTCAAGGTGACCGATGTCTTCCAAGCCGCAGAGACCGCTCGTCGCATCGAGCAGGAGCTGGGATTCAGCCACGGAGCCAGAGATTGGATGCAGATGAACCGCAATCTCTTCTCGGCGCTGAAGCTGGAGAAGACGATGATGTTTCTCCTGCTCGTCTTGATTACGATCGTGGCCTCGTTCAACATCGTCAGCACCCTGACCATGATCGTGACGGAAAAGCAGAAGGAAATCGCGATCCTCAAAGCCATGGGTGCGACCAAGCGGAGTATTCGACGCATCTTCATGCTGAACGGATTGATCATTGGATTTGCCGGCACCGGTATCGGCATCCCGCTCGGCTATACATTTCTCTGGCTGATTCAAACGTTTTGGACGTTTGATCCGTCCGTGTATTACATATCGACCATTCCGGTTCATGTGCTGGCTGAAGATGTCTTGCTCGTGGCGGGATCCGCGATTCTGATCAGTTTTGTCGCCACGGTGTATCCGGCTAATCAGGCCGCGAAGCTCGAGCCGGTCGCGGCGTTACGTTATGAGTAGACTCGCAGGACTGAGAATTGAGGACTGATTTGCCGTTCCCATCCCTACGTTCCAAGCCTCAGTCCTCGGGACTCATCGCTCATCACTGGATATGATTAAGGCGATCAACCTCCATAAATCATTTTCGATGGGGTCCTCTGAACTGCCCGTCCTCAATGGGATCAATCTTGAGATTCAACGAGGCGAGTTGGTGGCCATCGTGGGGGCCTCCGGCGCCGGCAAAAGCACCCTGCTTCATATTATTGGGACCCTTGATAAACCCACCAGCGGGACCGTGACGTTCGATGGGCAGGACCTATTCCGCATGACGGATACCCAGCAAGCGGAGTTTCGCAATCGACGGATCGGGTTTGTGTTTCAGTTTCACCACTTGCTCGCTGAGTTCACGGCGCTGGAAAACGCCTGTATGCCGGCGCTCGTCCAACGTCGCGAGCCGGCCTCAGTTCAAGCCGACGCCACAGCACTTCTTATGGAAGTCGGATTAGGGCATCGCCTCCATCACAAGCCCGGCGAGCTCTCCGGGGGTGAACAACAACGAGTTGCCATGGCCCGTGCGTTAATACAGAACCCAGACCTTGTCTTGGCCGACGAACCGACCGGCAATCTTGATAGCCAGAGCGGGGAAGGGTTGTTCGGACTGATGCGCACGTTGAACAAAACACGTGGAACGACGTTCGTGATCGTGACGCATAACGATAAACTCTCCGCCCAATCCGACCGCATCATTCACATGCAGGACGGGCAGATCGCCTGAGTTGAGTAGACCTCTTTATCATTTCCCCCTTAGACTCATCTGTTCCCGATGTGGTGAGACCGCTTGCGGTCTCTTGTCGGGCACCAGACCGTCATGGAATGAGTCGGAACGGCTGCAATCCTTGACGAACAACCGTTCCTTCTCTAGACTCGCTACGTTAGCTCTGGCCAAGGATTTGACATGCGCTGGTCGCCATCGATTCGCATAGCCGTTTTGCTGGCTAGCTCAGCGCTGGCGTCTCAGGTATCCGCTGCAGAATTTGTCATCGCCGGTCCTCGTGCCATGGGCATGGGCGGCGCCGGCGTCGCCGTCACCACCAATGCCCTTGCGACCTATTGGAATCCCGCCGGATTGGCCATAACCCAGACCGTGGATATCCGTGCGCAGGGAGGGGGACTGGCAATTGATCGCCTTGGTTTGGGTGATGCGCTGAACGACCTGGAAAAATTCAACACCAGCGATACCTCTGCGATCAATCTCGCCAAGGCTCAAGACATCGCCGATCGTATCAATCAACCGGGAGCGGCAGTCTCGGTCAATGGATCCGCCGGCCTGTATGTAAAGGGACACCTCGGTGAGCATGCCTTCGGGTTCAACGTCTCAGATGTCGCGACCGGCGGCGGATTTGTCTCGACACCGGCGCAAGCAACCCAACCGGGTGGACTCGGCACGCCCATCAGCGTCGCGGGCCAGATGGCTCTGCGCGGTCTCGAGGCCAGACAATTGGCATTTTCCTATGCCTATGCCTTTTCCGATAAAACCTTTGCCATCGGAATTACTGCAAAAGTTATTCAAGGCGCGTCTTACAATGGTGCGACCGGCCTCCAGAGCGGAAGCGGTGTCAGCACGACCGATCACTTCGGCAAACCGACCATCTCCACCACCTACGGCATTGATATCGGAGCTATCTATCGCCCCTCGTCGTTGATCAGGTTTGGGATCGTCGCGAAAGATATCAATACACCGACATTCGATGCCGCGGGTGGAGGGGAGTTAAAATTGGATCCGCAAGTTCGGGCAGGTGTCGCGATCAACCCCTACTCATCCTTGACACTTACAGCCGATGTGGATGTCACATCGAACAAGACCTTTGTGCCCGGCGTGAAAAGTCAGCTCTTGAGCTTGGGACTTGAGCAAACGATCTTGTCTGAATTTCTATCGTTCAGAATCGGAACGTTCAAGAATATGCAGGACGCGTCCACCCCGTTCGTCCCGACGGCGGGGTTAGGCGTACGGTGGTTTATGTTTCGCGCCGATGCCGGGGGAGGATATGACTTCCGCGAAAAAGGCGCCTTAGTTTCCGCTTCCATTTCTTTCACTTTCTGATGGTATACTAGGCTTATGCTGTCTCGATCTTACACGCAATTCGTAGCCGTCCTCGGCCTTGTTCTGGTCCTCAGTGGTTGTGGAGGCTTGCAGGAAGTGTGGGAAGGCCCAGGCGCCAGGGTATTCCGACCGCAGAGCATCGCCGTGTTGCCACCGATGTCGAGTCAATACGACAGCGCCCGCGAAGACATTCAAGAGGTCTTGGCCGTCGCACTCAATCGGCAGGGACGTATCGAACGGGTCGTGACCCCAGAAAACGTCACCGATATCTTCCAGGCCTCCAAAGAAGCATTCGACTCCCTGGTATTTTATTTCTCCCGTCTCGAGATGACCGGGCAGTCCGACAAAGATTCCGCCGTCAAGCTTGGGAAATCGCTCAACGTCGATTCTTTTCTGGTCGTCAGAGTCAATTCATGGGAATACGTGCGGAAGGAGGGCGATAATGTCGGACGAGTCGGATTGAGCCTCCGCCTGATCGATGCCGCAACCGGCACCACAGTCTGGAAAGCGCGCCATGAACGGTCCAACAGCTACATGTTCATCAAGCCGAGTCTGAAAGAAATTGCCAAAGACCTGGCTGATGAAATGATCAAGTACATGCCTCCGCAAGCCAAACCCTGATTCTGACCATCGCATTGCACCTCTCCGATGTCTGCTACGAATTGAACCGGTGTTTTCCCAAGCCCTAACCCAGAGCTTTGCTGGTTCGGGGAAATTTCGGAACATACGCAAGATGCAACAGATATAACATCTGTACTGTCTCTAGGCCGATAACCAAGCCGAGCCGTTCTAGTACCCTTAGACTCTAGTGGTGAACGCCGTGCAATCAATGCGCATCATCAGCCCGAGTCTTCCCAAGGAACCGGGAATGGAGGTAGATCTGGCAGATCAGAATAAGCAGGAACCCACACACAAACCAGCCAATCCCAGCGGTTAGCCCATAGGGATCGGTGGCTGCGTTATAGACGGTGAGGCTGAATGTTAGATCTGTCGTTGAGACCAAGATGTACGGATGCATGCCAAACATCACGCTGGCGAGCATGAAAAAAATAAAAACACAAGACGCAAGAAAAGCAGAGAGATCACGCCGGCAAAGCCTGAAATATAGGCTGTATCCCAGAGCAATAACCCCAATCCCCGGCGTAAGGTACACCCCGGGGTGACGGGAAAAGTTGAGACTCAAGTTTGGTTGAACCATTGGCACGGCCATCACGGTCAGCGCCGTGCACCCTGCTGACAGCCACCCAAAAATCCAGGCGGCCGAGATGGCCCGTTCATACAGGGTGCCTTCTGTTTTCATGACGAGGTAACTTGCGCCATGGAAGGCCAGAACCACCACGCTGGTCAGCCCCAGGAGCACGGTGAACCAATCCAGGATTCCAGGGTTCGATCCAGGCTGAAAGTTCGTCCAGAGGGGAACAAAAAAATACCCATCTCGATTGAGGGGCACTCCTCGGATCAGATTTCCCAAGGCCGTGCCGAAGACAATCGCCAGGAGCAAACTGGACGTGGTAAAAGCCGTATCCCAGGCTTGCTTCCACAGCACATGGTCGACCTGGGCCCGTAATTCTAACGCCAAGCCACGAAAGATGAGCAGCCACAATACGAGGATAAGTGCGAGATAGAAGCCGCTGAATCCAGACGCATAGGCCTTGGGATAGGCGAAAAACAGCACGGCGCCGGCCGCGATCAACCACACCTCGTTCGCATTCCACACTGGACCGATTGAAGTGAGCGCCGTTCGCCGCTCCGCTTCGGTCCTGGCGACGAATGGATAGATGATGCCGACGCCGAAATCAAAACCATCCAAGACCACATACATGGCCAACATCACGGTGACAACGATAAACCACGCGGTTTCTATTTCCATTTAATGGCCTGGTCCTTGAGGAACGGGCGTCGTGGGGGAGTCGATTGAGGTAGGCCCCTGTCGAATGAGTTTGCTGACGAGTAAGACAAACAGCAAGCCAAGGAGCAGATACAACCCTAAGAACCCAATCAAGGTGAAGAGGGCATTCCCCGAATGCACGAGCGGTGAGGTACCCTCTGATGTGCGCAATAAGCCATAAACCAGCCAGGGTTGCCGCCCCAGCTCGGCGGTCATCCACCCGGCAGACGTGGCAATGTATGGGAACGGGGCACACAACATCAGCCACCACAGCAGCCACTTCATATCAAACAGCCAGCCTCGCCACAAAGCCAGGAGGGCCATGCCGAAGAGAGTGACAAAAATTGTCCCCAATCCAGCCATCACATGATAGGCATAATAGAGAAGCGGAATATTATCCGGCCACTCGTCGCGAGAAAACGCATCGAGCCCTTTGACTTTGGCATAGAGATCTTTGTACACGAGAATACTGAGTGCTCCGGGAATCTCAATCGGGTTGTCGATGGTCATCGTTTCAAGATTGGGTTGCCCAATTAGATAAAGCCCGGCCTCTCGCTCTGTCGTGAAGAGCCCCTCAAACGCCGCTCCCTTGACTGGTTGATATTTGAACACCTGATCGGCATTGCCATGCCCCGTTGGGAAAATCATCAGTCCAGACGAGATCGCGCCGGCAACGACACCGGTCCGAAGAAACGTTTTTGCATGGGGCAGATGCTGACCAGATAACACATAGTACGCACCCACCGCAGCAACCACGCAGGACGCCGTGACGATCGCGGCTGTCATGTTGTGCGTGAATTGCCAGAAGAGCCACGGGTTCGTGAGTAGCCCGCTCAGACTGGTGACGAACACCCGGCCGTCAGCTGCTACCTGATAGGCGACAGGATGCTGCATCCAGGCGTTTGTGGCCAAGATGAAGTAGCCCGACAACCACGTACCAACAAAAAGCATGAAGGTGGCAAACCATTGCACCCGGCGACTGAATCGCTTGCGAAACAGCAGGATACCGAGAAACGAAGATTCCAGGAAAAAAGCGAAGACCCCCTCCATGGCCAGCGTTTGCCCGATCACGCCTCCCGCATAGTTGGAAAAACGAGCCCAGTTCGTTCCGAACTGAAATTCGAGCGGGATCCCAGTGACGACGCCGAATCCGAAATTGAGGGCGAAGATCTTCGTCCAAAAGTCTGCCACTTCCTCAACATGTTCATCGCCAGTGAGCAAGACCCGGCTGCGCAAATAGAGCAGCAGCAAGGCCAGCCCCATCGTTAACTGCGGAAAGAGGTAGTGGAAGGTGGCAGTAAAGGCAAATTGAAGCCGATCGTAGAGGAGCGCACTGGCCATGACTGTCGATGAATCCTAAAAAGAACGCACACCGGATCTCGCAATTTCGTTACTGTAGCAACAAAACCCAAATGACCAAAGCATTGCGAGAAAAGTTGGCAGGAGATATTCGGATAGCAGTTGCAGTGTACGGAATCAGAAGATGGCCTTGCTCGGCCACCAACGCAGGCGGTTTTAGACCACCATTACCAAGGGCGAGGTGAGAGACTCACAAGGCACAATGAGGACATTCTTTATGGAAACCTAGCGGTCAAATACCAGGGCCAGATCGTGTTTTGTGCGTCAATTTTCACCTTTGGCCGGAGGGTCTTCCCCAGGTAATTAGCTAGGCCGGCACCATCGCAGCTTTCAACGATCGCACAAACTCGGCGACGTGTCCGACCATGCCGGGATCTTGTTGATGCGCTGCGATTTGTTTGACGATGGCGCTGCCGACGATCACCCCATCGGCCATCTTTGAGACACGCGCGGCATCCTCCGGTGTTGCCACGCCAAAACCTACGGCGACGGGAGATCCGGAGACTTTCCTTAATTTCTTGATGTTATCGTGGATGTCCCCAACGTTGCTGAGTTTCGATCCTGTAATCCCCGTCAGCGAGACATAGTAGACAAATCCATGTGACTCTTTGGCAACAAGCTTGCGGCGATCGGTTGTACTGGTCGGCGCCAGCAAGAAGATCAGCGAAAGTCCCGTCGCATCCGCCGGCTTCTTGAGCGGTTCTGCTTCGTCCGGCGGCATATCGGGCACAATCAATCCATCTACTCCAGCAGCCTTTGCCGACTTGCAAAATTCTTCACAACCCATCGCATGAATCGAGTTGTAATACAACATGAGGACAATCGGGATCTCCGTGCGCTGCCTGAGCGACTTGACGGAAGCCAGGATCTTGCGTAGCGACGTACCGTTCTTCAAAGCACGCTCGGCGGCCTGTTGAATGACCGGCCCGTCTGCGATCGGGTCCGAGAAAGGCACGCCCAGTTCGATGATATCGGCACCCGCTTCTTCCAGCGCCACCACCAGCTGTTCGGTTTCCGCGAGTCCGGGATCCCCTGCCATGAGATAGGCGATCAAGGCTTTCTTGCTGTCGTCCTTCAGCCGTCGAAACGTCGTATCGAGTCGGTTTTGAGTCAGTACTGAGTGGTAGGTGATGGGTGATGAGCCCGAAGTCACCCTCTGTCGACCGGTTGATGCTTTGTGCCGTTCACGCATGACGCTTCACCCTTCACCTTTCACCGATCACTTACAGAGTCACCCCTCGCATCTTCGCCACCTGCTGCACGTCTTTGTCTCCACGACCAGACAGGTTGGCGATGATGAGCTGCGACTTCTTGAGCGTTGGCGCTAACTTGACCACTTCCGCAATGGCGTGCGCGCTTTCGAGCGCAGGCACGATGCCCTCTTCACGCGCCAGGAGATCAAAGGCTGACATCGCCTCCGTGTCCGTCGCATAGGTATATTCGATACGACCCTGATCATGGTAGAGACTATGCTCCGGTCCGACCGCCGCATAGTCCAACCCGGCCGAGACGGAATGGGTTAAATTGATCTGCCCGTTATCGTCCTGCAGCAGGTAGGTCATGGTGCCTTGTAAGACGCCTGGCTTCCCACCTGAGAATCGAGCCGCATGTTTTCCGCTCACAATCCCACTCCCTCCGGCTTCCACCCCGATCATCTTCACCTTGTGATCTCCCAGAAACGCATGGAATAAGCCGATGGAATTGCTCCCCCCCCCGACACAGGCCACGAGATAATTCGGCAACTTCCCTTCCGCAGCCAGGATTTGCTTCCGCGCCTCTTTGCCGATGATGGCCTGAAAATCGCGGATCATCATGGGATAGGGATGCGCGCCTAACACTGAACCGAGAATGTAATGGGTCGTTCGTACATTCGTGGTCCAATCCCGCATCGCTTCACTGATGGCGTCTTTCAAGGTCCGGCTACCGGCATCAACCCCTGTCACGGTCGCGCCCAAGAGACGCATACGATAGACGTTCAGCGCCTGCCGCTGCATATCTTCGGTGCCCATATAAATCTCGCATTGCAGTCCGAACATGGCGGCCGCCGTGGCGGTGGCCACGCCATGTTGGCCGGCTCCTGTTTCGGCGATGATTCGTCGCTTTTTCATGCGCATGGCCAGCAGCACTTGCCCGATGGCATTGTTGATCTTGTGCGCGCCGGTATGGCAGAGGTCTTCGCGCTTCAGATAAATCTTGGCCCCACCCAATTTCTTGGTGAGCCGATCGGCACGGTAGAGACTGGTCGGGCGCCCCACGTACTGTTTCAGGTAATAGGCGAGGTCGGTCTGAAAGCGGCGGTCTTTCTTGGCCTTGGCATACTCCTCTTCCAACTCCAGCAACGCCGGCATGAGGGTTTCAGGCACATATCGGCCACCATAGGGTCCAAACCGGCCATGGCTATCTGGAAGCATGTGAACGACTCCTCCTCGACAAATCGTCTGCAGTATAATCGCGCCTATCTGACAGGCACAAGCCGCGCGGTGCGAATAAATGCTTGTACTTTGTCCGGATCTTTCTTGCCTGGACTCCGCTCTACTCCGCTACTCACATCGACTCCATAGGGGCGCACCATTTGGACCGCCTGTGCAACATTTCCAGGATTCAAACCTCCGGCCAGAATGATCGGCGCGGATCGAGCGGCTTCCTGAGCCAACGTCCAATCGACCGTCTGTCCCGTTCCGCCATAGGCTTGGTCTGAAAATGCATCGATCAGAAACCCTCGCACGTTCGCCCGTCCATGAAATTCAGCTAACGCCAGAAAGCTACCCCGGTCTTTCAGACGAATCGCCTTGAGAGCCGGACGGCCGAGGTGCTGACAATAGTGAGCCGATTCATCGCCATGCAATTGGGCCAACGCGAGGCCGCATTCATCCATAAGTGCCCGAACCTTCTCGGCTTCTTCATTGACGAACACTCCAACCGGAAGCACAAACGGGGGAAGCCCCCCAATAATGGCTCTCGCCACCGCAGGCTCCACGAAACGCGGACTCTTGCGGTACATGACAAATCCCAACGCATCCGCACCGGCCCGTACCGCAACCTCGGCGTCCTCGATATTGGTAATCCCGCAAATCTTGATTTTCATAGTG
>CABVRS010000044.1 GCA_902500745.1 uncultured Nitrospira sp.
CGTCTTCATCCACCTTCGGGCCGATCGCCAACGCGGTAATTCCTTCTCCAACCATAGCGGGCATGTTAGGCATCGCACGGATGATACGGGTGCTGGAACCACAGCTGCCCATAATTCGACTGATGTTCACTCCGGCCGCAACAGAGATGACCAGTTGCTTGGTCAAGATAGCGCGAATCCCGCTGAGTGCCTCAGTCATCACCTGTGGTTTCACAGCCAAAACGATGACGTCGCTCAGACCGACTACCTCCTGGTTCGTCCCACCAGCCTGAATGCCATAGCGCGTTTTGAGATGGTCCAGCCGACCCACATCTGGATCAGCTACCAGGATTTGGTCAGGTCTGTATAGCTTCGCGGAAAGCACTCCACTGATTAAGGCCTCGGCCATTCGACCACCGCCGATCATCCCCAGCTTATTCGTGAGAGCCGTCTTAGACATGGCGTGCTCCGAAAAGCGCGGTGCCGACGCGGACAAGCGTTGCCCCTTCTTCGATCGCTACTTCATAGTCGTTCGACATGCCCATTGACAGTTCATCCATACGCACGGATGGGATCTTGAACGCTGCGATCTCTCTGGCTAACTCGTTGAGTTTCCGAAAATACGGTCGAGACGAATCAGGATTATCGGTCTGTGGAGGAATCGTCATCAACCCTTTGATACCGATGTGAGGAAGCTCCGCCATACTCAATACGGATCGCACGACGTCCTCAGGATGAAACCCTGCCTTCGTCGGTTCGTTTCCCATGTTGACCTCAATTAAGACACTTTGACGATGTCCGGATTCTCCGGCCCGTCGATCGATCTCTTGAGCAAGATCCACCGTATCCACAGAATGGATCATCTCGAAGAGGCCAATCACCGACCGTACCTTCCTCCGCTGTAGATGCCCGATAAAATGCCAGCGAACCGGCGCTTCGGTAAGGGCGGCTCGTTTGGGAAGCGCCTCTTGAACGCGATTTTCCCCTAAGATCGTCAAGCCGGCCTGCAGCCCTTCCGTCATGTGGTCGACCGATACGGTTTTTGTGACAGCCACGAGACGAACGCTTCCACCAGATCGACCGGCTCTTTCTTCAGCAGATCGAATCTTTGAGAGCACCGATTGAACACGTTCAGCAATTGTCTCTCCGATGAGCAATTCCATCACCCTCTCTGATACATCCCGTCTGCTCACTCGGCCGACCGTCTGAATTCCAGCGAACAGGCCCAATTATTCGGCAGAGTCTGACTTATCTTCGCTTGAACGGCAAACCGATGGCACTCACCATGGTGCCGTTGACTTTCCCCTCTCGCCGATAGGAAAAAAAGAGATCGTCATGGCAAATCGTACACAGGTTGACGGTCGTAACCCGTTGCGGAGTGGCGCCATGCTCCTGCACCTGTTCTCGGATGAGAGCCTTCAGATCCAAATGTGCTCGTCCATCGTTCTTGCTTCGCACCACTTTTCCCCAACTCGAAAACCCCTTGGACAGACTGTCTAGCACAGGCTCGTCCACTTCATAGCAGCAGACGCCTGCGGAAGGCCCGATACTGATTTGAACCTGGTCTGGACGTGACCCAAATCGCGACGCCAATAGTGTGAGTGTTTTGGGCACGATGCCCGCCACCGCGCCTCGCCAGCCGGCGTGAATCGCCGCTACGACTCGATGCTTGGGGTCATGCATCAAAATGGGGACGCAGTCGGCCGTCCGCACTGCCACCATAATTCCTGGCTGATCTGTCACCAAGGCATCCCAGCCTCCCGCAAATCGGTCCGTTGGTGTCAGCGCGCGATCTACCACGAGCGCATCCGTTCCATGAACCTGCTTCACGGTCAGCGTCCACGAAGTCGCTCCTGCCACCGCTGCGCCTCGGCGAGGAACGCCAACTTCGAGGTCAAGCCCCATCGCGTGCTGCCGAGTTCCAAAAAAATGCCGGATCTGATTTGTGGCGGCCGAAAATGCCGGGACGGTAATGACCACCGCTGGACTCCCCATATCGACGTTCACCATTCCCTCATCTGATAACCGAGACGCCATTAGTCTGTTTGTTTACGCAGAAACGTCGGCACATCCCACTCGTCCTCGGCTGTCAGTGCGCTCCGATCTGCTGACTCTTTCGCTTCACTCATTCTCCGTAAAAACGTCGGGCGATCGAGATCCTTCACCGGCCGCTCTGCCGCGAGAGAGGCGACGACACCGGCCAATACAGGTTGGATTGGTTTCGCCGACCGATTTATTCCCCGATCCGCTTCTGGTGCCACGCTTGCAGGATTCTCTTCCCGTTCAAACCCGGTTGCAATGACCGTAATGATGAGCTCTTCGCCGATGTCGGGATTGATGACTTGCCCGACGATGATGTTGGCTTCGGGATCCGCCGTCTGCTGAATGATGGAGGCCGCCTCTTCAATCTCATGCAGTGACATGCTGGGACCTCCGGTAATATTCAGGAGGACCCCGCGAGCCCCCTCAACACTTCCTTCCTCAAGGAGTGGGCTACACATCGCCTTTTGGGCTGCTTCAATCGCCCGATTCGGCCCTCGAGACACACCCATTCCCATCACCGCACGTCCCGTGTGTGACATCACCGTACGAACGTCGGCGAAGTCCACATTCACATGGCCGGTGGTGGTAATGACATCGGCGATGCCTTGAATGGCTTGACGCAGGACATCATCGGCCACCTTGAATGCTTCGAGAAGCGGAGTTGCCTTATCAACAATCCCGAGCAGCCGTTGGTTGGGAATGATGAGCAACGTATCAACATGGCGGCGGAGCTCTCGGATGCCCTCCTCAGCATGCTTATGTCGACGTTGACCTTCATACTGAAACGGCTTCGTCACGACACCGACCGTCAGAATCCCCATTTCGCGAGCAATGCTGGCGACGATAGGTGCCGCACCGGTGCCGGTCCCTCCGCCCATACCGGCGGTGACAAACACCATGTCTGCCCCATCGATACATTCACGAATAGGCTCTCTGCTCTCAAGTGCTGCATCCCGCCCGATTTCCGGCTTGGCGCCCGCACCCAACCCACGGGTGCGGTCTGGCCCGAGCTGAATTTTATAGGACGCTAAGGACCGATCGAGCGCCTGCAGATCGGTGTTACTGGCGATAAAATCCACTCGAGCTAATCCGGAGGTGATCATGGTGTTGATCGCGTTACACCCTGCGCCACCGATTCCGATCACTTTGATACGGACCGGCGACAGCACATCTTCTTGAAATGAGAACATTGAGCCACCTCCTCCGATCACCCCGCAGGACGACCACCGGCCTCCTGCCGATCATAAAAGGTTAAAAGACCTCCAACACCTTCTTCGTCCACCCGAACATTCTGGCCCAGGTTCCTCCATTACGAAGCCCGGCCGTTTCCAATTCATCCACATGTCGCCGAGCATGCAACAACAGACCGACCCCGGTCGAATGGCTCGGATGGCTGACCTGATCTCGAAGCGCTCCGACACCGGAGGGCATCCCTCGGCGGGCCGGCAAGTTGAGAACTTTTTCAGCCGTGTCCGGCATGCCCTCTAACAGTGAGGTGCCACCGGTGATCACCACGCCGGCACCTAATATCCCTTCGTAGCCGGCCCGTGTAATTTCCCGCCTGACCAGTTCAAACATCTCGTCAACACGTGGCTCCAAAATCTCGGCGACATCCCGCCGAGAAAATATCCGAGCCGGCCGGTCACCGACCGACGGCACGTCAACGATCTGATGGCCCGTTATTAATTCCGTCCGTGCGACACCGTACTGTGTCTTGATCTTTTCAGCCTCCGTTTGCGACGTGAGCAGGCCAAACGCCAAATCTTTCGTTAAATTTTGACCGCCAATGGGCAGAACGGCGGAGTGCCGAATACTGCCATCCAAAAAGATCGCGAGATCGGTGGTCCCGCCTCCTAAGTCGACCATGACCACACCCAAGTCGCGCTCTTCTTGACTCAGCACCGCCTCACTTGAGGCAAGAGGCTGGAGAATAATGTCCACGACGTCGAGTCCCGCTCGATTCACGCATTTTACTATGTTCTGCGCAGAGGTCACAGCCCCGGTAATCACATGGACATTGACTTCCAATCGATTCCCCGACAGGCCCAATGGTTCGCGGACTCCTTCTTGCCCGTCCACCATGAATTCTCGAGGTAAGACATGAAGAATCCGCCGTTCATGAGGGATCACGGCAAGCGTGCGCGCACTTTCGATCGCGCGCTGAATATCTTCTCGTGTCACCTCCGCTCGTTTGAGTGCCACCACGCCTTTACAGTTTTCAGCGGAAATATGGCTGCCTGCGATGCCGGTATAAACCGAGTTGATTTGGACACCCGCCAGCAACTCCGCCTCTTCGACCGCTTTCTTGATCGATTCCACGGTACTTTCGATATCAACCACGACACCTTTGCGCAGACCTCGCGAAGGGCTCGATCCAACACCGATAATATTGAGCCCGCCGGCATCGGCGATTTCCGCAACGATCGCACAGATCTTCGTCGTTCCGATGTCGAGCCCGACTAGAATGTGATCTCGTTTCGGCACTGCATTCACCCCCCTTCCCGTAGGATGATTCGATTCTCGTACCGGAGATCTACTTCACTCACGCCACGCCCCTGTCCGTCACCATTTCGCGTTTTTAATGTCGGCTTGACGCGACGGAACCGATCCCACTGCTCTGTGAGGGCTTCATCACCAAATTGGAATCGCATGCCTTGGACGAGGGCCACTAAGTTGGACGGGTTATCCGCAAGCACATGCAGCCGTCCGTCGAACGATTGCCCAACGACTTTGGCGAGTTCGACTCCGGACATCACTGCCTGTCGGACTGATTCGGTCCCTCGCATCAACCCGTGGAGATCGATGCCCGTCACGAGCGGTAGGGCCTCATCATCCAACTGACCAAGCTTGGTCAGTACATACCCGTCTTCATCGCACAGAACATTCTGGGACTCCGTCCGAACAATCGCTGCAGGCTTTCGCTCACGGATCGCGATCCGCAATTCATGGAATGGAACACGGGTTACTTCGGCCGCCTTCACCCACGGATGAGCTTCAACCCGGTCCTTAATGACGGTCGTGACGATGTGATGTAGCGGTGCTCCAGGTTTTACTTTTGCCAAGTCAATCACCTGTTGCTTATCAAGACGGGAGAGGCCGTCGACGGTGATGGTCTTGATTTCCAAGAGTTGTTGAAGCGCGGGTCCTGAGTAATTCGCGCCGAACACGACGAGCGATGCCCCACAGGCCGCGCTGGTCACCACACCAACCCAGTGCGCCACGGAGGTTCGTGTTGCCCTCCCTTCCCGGCTTGCATATTTCTTCGCCCTCTCCCCTTGCGGATCTCTCCATTGATTCTTTCTAGGCCCCACAGGCTTGGCTTGACGCTGCTTGAAGAGACTCATCGAGCTGACTCCTCTCTTGCAGCAGGAGTACATCGAGCAGCGCGATCCAGTGCCGACTGAAGAATTCGTTCGACCAAAGCATCGTACCCGATTCCGACCCGAGCAGCCGCCATAGGCAACAGACTCGTTTCTGTCATGCCGGGTACCGTGTTGATCTCCAACACATAGGGTTTTCCTCTCGGAGTGATCCGAAAATCCACGCGGGCGGCACCTTCGCACCCCAATACCTCATAGGTCCTCCTCGCCAATTCACTAATTCTCCGAATAACTTTCGGAGGGAATGGAGCGGGACAGAGGTACTGAGTCTTCCCCTTTTGGTACTTTGCCGAGAAATCGTAAAATCCCTCCGGCGCCACGATTTCGATCACCGGAAGTACTGTCACCCCTTCTGTTGCTGATCCGACAAGAGACACCGCAGCTTCATGCCCCGGAATGTAGCTCTCCACCATCGCCTCTGGGTCAAAACGATGCGCCAGAGCAAGCGCCTCTTTCCATTGTCTGGCACGCCGTACAACCGTCACACCGATGGTTGATCCCTGGGCCACCGGTTTGACGACAATCGGCAAGCCGAGGCGCGCCTTGCTCAGAATCCTTGCGAGTGTGGACCTCTCCCCTTTCCGCACGACCGTTCCAGCTGCAACCGGAATCCCATGGGCAGCGAGCAGTGTTTTGGTGACCTCTTTATGCATACCCACGGCACTCGCGCGCACACCGGACCCTGTGTAGGGAATCCCGATCGTCTCAAGAAACCCTTGGACCGTCCCGTCCTCGCCTCCAGGTCCGTGCAGCGAGAGAAAGGCAATGGCCACTTTCCGGTCTTCCAACTCCCGATGCAAACGATCGGTGACGTCGATCACCACTGCGTCGTACCCCAGACGGATGAGCGCCTGGTACACGGCCTGACCTGTCTTGAGAGAAATGTCCCGCTCCGAAGAGCGTCCTCCCATAAGCACACCGATTCGCGCATCTGTGATTCGACCGGTCGGTACCATCACGTCCTTTCGCTAGGCCTGTCCTACCAGCTTCAACTCTAACTCCAATTTGATCCCCGTCCGCCGGGCAACGCGCGTGCGCACTTTTCTAATGAGAGACAACACATCACGAGCACTGGCCTGTCCTTGATTCACAATGAAATTGGCGTGCTTCGTCGAAACACAGGCATCGCCAACCGAGGCTCCCTTGAGCCCCACGGCTTCGACCACACGACCGGCAGAATCGTTCGCTGGATTCTTGAAGACACAACCAGCACTCGGCAGAGTGAGTGGTTGGGTATCACGACGATAGCGCAAATAGTCTTTCACAACTTTCTCGATATCCGACCTCACCCCCGGCTTGAGCTGAAGCCAAACCCCAACCACAATGCCCGGTGGTAATGTCGCCTGACGATATGAAAAATCGATGCTCTCTGCAGGGCAGTCAGTAACGGTACCGTTCGGAGATACGACACGAACGGCCTTGACGCTGCGCTTCATCTCGCCGAGCCTCGTCCCCGCATTCATGACCACGCACCCTGCAACACTCCCTGGAATCCCCGCAGCCCACTCCAGTCCGGCCAATGACCTGCGGATGGCATAGCCGATGAGTGTCGGCATACCGACGCCGCCCTCCGCATGCAGCACCGATCCTGGTTCTTCCTTGATGGCCCGCAGCTTTGCCAAACTGACGACCACACCTCGAATACCCTTGTCACGGATAAGGACGTTGGTACCACCCAACACAAAGATCGGCACGCGTTGCTCGGCAACTTGCCTGGAAAGGCGGATGACGTCCTCGACATCAACCGGCTGAACCAAGACATCGGCAGGGCCACCGATATGGAATGAGGTATAGTCCTTAAGCGGTGCATGAAACTGAACCATCCCCCGAAGACCGGCCACAGCCAGTTGCAATCTGCGCTCTTTCGATGCCGGTCGTGTCTTTTGCTCATATTGCAAATTTCGGCGCATCTTCAGCCGTCACGTCGATCCAAGACGCGCAAGAATACCGGTTCCCGCTTTCCAAATATCACCTGCTCCCATCGTCAACACGAGGTCGCCAGATTTCAGAAAAGGCAAGACCTGGTCAGGCAATGTTTCCTTTTGTTCAATAAAGGTCACTGATGGGTGCCCTGCAGACCTGACCGTATCAGCCAGGATGGATCCCGATACGCCAGGTATCGGCTGTTCACCGGCTGGATAGACCTCGGTCATGAACACCGCATCCGCGTCATCAAAGGCGTGGGCAAAATCTCCGATACAATCCCGTGTTCGAGTGTATCGATGAGGCTGGAAGAGAACGACGATTCGTCGACTCCACCCCTGCTTGGCAGCCGCAAGCGTCGCTTTCACCTCTGTGGGATGGTGGCCATAATCGTCTACGACCATAATCCCGTTGGTTTCCCCTCGCAGATGAAAACGCCGCTCCACACCAGTGAAGGCCGCGAGCCCCCTTCGGATGAGATCGACCGGAACCTCTAACTCGACCCCGATGGCAATCGCGGCAAGCGCATTCGAAACGTTGTGGATACCCGGCACTGCGAGCCGAAAGGGACCCAAATTCTTTCCGCGGAAATATGCGCGGAATTCTGCTCCTGATTGTTTGAGCGTGATATCGGTGCCTTTGAAATCCAGCGGAGCTCCTTCGCGCTCGTGAAGTCCATAGGTTTGATACCGCTTCACGATGCTGGGAAATAACGCACGCAGGCGTTCGTCATCAGCGCACAACACCGCCAGCCCGTAAAATGGAATCTTATTGATGAATTCCAAGAAGCATTCGTTGATCCGCTCCATTGATCCGTAGTGATCAAGGTGCTCACGGTCCAAATTTGTCACGGCCACGATCGTCGGAGAGAGCCGGAGAAACGAGCCATCACTCTCGTCCGCTTCCGCCACGAGCAGATCGCCTCGCCCAAGCCGTGCATGGCTACCCAAGGCGTTGACCTTTCCGCCGATTACCATCGTGGGATCCAGACCAGCCTGCGCCAAGACGTTAGCAACCATAGAAGTCGTGGTGGTCTTCCCATGGGCGCCGGCGATAGCAACTCCGAATTTCAGTCGCATCAACTCGGCCAGCATCTCTGCACGCGGGATCACTGGAATCTGATGCGCTTTTGCGATCACGACTTCGGGATTGCTTGCCGCCACAGCGGAGGAGATGACCACCACCTGCGCGTCCCCCACATTCGATTCCTGATGCCCGATGAAAATTTTTCCACCGAGTTCTTCGAGCCGCCGCGTTGTTTCAGACGCATGAAGATCCGAACCGGTCACTTTGTACCCCATCGTGAGCAGAACTTCCGCGATACCGCTCATGCCTGCCCCGCCGATTCCGACGAGATGGATCTGCTGTGTCTTACGAAACGGCGTCATCATGACTTACACATTGCCATACGATTGAACGTTGTCCCTGCCATGTCCTGTCTCAATTCCGTTCGCCTCCGGCTGCTTTCACGACTTGATTCGTGTCATGTGCTACTCCCATGAGCGCATAACACTCGTCGACAATAACTTTGCCTGCATCGATTCGTCTCATCGCCAAACTCTTCTTTTGCATAGCTCGCAGCTGGTCCGGATTCGACAAGACCGTGAAGACTGTCTCGACCAATTTTGCTCCGTTCAGTTCCGCCTGTGGGAGAACAATCGCTCCGCCCGCAGCCTCCATAGCCCGAGCGTTTTTCATCTGATGGTCATAGATCGCTGTCGGTAAAGGGATCAGGACCGCGGCTTTCCCGCAAGCCGTCAGTTCTGCAATCGTCATGGCACCAGCTCGAGCCACAACGAGATCGGCTGTGCGAAGCACCGCCGGCATGTCGTAGAGAAACGACACGACGTTGGCCGGCATGCTCCGTGCGCGATACGCTGCAGTGACTCGTTCAAGCTCGTCTTCCCCGGTTTGATGGGTGATGGTCAGGCCGGGCAGACGTTCGCGCAATAGAGCCAATCCCTCTAGCACCGTGCTATTAATGGCCTTGGCACCCTGGCTTCCACCGAAAATCAGGAGGTGCTGGGCTTTCGGCTGGATGGTATCGCTGGGCGCACTTGATTGAGCCAAAAACTCTGGTCGAATCGGTGTCCCGACCACACGCACCTTTTGTTTCTCGAATGATATTCCCGCGGATTCAAATGCCAAAAAAATTCGCTGCGCCAGTGGTGCAACCGCCTTGTTGGCTAAACCGGGATAGGCATTCGGTTCTAGGATGACTCGCGCAATCCCTTTCCAGGCAGCGGCCACCAGCATGGTCGGACTTGTATACCCTCCCACCCCAATCACCAAATTCGCCTCGCGTTGTCGTAGAATTTTCAACGACTGCCAGATCCCAATCGGCACAGACAGCACACCTCGCAGAACATCCATGAACCCCTTTCCCATGACCGGCTTGGCGGTGATCAGCACCAACTCAAAGCCTTCGTGCGCCAGCACGCGAGATTCGATCCCTCGAGCCGTCCCTACGAACAGAATCTTGGCCGAAGAATCTCGCCGCATAAACTCTCGTGCCAGCGTAATGGCCGGATACAGATGCCCACCGGTACCTCCCGCAGCGATTACAATCGTCATCGTCGACTCGGCCATCCACGTCTGCTTCGAGGTCTCGCTTCCTCCCATCCCGCCTGACGGTCTCTTGAAATACTGAGTAAGATTCCCACGCCGGTCAGACTGACTACCAAGGAGGACCCCCCATAACTGACAAACGGCAAGGTGAGCCCTTTCGTGGGCAACAACCCCGTCACCACACAGGCATTGATCAGTGCCTGGATACCAATGAGCGTCGTAATGCCCAGCCCCAAGTAGCGACCAAATGGAGTTCGTGCTCGCGTAGAAATCTGAAATCCGCGAATAACAAAAACTACAAAGAGAAAAATAATCACGGCCGTTCCGACAAACCCCAGCTCTTCGCCGACCAGTGCCAACACAAAGTCGGTGTGCGGTTCTGGGAGAAAGAGCAATTTCTGCTTTCCTTCTCCCAACCCAACTCCGAACAACCCTCCGCTGCCGAATGCCAAGAAGGATTGGGTAATTTGGTGCCCTCCGTTCGAGGGATCGCTCAAATGATCCAGGAATGCCATGAGACGTGGACGTCGGTAATCGGACATCAGCACAAGCGCCAGACCAATCGGTATCGCGCAGAGCGCCATTGTTGACAGATGCACCATACGTGCACCGCCGACAAACAGGAGGCCACCGGTGACGAGCGCGAGAACCACCACCGTCCCTAAATCCGGCTCTCTGAGTACCAGTACGCTGAGAACCCCGACAATGAGCAGCGGCGGAAGTAGGCCTGTCGCAAAGTGCTGCAGCCGGTCTTCCTTTCGAGCAAGGTACGCCGCAAGATAGATGACCCCGATCAACTTCGCCATTTCGGCCGGTTGAATCGAAATAGGCCCGAGCAGCAACCAACGCCGTGCGCCATTTTTTGCACCACCGATCGATGGAACCAGCACGAGGATCAGCAACACGGCGATGAACCCGATGAGCGGAAACGACAGACGTTTCCACCAGACGTAGTCGATGCGGGAGATCACATGCAAGAGCGTTAAACCGAACGTCAGCCATACAAGCTGGCGCTTGAGATAGTACCAGGAATCGTCGAACTTTTTCCCTGCCACCACGGCGCTGGCACTGAACATCATCACCAGACCAACCAGCGCCAGGGTAATGGTCACCATCAATAAAATTTGGTCCATCCCCACCCGCTGTGGAGTTCGCGGTCGGTCGGTAGACCACGGCAACGCCAAGGTCCCTGCAGATCGTCGTGACATTGCTCAGCTTCAATGCTCCTCTTTCGTCGAACCTGTCATGACGGCAACGATTGTACGAGAGCTTTAAACTGCCGCCCCCGATCCTGATAATCCAGAAACATGTCAAAACTCGCGCAGGCCGGTGAGAGAAGCACGACGTCTCCGGTCTCTGCTCCGGATGCCGCTAATTCAACCGCCTCCTTCAAGGTTCCGACTCGATCAATCGCTAGATAGCCTCCCATCGCGCTCGCAATCAGCGGGGCTGCCTCACCAATCAGAAGAAGCCGCTTGACCCTTCGTTGGATCGAGAGCGCCAGCCTGGAGAAATCCCCACCTTTATCCCGTCCGCCGGCAATAAGCCAAATTGGCTGGTCGATACTCTCCAATGCTTTCAAGGTCGCATCGACGTTCGTTCCTTTTGAATCGTTCACAAAGCGAACACCTCGTCGATCTCGGACGATCTCCAAGGCATGCTCGAGCCCTGGAAAGTCCTGGAGTACCTGGCGAATGACGGTGAGCGGGCACCCGCATAACAGCGCATAGGTCGAGGCAACCATGACGTTTTCAATATTATGATCGCCGATGATTTTGACCTCATGTCGATAGCCTACCTCGTGAGTCTTTCCCTTGAGGGTGACCATGATGCGATCCTGATCGAGGTACGCTCCACCAGCGACATCGTCCGGCAATGTGTGTGTCCGTGTGAAACCCAGCAGGCCCCCCTTTACCTTCTTCCGAAGAGGCGCCACTGTGGGATCATCCAGGTTAAACATCGCGTAGTCGGATGCCGTGAGTTTTTCAAAAATCCGGTTCTTGGCCGCAATATATTCATCAATAGACACATAGCGGTCCTGATGATCGACCGTCACATTCAGGATCCCTGCGATCCACGGATGAAACCGTTCCACCGTTTCCAACTGAAAACTGGACACTTCCACGACCATGAAATCGTATGGGCACGGCTGGCCCAGCTTCATCGCTTGCAGCGCATGAATGGCGGCTTCGCTGAGCGCAGTGCCGAGGTTTCCGCCGACAAATACTCGCTTTCCACTGTCCTCCAGCATTTTGCCGATCAGGGTGACCGTCGTACTCTTTCCGTTCGTTCCTGTCAGAGCCAGAATCGGAACGGAGAGGAACCGCGACGCAAGATCAAGCTCACTAATGACTTTAACACCTCGCTGACGAGCACGTTCCAAGGCTTCCATGCGATACGGAACGCCCGGACTGATGACAATCAGATCGGCGCTGTCCAACGCCGATTCGTAGTGGCGTCCCAGGCTGAATTGGACCACTGATTGATCCAACGTTTCCAGCTGGCTCAGCACTTCGCCTCGTTCTTTCCTATCAGCAACCGTGACTCGCGCTCCCGCCTCACGCAATAACCGAGACGCGGCAACACCACTTCGCGCAAGTCCAACCACCGTGACTCGCGTTCCTGCTAACTGCATCGTGTCAGCGGCTACCATCACCCGTTACCTTAGCTTAAGCGTGCTCAAGCTCAACAACGCAAGCAGAATGGCAATAATCCACAAACGCACGACGACTTTTGGCTCTTCCCATCCTTTCATTTCAAAATGATGATGAATGGGAGCCATAAGGAAGATCCGCTTGCCTCGCGATTTAAATGAGGCGACTTGAAAAATCACCGATACAGCTTCAATCACAAATACGCCGCCGACCAATAGCAACAACAACTCGTGCTTGCTGATGACGGCTACAGTCCCAAGGGCCGCGCCGAGGGGCAGGGAACCAACATCGCCCATAAACACCGAGGCTGGGTAGGTGTTAAACCAGAGAAACCCAAGGCTGGATCCCAGGATCGCCGCCGTAAAGACAGCTAACTCTCCCGCACCATCGATGTGAGGAATAAGAAGATATTCCGACATCAACCGATGACCCGTCACATAGGCGACGACGGTATAGGCTAAGGCTGCGATCATGACCGGCCCAACGGCGAGTCCATCTAACCCATCGGTGAGGTTGACTGCATTAGAACTGCCGACGATCACCATGATGGCAAAAACAACATAAAACCATCCTAAGTCCGGCATAAAATTCTTGAAAAACGGCACGCTCAGTTTCGTGTTGTACCCGGGCAATGTGTACAGTATCAGCGCAACCACAAGAGCGACTGCTATTTGCGCCGTGAACTTTTGCGATGCCGACAACCCCTTCGACTGGGCTTTGATGAATTTGAGGTAGTCATCAGCAAAGCCGATGGCGCAAAACCCCAGGGTTGCCACAAGAACCAGCCAGATATGGGGCCGTGAGATGTCGGCCCACAACAGCGTTGAGAGTGTGACGGAAAAAATAATGAGAATGCCACCCATTGTGGGGGTCCCACTTTTTGCCAAATGTCGCTTCGGCCCATCGTCACGTACCTGTTGACCCAACTTAATTTCTTGGAGCTTTCGGATCACCCACGGCGCAAGCACGAATGCGATGAGAAACGAAGTCACAGCGGCGTAAATGATGCGAAAGCTCTGATATCGAAAGACGTTCAGAAACGAGAACTCCGTATGGAACGGATACAGCCAGATGTACAGCATAATGTGAGCGTTCCTATGAGGCCTTCTTCGCCGTGCGCTTCACTCCTTGAAGCGCCTCCGCTACCAGCTCCAACCGCATTCCGCGAGATGCTTTGATCAGCACAACATCACCGGGTTTGACGATGGCCTTCACGGCGACGACGGCGGCTTGAGCATCCGGCACCTCAGCGATACACGCACGATCCAATCCCGCTTGCGTGGCTCCCCGCGCAAGATTGCGCCCCAAGCTGCCGCAGGCGACCAATCGATCAATACCATGACGCGCGACAAATTCACCGACTTCTTCATGCATCTGAGCAGCATTCGGCCCAAGCTCCAACATATCTCCCAACACTGCAATCGTTCTCTGATTTTCACCCGCTTGCGCCAAGAGCTCCACAGCCGCTTTCATAGAAGCCGGGTTTGCATTGTAGCAATCGATGATCAGCTTGACGCCACGACTGACAAGCACCTGCGACCGCATTGCCGCGGGTCGGAAACGTGACAACCCTTGAGCAATCGTCGCCCCTGGTAAGCCCAGCAGGGCACCGACGGCTCCCGCAGCAAGCGCATTCGTGACATTGTGGGCCCCTTGAACTTGAATACGCACAATCGTGGGACGAATCTTTCCCGGAAGCTGGAGATGAAAGATCGTCCCATTTCGTCCATCCGACCTTATATTCGTCGCACGGACATCGGCCTTTTCCGAGAACCCGAACGACACGACTCGACATCGAGCCCTCGCGGCGAGATAGTCATAGTACGAATCATCGGCATTCAAGATGACCGCACCCTCTGCCGGCAGCACGTCGAGCAACTCGGCTTTGGCCTGTGCGGACGCGTCCATGCTTCCAAAAAATTCCAGATGATCTGGGCCAATGTTCGTGATGATTCCCATCGTCGGGCGAGCCATTTCACCCAGACTGGTGGTTTGACCGAGATTGTCAACGCCCAGCTCAATGACAGCACCCTGATGCCGATGATTGAGACGGAAGAGTGTTTGCGGAACGCCCAACCGGTTATTCAGATTGCCCTCTGTCTTGAGTATTTTCCAGCGCTGCGCCATCACGCGTGCAACCATTTCCTTCGTCGTCGTCTTGCCATTACTTCCCGTGACGGCCACGACGGGAAAGTGAAACTTGCTTCGGTGATACGCCGCCAATTGCTGGTAGGCCCACAAGGGATCATGCACACCGAGAATACACGGCCTCCCTCGCTTCAGGCTCCGTTTGAACGAGAGCCGCGTCGCATTATATGAATCGACGACTACCGCCCCTATGGCTCCTTGCGATAGTGCCCTCTCTACAAAATCATGTCCGTCAAATCGATCTCCCCGTATAGCCAGGAAGAGATCGCCCCGCTTAAGGCTCCGGGTATCGAGACTAATGTTCCGGATAGGCTGGTTCATCCATCCAGCTATATCGCCGGCCAATACTCGAGCGCTGATGACTTCCCGCAATTCTGCGATTGTAAATAACGCCATCTGCTTACTGCCCAGTACCACCGAGCCCTGACACGCCTGAGTTACACGCGGATCCCGATTTGCCGAATCGCATTGTGCGCCACTTCACGATCATCGAAATGAAGCTTTTCTGTGCCGACGATCTGGTAGTCTTCATGCCCCTTGCCGGCGATCAAGATCATGTCCGTACCACGAGCCTCTCGCACCGCCTCCTCGATCGCTTGCCGACGGTCAGCTATTTTTCGGTACTGCACATGCGGTCGCTCTTGCCGTGCTTCAATCACACCACGTTCTACCTGGTCGAGAATGACAAGGGGGTCCTCAGTCCTAGGGTTGTCGGAGGTTAATATGACAACGTCACTATGGCGGACTGCCGCAGCCCCCATCTTTGGCCGCTTTCCTCGATCTCGATCTCCTCCACACCCAAACACCGTGATGATACGACCTGTCTTCAGAGCTTCGGCCGCAGTCAATAGGCGAACTAAGGCATCTTCCGTATGAGCGTAGTCCACGACCACCGTAAATGATTGTCCGGCCATAACCCGCTCGAATCGACCTGGCACGTTGAGTACGGTCCCTACAGCCTGACGAATGTGCTCCGGAGTCGCTCCTTCGTGGAGGGCCACTCCGATGGCAGCTAACAAATTGTAGACATTATGCTCACCCACAAGATGGCTCTCGACGGGAAAGGTTCCAACTGGAGTGGCCGCCGTAAAGGTTGTCCCCTGGAGCGATAACCGGACCTCTTCGGCACGAATATCCGCCTTCTGTTTCAACCCATAGGTCCAAACCGGAGCAGGACTACATTCGACAATTCGATGTCCAAACGGGTCATCAACATTAATGATCGCACGCTTCTTTGCCTTCGCTCCTCCCGCCAACCCCGTAAACAATCGCAACTTTGCCTGGAAGTACCCTTCCATTGTCTTGTGAAAATCGAGATGATCCTGCGTAAGATTCGAAAAGACCGCCACATCATATTCACACCCGCTTGTGCGATCTTGCACCAAGGCATGCGAAGATACCTCCATGACTGCAACGGTACATCCCGCGGCCACCATCTGGTTGAGTAACCGCTGTAATTCGAGAGCGCCTGGAGTCGTGTGCGATGCCGGCATCGTGGTCGGACCGATTTGATAGCCCACGGTTCCGATCAATCCCACTTGCCGGCCAAGCGCCTCTAAGAGAGCCTTGCAGACATAGGTCGTGGTCGTTTTACCGTTTGTCCCCGTCACACCGATCATACGAATCCGGTTGGATGGGTCGCCGTAAAATCGACTCCCGAGAAATCCCAGTGCCTTTCTGGAATCTTCTACCCGTGCAAAGGGAAGAGAGATACCGCTCACCGGCTCTTGCACAACCAATGCACCCGCGCCTCCCTTCAGCGCTGCTGCAATGAAACGATGCCCATCAACATGCTCACCTTTCACCGCCACGAAGAGACTCTGCGGCGAGACCACCCGAGAATCATCAGTGATGGCATTCACGGCAACACCGAGATCACCATGGCGCTCCAGAACCCTCACCTGTCCATCGAGCGCGTGAAGCATGGTCGCCAATGTCATCGGTCTTCCCACTGCATGATCACAAGTTCGGGGTGGCCATCGCCACCGTGATAGGTTGCTCCGACGACACACCTAAGTAACTCAGCACTTGCTCGCCGATACTGCTAAATACCGGAGCAGCCAGACTCCCTCCCGATGCTCTCTTATCTTTGGGTCCGTCGATGATCACGATCATGGCGAGGCGCGGCTTGTCAGCCGGGACATAGCCCACAAAGGACGTGACAAACCGAGAACTCGAATAGCGGTGAGTCTTCGGATCGATCTGTTGAGCCGTGCCAGTTTTACCGGCCACGCGAAATCCAGGAATGGCCGCCCTTGTTCCAGTGCCGCGCGTGACAACACCTTCAAGAATTCTCGTGACGCTGCGGGCAGTTTCTGGAGAAATGACACGCCGTTTAACCTGAGGAGCTACGCGCTTTAACAGATGACCATCGGCATCTCGGATTTCAGACACCACGTAGGGCTTCATCGATATCCCTTCGTTAGCCAGCGCTGCAAATGCGGACACCATCTGAATGGGCGTCACCCCTATTTCTTGCCCCATTGAAATCGAAGCGACCGAACGGCGACCCCAGGATTTTTGATTCTTGACGAGCCCCACCCCTTCTCCCGGAAGATCGATCTCGGTTCGCTGGCCAAAGCCGAATGCCTCGAGATATCGAGAGAGTCGCTGCCCCCCCAATGCCATACCAGTCTTCGCCGCCCCAATGTTGCTGGACTTCTGAATGACCTCTGCAAAGGATACCCATCCCAATTTTTCATGATCATGAATTACGGTGTTCGCGACTGTCATGCGACCGTGCTCTCCAAACACCATCGTCGCTGGCTTCATCACACCCTCTTCGATGGCCGCTGCTGCGATCATAGCTTTCATCGTTGATCCTGGTTCATAGGCATCCGTGATAGCCGTGTTTTGCAAGTGCCCCTTCTTCAGAGCCGATAAGGCATTCGGATCGAACGCTGGGCTGACCGCCATTGCCAACACCGCTCCGCTCTGAGGATCAAGCACAACCACTGATCCAGATTTGGCCTGAGCCTGGCTGACAGCAGCTTCCAGCTCTTTTTCGGCTATGTATTGAACAACTTCGTCAATCGTGAGTGCGAGTTGATGGCCAGATGCGGGGCTCCTCTCCGCCAAGCTCTTCGGGAAAACCGTCCGCCCCAAAGCATCGCGCTGCAACACCATTAGGCGCTTCTCGCCACGGAGATACGATTCATAGCGATGCTCAACTCCTTCCAGCCCTTCCCCATCCATCCCTGCAAATCCCAAGACATGCGCGAGAAGAGAGCCTTTCGGATAGAATCGCCGCCCCTCCATGACCACACCAATTCCGTCAACCGACAAACGATCGAGACGACGCCCCTGCTCCGGGTCCAGCTTGCGGGCCAGCCATACGAAGCTTCGATCTTGCCGAAGCTTCTTCTCCAGCTCATCGAGCTTTACAGGTAGAACAGACGACAGTTGACGGGCAGTCTTCGTCGGACTTTCCAACGTCGTGGGGATTCCAAATACGGAAGGCACCTCCATGTTCATCGCCAAGACCTTGCCATGTCGGTCAACAATCGTACCGCGTGGCCCTTCTAGAGAGACGGTCTTTTGATGCTGGCGGCCAGCCCTGGCCGAGAGCTCCTCCGCCTGCAACACCTGCAACGTCGCCAATCGGAACAACACGACACCGAACCCACCCAGTAACACCAGCAACAACACGTAGCGACGAACGCGGGACCCAGAACCGGCCACTAATCCCTCCTGCTGGGAAGATAGTTCCTGGCGACTCGCACAACAGCTGGCGCCGCGTCTACAGACGGCGGAACATTTGGTCTGGACTGAACCATGATCACTTGGCCTTGCTGAGGCAGACTCATCCCGAGCTTTTCAGTCGCCAGCTTGGCGATTCTATTCGACGCGCTCAATGAAGAGAACTGGACCCTCAATTCATCACGCTGACGTTCCAACACAGTTTTGTCGCGCTTTAATCGTTCGATCTGATAGCCGACCCGCACCATATCTACTCGCTCCCACACAAACACAAACACGAGACTCACCCCAAGGAGAACCGTGATGATCTTCATGAAAGCTCCAATCGTGGTTGACGTTCGGCGACCCGCAATTTGGCACTTCGTGACCTTGGATTCGACTCGCACTCTTCCCTGGAGGGAAGAACAGGCCTCTTCGTGAGTACCGCAAGCATGGGATCAGTCCTTTGAGCGAGAGCCTTAAACGTATGCTTGACGATACGATCTTCAAGGGAATGAAACGAGATCGCGCAGATCCTCCCACCTTCCGACAGCACATCGACCGCATCTCGTAACGAGGGTTCCAGGCTCCCCAGCTCCTGATTGACGGCGATGCGAAGCGCTTGAAAGGTCCGCGTTGCACAATGAATCCGCCCATGGCGATGAGCAGCCGGCACAGACCGAACGACGACAGACACGAGTTGGCCTGTGGTCTCAATTCGATGATGCTGCCTTTCCTGTACGATGGCTCGAGCAATCCGCCGCGCATATCGTTCTTCACCATACTGAAAAATGATGTCCGCGAGATCGTGTTCCTCACTACAGTTCACTACATCCGCAGCAGTCCTTCCAGTCGATTGATCCATACGCATGTCCAGCGGACCATCAAGCTGAAAGCTAAATCCTC
>CABVRS010000045.1 GCA_902500745.1 uncultured Nitrospira sp.
GAGTGTTTCAGGCGAGACCTCCACTGAAAAATCGCGCTCGGTTCTCGAGACGACCGTGAGACAAATTCCATTCACACTCACGCTGTCACCGATCTTCAGGTCGTCCATCACGGTGGAGGCCAGAATCGTGAGCCTGGTTCCCGCAAGTGTTTTTCTCACGACGGTAATGCCGCCCATTTCCTCGACGATGCCGGAGAACATCAGTCTTTCCTCAGGATGATCTGTTTCACCACGTACACAAACAACACAATCAACACCACAACGCCTAAGCCAGCCAGCCCGCCGATCACGAAATTCTCGGTCGCAATTTCCTTCATCGCACGTCCATTATATCGCAGCCATACTCGAGATAGCAGCCGCTACATTCGCTTCATTGCTACCCAGAACACGCCTGCCGCCACCAGCTGAATCCCTGCAATCGTCGCAAATGCCGCTGAATAACTGAGACTCCCGATCAGCACGCCAGCTAAGAGTGGCCCACTTGCATGCCCGATGTCCATAATCGTCCCCTGCATCCCCATGCCGGCCCCGAGTCTCTTAAACTCGGAACTGTCGGCGACTAGCGCCGAGGACGACGAGGACACCACCGCCTCACCAAAACCGAATCCCGCAGACAGCATGAGCAACACGGGAAACATCGACACGTGCGGGATACAGACAAAGGTGCCGGCGCAAATGACGAGGCCAAGGATAATCAGCGGCTGACGGCCCACTCGGTCGGATATCCGACCCATAATCGGCTTGGAGAAAAAGGACGTGACGGCCTGGACGGTAAACAATAGGCCAACTTCGCCAGGATTCAACCCCGCTGCAACTCCATACAACGGCAAAAACGCCATCAAGGCCCCGTTCGCGATCATCTTCGCCGCATCGGTCATGCTGGTGATGAGTACCTTCCTGTTTTGGGCGACAGCGGCAAACCCCTTCCACATTTCGGACAGCACCACCGCCGGCCCCTGTTCCTTCCTCTGCGGTACCGCAACGTCGAGATGAAGGCTATAGAACAACACCATGCCTACGCAGCCAAAGACTCCAGCAACGACAAACGCCGTTGAAAACCCAGCGGCATGGATGAGATACCCTCCGAGAAAGGGACCCAAGAGAGAGCCGGACTGCGTGCAGGCCGTATAGGTCCCAAGCGCCGCGCCACGCCGTTCCCGATAGAGCTCCGCCACGGTCGCCAAAGCGCTTGGGGCGAAGATAGCCGTTGCAAGGCCGTGCAAAAACCTGAGCGCCGTCAATGCATCCAGGTCCGTGATGAAGGGATAAAGAAAGGGCGGCAGCCCGAACGCCACTACGCCGATCCGCAGTAAGACGCGCCTACCATAGATATCAGAGAGTGCGCCGGAAGGCAGTTTCAGTAACACGCCCGTCAAGGTCGACACAGACACAATCAGACCGATCCGTTCCGGGCTCGCGCCGAGCGATTCGGCGAACAAGGAGAGTGCGGGCATCCGCACCATGTTGTAGCTGATAAAGCAAAAAATGCCGACCGTGCAAATCAGCACAAAGCTGCGCGAGGTCGTCATGGGATCGAACGTCCGTCCGAACTCCCGTTGTCAGGACTGTTGCGGCTACTCAAGACCTGCGTCAGAAAGGCCACGTGCTCCTCCGATAAAGACGGGGGATTCTGCGCTTTAGACAGGACCCGTTGAGGATTCTCTCTCATCGTGATTCCCAATCGATCGACGATTTTCACTCCTTTCCTCAACCGGTTGGTCGCAAGCTTGGACACAAGCGGATGGAGAAGAGACGCCAACCCGGAAAAGAAGGGATTATCCAGTTTCGTATAGGCCACCAACGTGCTCGCCGTTGTTTCATTGCTGTGCTCATCTTGCATCGTACCGATCCGAAGAAAGACGACTGCTTTCCCCGTCACATGAGGCAATAACCGGCTTTCATGAGTTCCCTCGAGGAAATAGATGCGGGAGATCGAATCCTCGTACACCAGCTCCACGATGCCCTTCGACCCCTCGCCATCATCCCCCCAGAATCGACCGAGACCACGCTCTTCCGACTGGTAGAGACCAAGATTCAGGCGTCGGATCAGCGCCGCCGCGAACGGAGGATGATCCAACAGGTACCGATATAATGCTCCGGATAGTGTCGTTCGAATCGGTCCAAGTTGGCTCTCTATTGAATTATTCTGGATGATTGCTTGCAGTCGACAAGCCCAGGCAGGATCCACTCGTTCGACGGGAAAAGTCAGCCCGGCATGATCACGCATTAAAGAACACGGTTCTGTCATTCCCTGCTCAGGCAAGAGGAACAATCCCATTCCAATTCCAGCGATGACTATTCCAATGATGTGGCGTCGTGTGACTCGCCAAGCGGAGCTCATGGGGTGAGTTTTTCAACGCCTATGGTGAGATGGACGGGGAAAAGCTGTTGAGGATCCTGTCGTAGCCTGGCCTGCCGTAACAACGTTTCAACCGACGGCGACACAACGCCGCTGAATGAGAGACGCCCATTTGTGACGATCGTGAGCGGTTTGGAGAAGTCGATGAGCTGATCATTCAAGAATAGGCTGTACCGCTGGACGCGATCAGCAGTGACCTCAATGCGATTGGCCTCAACGATCGATGCGTCTACCTTGGCATATTCCCGACGCGAAATTCGTTCATCTCGTTTGTCGACCAAATCCTGCGAGAACGCGGCGATGGGGTCAGTCGTGTCGATCCGAATCCAGCTGAATGATTGAAAGTGGCTGCCGTCGCGCACGACGGTGAGCCGTGTAGGCAACGGCTCGCGGCGCTGACTATTGAACCAGGCGATCAGATCGGGCAGCTCTTCTTTCGGGAAATAGTGACCTCCTGCGATGGGATGCTCGCGCTGATGTTCGCGGTACACATGCGGATAGCCGAGCGTCTCCAACTCTCGGACGATCGACTGGCTTAGTCTCACCGGCATCACCTGATCTTTCGCTCCATGGATCACATACACCGGCGTATTGCGAAGATTCCCCAGGAACGGCAGCAACACATCATCCAATCCGCTGGCCATCGGTGCAAGGCCGGCAAACAGCGGCGCGTGATGCATGCCGATCAGCCACGCTCCGATCCCTCCGTTCGACATGCCGGTGAGAAAGATCCGATTCGGATCGATATGGTACTGTCGTCGGACTTCCCGAATCGTTTCCAAGACTAACTCCTCGGCCTGCCTGGTAAACCACGCACCGGACGGATAGGTCGGACAGGCCAAGAGATAGCCCTCGGCCAACCGCCCCCGCCACCGCTCCAAATACTCTTCACCCGTAAACCCATACCCATGCAGACACACAATGAGGGCATAGCTCTTGGAAGTCTGATACGACGCGGGAATGAACAACGACAATGGGTAGGTATGCCCACGAACGGCGATCTCTTCGCGAGGAAGAATCTTGACGGGTTGACGCGGGTACGCGCCTTCCCCTCCGATGATCCGAGAAAGCACTTCGACTGACGCCGTGTCATCAGACAAAATCGCCGGCAAGAGACGTTCAGCCTCATTCGTCTTACCCGTATCAAGAAATTGATAGACGAGCGACGCAAGACTCTCATGTGGCTGAACCGACGACTCTGCAAAGCCGAGCGCACCCTGGCCGAACAAGGACGCCGACAGGATGATACTCCAGAGCCAGGGGATCACAAATCTCCTTCCACCACAACATCCTGACCGACGGATCGTGCCACGACATGCCGCAACTTGATCGCGCCGGCAAGCCGTGCTGGGCTCGCCCCTGCAATCACTCCCTTGGCATTTTGGCCACCGAGGAGCAACGGCGCCATATAGAGGCGAACATGATTGACCAACTTAGCCTTCAGCATCGCCGC
Organism: uncultured Nitrospira sp.; assembly: GCA_902500745.1. Lineage (GTDB taxonomy): Bacteria > Nitrospirota > Nitrospiria > Nitrospirales > Nitrospiraceae > Nitrospira_D. Next base: position 3,813 of record CABVRS010000045.1, read on the forward strand.
ATTGATCTCCCCTCCTCCCTCGACAAGGAGGGACATGATACCGCGCCGACCAAGTTGCGTGAGCAGAGCGCGCAATGAAACACGATCTTGACGTGCGGGCAACGTGAGAATCTCGATGCCTTTCTTGTGCAGAACCGATCGTCGATCCGCTGGAGCTACAGCCGTTGTGGCCATGATCGTTTTAGCCAGGTCCTGTTGTGCAAAAACTTGTGCCTTAAACGGAGTACGCAGGCGACTGTCCACGATAACGCGAAGCGGTTGCCGCGGCGTGAGCTGTTCAAATCGAGGTCCGGTTCTCGCGGTCAGGGACGGATCGTCAGCCAGAACTGTTCCGATTCCAATCAGAACGGCGTCCACATGACCGCGAAGTTGATGGACTTCTCTCCTAGACGACTCCCCGGTCATCCATCGCGATTCACCAGAAGCTGTTGCGATCTGCCCGTCAAGCGTCATCCCTGCTTTGAGCGTCACATAGGGGCGGCCTGTTTTCATCCAATGGCAGTAGGCTCTATTGAGTTCCTCCGCCTCTCGCTGGGCGATCCCAACTGTGACGAAGAGTCCGGCTCGCCGAAGGGCAGCAGTGCCTTTTCCCTTCACGGAGGGATTCGGATCCTGCATAGCCAGTACCACACGCCGGACACCGGAGCGAAGAATTTCAGGGACACACGGTGGAGTTCGCTTCGTCAGATGACAGCACGGCTCAAGTGTGACGTAGAGCGTCGCCCCTTTGGCACGGCTTCCTGCCTGCCGGAGTGCGAGAATTTCTGCGTGGGGAGTCCCAGGTCGGAGATGAAACCCTTGGCCGATAATTCGACCTTGGCGAACCACGACGGCTCCAACCATCGGATTCGGACTGGTCGTTCCCCGGCCCTTCGCCGCGAGACGAAGCGCCAGGGTCATATAGTGGAGATCTCGTGTGCCGTCCGTCACCGTTTCTTGCGGCTACCTGAAGACTTCTTGGGCGCCGGCTTGGTTTGCTTCGCAGGCTGCGATGCCTTCTTGGTCGGCACCTTCTTGACACGTGCCCTCACGGTTTTCTTCGGTGTGGCCGGCTTGGCGTGTGCTGCAGTGATCGCAGCTTGTGCCGCCGCCAATCGCGCAATCGCGACACGAAAGGGGGAGCAGCTGACGTAATCCAATCCCAATTGATGGCAAAACTCTACCGAACTTGGATCGCCGCCGTGTTCGCCACAGATGCCGAGCTTGATCCCCGGTCGTGACTGCCGCCCACCGGCAATGGCGGTCTTCATCAAGGACCCCACACCTTCCCGGTCGAGCGTGGCGAACGGATCCGCATCCATAATCTTCACCGTTCGATAGTGGTCGATGAACTTCGCGGCATCGTCACGGGAAAATCCGAAGGTCGTCTGGGTCAGATCGTTCGTCCCGAACGAAAAGAACTCGGCTTCTCCGGCAATCCGTTCGGCTGTCACAGCGGCGCGCGGCAATTCGATCATCGTCCCCACAAGATACGAGAGTTTCACGTTGTAGCGTTTCATCGTCTCTTGCGCGACTTCGCGGATGAGATCCTTCTGCGACTTCATTTCCGCCACCATGCCCACAAGCGGGATCATGATCTCCGGAACGATCTTCTTGCCTTCCTTGGCCAGCTCACAGGCCGCCTCGATAATGGCGCGTGCTTGCATACGCGTGATCTCAGGCATCGTAATGCCCAGCCGGCACCCACGGAGTCCAAGCATCGGGTTAAACTCATGGAGCTCTTCGACCCGCACGAGCAAACGACGCTGTTCTTCCAACTTGGCCCCGTCCTCGCCGGTCAACTCCAGCTGGGCGATCTCTACCATCAGTTCTTCACGCTTCGGCAAAAACTCATGTAACGGCGGATCGAGCAAGCGAATGGTGACCGGAAACCCCTCCATCTCACGATACAGCCCGATGAAGTCCTGTTTCTGGAGCGGCAACAACTGCTCCAGATATTTTTCTCGATCCTCTTTCGTTCTGGCCAGAATCATCTTCTGCATGATCGGAATACGGTCTTCGGCAAAGAACATGTGCTCTGTGCGGCAGAGCCCGATGCCTTCGGCGCCGAACCCTCGGGCGATCTTGGCCTGGTCCGGCACATCAGCATTCGCCCGCACTTTCATCGTCCGCACACTGTCCGCCCATGAGAGAATGGTCGAGAAGAGCTGATATTTTTGCGACTTCTTCGCATCCAGCTTCCCCTGCACCACCTGAATAATCTCGGATTCCATGACGGGAATGTCGCCGTCATAGACATTACCGGTCGATCCGTTCACCGACAGATAGTCGCCTTCCCGGAACACTTTCGACCCGATCCGCACCGACTGCGTATCGATGACTTCCACCGCTTCACACCCGGCGACACAGACTTTGCCCATCTGTCGCGCCACAACCGCCGCATGGGACGTCATACCGCCGCGCGCCGTCACAAACCCAGACGCGGCGTTCATGCCATGAATATCGTCGGGGCTGGTTTCATCACGAACCAGCACAACCCGATGCCCGGCCGCCTTCATTTCAACGGCGCGATCAGGCGTCAAGGCAATCTTCCCTGCCGCCGCTCCAGGTCCGGCCGGCAATCCTTTCCCCAATGGGGTCGAGCCTGCTTCGGATTGAGTATCGAAGATCGGATAGAGATACTGCGCGAGCTGATCCGGGCCGACCCGCTGCACCGCCTCGCGTTTGGTGATCAGGCCTTCGTTGACCATCTCAACGGCGATGCGCACGGCAGAAATGCCGGTTCGCTTCCCGACGCGCGTCTGCAACATGTAGAGCTTGCCCTCCTGGATCGTAAATTCCAAGTCGAGCATGTCGCGATAATGTTTTTCCAATCGTTTATAGGTGTGTTCCAGCTCTTTATAGGCGGGAGGCACGGTCCGACCCAACTCCGTGACCGGCAGCGGCGTCCGAATTCCGGCCACCACATCCTCGCCCTGCGCGTTCATCAAACACTCCCCGAAGAACTTCCGCTCACCCGTATTGGGATCGCGCGTGAACGCCACCCCGGTGCCGCTGGTGTCGCCCATATTCCCGAACACCATGGCCACGACGTTGATCGCCGTACCCCAGTGATCCGGAATCCCGTTTAGCCGCCGGTAGGTGATTGCGCGTGCGCCATTCCAAGAGAGAAATACCGCGTCGATCGCGAGCTTCAACTGCTCATTCGGATCATCGGGGAACTCTTTGCCCGTTTCTTCCTTGACCAAAGATTTGAACCGCTCCACAAGATCGCGCAACGCGCGCGCATCAAGCTGGGTCTCGTGCTTCACGCCCATTTCTTCTTTCTTGAGATTCAAAATCGCTTCGAAATGTTCGCGTGGCACACCCATCACGATACTGCCGAACATCGCCACAAATCGTCGATAGCTATCCTGCGCAAACCGATCGTTCCGAGTCCTGACCGCTAATCCTTCGACCGTCTTCATCGTCAGCCCGACGTTCAACACCGTATCCATCATCCCCGGCATCGAGGCACGGGCACCGGATCGGACGGAGACCAGGAGAGGTCGTTCAGGATTGCCGAATCCCATTCCCATTGAGCGTTCAACACGTTTGAGTGCCTGCACGGTGGCATCCCACATACCGGGTGGATACTTCTTCCCGATTCGGTAATATTCGATGCAGGCCTCCGTAGAAATCGTAAATCCAGGCGGTACCGAAATCCCCAGATTGGTCATCTCGGCCAGCCCGGCGCCCTTCCCACCGAGCAACTCTTTCATGTTCGACGTCCCTTCGGCTTTTCCATCGCCGAAATAGTAGACATATTTCTTTGCCACGTGACTTCTCCTTCCAGGAAGAGTGCGTATCAATGCGCTGGTGACGCACGGCGACCGTCGGATGATTCCAACCGGAGCCGATAGCGATTCACCAAGAACCACTTCGCCCGTACGCCACCGATGATAATAGCAGTGACAAACAGCATCAGCATCAATAACCGATAGTCAGCCTGAACACCTTGATCGACATAGTACTGGCCGTCAAGTCCCTTCTTCAGCTTCGTATCAGGCTGGAGGTAATGTGGTTTCCCGCTAGGATCGGAAAGATTGAGCCATTCTGAACAGAGCCGCACAGGTTCATTCGCACCCGGTAATGTCTGCCGCGTAAGCCGAAGACACACATCCTGTTTGGCATTGAACAAATCAGGTGTCTTCACCAAGTCATCTAAATTGATGCCGCTCAGCCTGAGTCCAGTCAGGAGAATGGCGTTGCAGACCACGATCAGCGCCAGCGAGACCGCAAGAGAAAATCGTCGGATCTTGTCCGCCCGACGGCATTCGTCCGTCATCGGCTGATCCATGACCACTCCCGTTGTTCTCGTTCCCCGCGAAAGACCGTTCGTTTTCTGTCGGATCCAACCTACCGCCCTTCTACCACAACCTGGGAAAAGTCCGCGAATGACATGAATAACTCATCGACCTCTTTGAGCAACGACAATCGATTGCTGCGGATCGCCTTATCGTCTGCGTTGACCATCACAGCTTCGAAAAATGCATCAATGACCGGCCTCAGCCCTACCAAGGCATTCAATGCCTCGTGATAGTCACCCATCGACAGAGCGAACCCCATCTTCGCACCTTCTTGGGCGACTGCCTGGTGAAGCCCCGATTCTGATGGATGCTGAAACCTCGCCGCATCGACCGGCTGGCGTTCCCACTGCTCTTTTTCCACCAACCGATGCGCCCGTTTGAAACCGACGATCAACGGATCGAATTCCGGCTTTCTTGTCACGGCTTCAAGCGCGTTCATCTTCTCCACAAGATCGACGAGACCTACCGGCTTATCATAGGCCAACTTCAGCACCGAGTCGATGACGTCATCGCGTAGACCATGCACAATTCGGACGTAGTGCCGAACCCGTTCAAAGACAAACTCCGTGATCCGACGCCGACCTTGCTGTTCCAAATCTTGCACGCCTTTGAATCCGTCATTCGACACAATGTCCATGGCATGATCAATACATGGTCTGAGATCTATTTGAAACTTTCCCTCAAGTACAATCCTCACGATCGCAGTGGCGTGACGGCGCAAGGCAAACGGATCTTCCGAGCCGGTCGGCACCATGCCGACGTGGAAAAATGAGGCAATGGTATCGAGACGGTCGGCCAAAGACAGGACGTGCCCCGCAACCGTTTTGGGCAACTCCCCTTCAATCGCCTTTGGCAGATACTGCTCTCGAATGGCCTGAGCCACCCCCATTGATTCTCCGTCATGCAGCGCGTACTCGCCGCCCATGACGCCCTGCAGCTCTGGGAACTCACCCACAATTCCGGTCAGAAGATCGGCTTTTGATAAAGCCGCAGCCCGGTCACAAACCTGTCGTAGCTCATCTCGTCCATTAACCAGGCGAGCAGCGATGAAGGCCGCCAGTTTTCTAATTCGCGCCTGCTTCTGGGCCATCGTGCCTAGTTTTTGATGGAACGTAACGCCGGTAAGTTTTTCCCCCCGTTCCTCCAGTGTGACTTTACGGTCTTCGTCGAAAAAAAACTTTGCGTCCGCCAACCGCGCCGCCAGCACCCGCTCATTCCCTTCGCGAATCAGGGACATATCTTTGACGCGGTTGTTCGCCACGGCAATAAAATGAGCCGCCAGCTTGCCGGTCTTGTTCTGACGCAAGGAAAAAAATCCTTGGTGTTCCTTCATCGAGGTGATCAGAATCTCCTCCGGCACATCTAAGTAGGCATCCTTGAACGACCCGATGACGGAGATGGGCTGCTCGGTCGAATACACGGCCTGGTCGAGCAAGGCTTCATCTGTGTTCAATTGAAATCCGCTCTCGTGGCAAATGGCGGCAATTTGCTCTTCGATCAATGTGCGGCGGCGCTGTGGGTCAACAATGACGCCTTGGCGCTCCAAGGTACTGATGTAAGAGGCGGCATCACGAATCGACACCCACTTCCCGCCGCCCAAAACCCGATGACCTTTCGTCTGATTCGATGCTTTGATGCCGGCCACTTCGATAGGAAGCACCGAACCTCCATAGAGGGCCATGACCCAGCGAATCGGACGGGCAAAACGGAGGCCGGTTTCATTCCATTTCATCGCTTTTGGAAACGCAAGGCCCGACACCAGTTGCGGGAGTGTATCGCGCAGCACAGCCGCAGTCGCACGGCCTTCTTCACGTTTCACCGCAAACAGGTATTCGCCCTTCGGAGTCGGACGAACCTGAAGATCTTGAACGGCGACACCCTGGCCTGCGGCAAATCCCAAGGCGGCTTTCGTCGGCTGTCCACTCTGGTCGAAGGCCACGGCCTTTGACGGCCCCATCGCCTCTTTCGTCACGGAGGTTTGTCTCGTCACTAGGCCATCAATTACGATTGCCAGACGGCGTGGCGTACCCATGGTTCGAACTGCCTGAACAGTGAGTCGCTGAGTATTGAATAGACGCTCGGCTGATTCCTTGAGTGAGGCCAGCGCGGGAACAATGAACTGATACGGCAGTTCCTCGACACCGATTTCCAACAACAGCTCTGCCGCGGAAGATGCGGAGGGCCCTCTGCCTTTTTTCGGCACAGCAGGGCGGCGTCTTGGTTTCTGTTGAGTCGCCATAACCTGTTACGTTCGGTTTGCTCCGGCCTTCGAACGAGACCTACCCGCCTTCATGCTTCTACTTTCGAGACTTAATAGCGGATGTCCCATCGCCGTTCGCTCGTCAAGATAGCGCTCGGCACATTGCCTCGCCAATGCCCGCACCCGAGCGATGTAGCCCGTCCGTTCAGCCACACTGATCGCCCCACGGGCATCAAGGAGGTTGAACAAATGGGACGACTTGATGCAGTAGTCATAGGCCGGCAACGTCAGGCGCTGGTCGGCCTGCGCAAGCAATCGCTTGCACTCCACTTCATTCGCCTGAAACGCCTGCATGAGCATTGCCACGTCCGCTTGCTCGAAGTTGTATCGAGAACCCTGCACTTCGGTTTCATGATGAATATCCCTATAGAGAACGTTGTCGGTCCAAGCTAGATCGAAGACGTTGTTCACTTCCTGCAGGTACATCGCAATACGTTCTGTGCCATAGGTGATTTCGCCTGTGATCGGGCTGAGTTCAATTCCACCGATTTCCTGAAAGTAGGTGAACTGGGTAATCTCCATCCCATCAAGCCGTACTTCCCACCCCAGTCCCCACGCCCCCAACGTCGGCGATTCCCAGTCATCCTGGATAAAGCGAATGTCGTGACGTTTGGGATTGATTCCCAGCCGAGCCAGACTGTCTAGATAGAGCTCCTGAATGTTGTCGGGAGCAGGCTTTAACACGACTTGGTATTGATAATAGTGCTGAAGCCGGTTGGGGTTTTCACCATACCTCCCATCGGTTGGTCGACGGCACGGCTGAACATACGCCGCTCGCCACGGCTCAGGTCCGAGCGACCGCAGAAATGTGGCGGGGTGAAAGGTCCCCGCACCCATTTCCATGTCATAGGGTTGATGAATAACGCAACCCTGATCAGCCCAGAATCGATGAAGGGTAAGAATAAGGTCTTGAAAAGTCACAGAACCTACTGATCGGTCGGAAGAGATAAGTAGATATTTACGTCAGAGATTTGTAGGCTAGCAAGAATGCTTTTCCACTGTCAAGGAACAGGCCACTTTGATGTGATGGTCGCATATGAAGAATCGTGACAAACACAAGATGCTCATCCAGCGAGGCTGACATCCATAATGCACTCTGGATAATTTCAACTTGACGGGCTACCCATCTCTCACCTATTGTTGCCAATGTTGACTAAGTTAGTTGTGTATTAAACGATTCGTGAAACTGTCGAAAAAAAGCGAATATGGCCTCAGGGCTTTGCTTGAGCTCACGATCGCACATGGGAAAACGACCTTACAACGCCATGAAATTGCGGATCGTCAACACATCCCCATCGAATTTTTGGAGCAGATTCTCCTTACACTCAAACGGGCGGGGCTTGTCGCAAGCCGACGGGGTATCAAAGGGGGGTATACGCTGATCAAGCAGCCCAAAGAGATCACACTTGGTCATGTCATACGCCTACTTGATGGCCCGCTCGCACCAATTGGATGTGTCAGCAAGACCGCCTATCAGAAATGCAATGAATGCCCTTATGCAAACAAAACACGGTGTCCTCTTCAACAAGTTATGGGTGAGGTCCGCGATGCAATTGCCGGGATCCTCGACCACTATACACTTGCCGACTTTGCCGCCGACCGTTCGGAAGTTTGACCCTTAATGGATACAGTCGTTCTCATCCTCATTACGTTCGTCGCCGCCACGGTAAATGGCGCCCTAGGCTATGGCTTCTCTTCCATCACTGTTCCTGTCGCTCTTTTGTTTTACACCAATCGCATCTTGAATCCGGCGCTTGTGCTCATCGAACTCGTCATCAACACCTACGTGCTCTTCATCAACCGAAAGAGCATCCCCAACGTCTTGTGGCGTGTCGCTCCTATTCTTGGGGGTCTGGCGGTCGGAGTCGGCATCGGCAGCTATCTTCTCTTTTTGGTGCAACCCGCATGGATCAAATTCGTCACCTATTTTTTTCTGTTGCCCTTAATCCTTCTTCAGGCTGCGGGCATTCGGAAACCCATTCGCGCTGAAAGAGCTATAGGGGTTCCGTTTGGAGTAGGGCTCGGCACGCTCTACTCCGTCACGACGATTTCCGGCCCCCCCTTAGCTCTCCTCTTTAACAATCAAGGTTATCCGAAACAAGACTTCCGTGCTGCCTTGGGGATCATTCGCCTGGCGGAGTCGTCACTTACGGCGATCGCGTATGGATTTATTGGTTTCTACAGTGCCGGCAGTATGGAAATCATTCCCTACATCGTTCCCAGCGTCATTGTCGGCATTCCGCTCGGGACATATCTGATTCGCTTAATAGATCCCGAGACATTTCGGCGCATTTGCATGGCATTCGACGGGTTAATTGTGGGATTTGGGCTGTCCCGAGTCTTGGGTGAGTTAGATCTTGCCTCGCCAGTGACGACCTATAGCATCCTGTTGATCGTGGTTCTAGCGAACGGCTATTTGCTCTATAAATATTTCAGAGATCGCACTGATCACCCACCTATCCCGCCTTGATAACTTCCAACGTAACTCGCTCAGACAGGTCTTTGCTCGCTTGATAGAACGTCCCACCGAACACCCCCCTCTTCCTGATTTTTCTATTTATCCCCTGCTGCTCGTCCTGTTACTTACTTGAATGGTGCGCCCTTCACGTCTTCATCATTCTCAATACAATGAAATATGTAACTTAATGATTAATAATAACTTTATTGCGTGGCACTTTATTTGCTTAACAGAAAGTCGTCTACACTTGCGTACTTGAGGCGCAAGGAGCTACCGCAATTCATCTGATAGGAGCGATACTTATGTTGGAAAATGCAGATTTGGCCGTCCTCTTGTATCGGCAATTCACAAGATTGATACCTGGCCTTTTCATCTTGAGCGTTATCGGACTTCCATTAACCGGGTGTAGCGATAACGAAGGAGGAGGTCCCGCCATTTCTTCGCTCTCCACAGAAGGTACTTCATCCGTTGAGGGAGGAAATGAATCGGAAACTGATTTGACTGCACCGAGGTTAGCAGAAGATGAAAATCAGAGAACGGATTCTACTGAGAATGAAGCTGAAAACGTCGAAGCTCTGGCTAACATTGCAGAGCCTGATGAAGAAGAGGATCCTACAATCTCATTGACCTCTACTCCAACTGGAGTCACCGCCCAATTAACCTGGGATGCATCTACAGATCCTAATGTATCCGGTTACTATATCTACTATGGGAAGCAATCATCTGGAGAATTTGGTTCATGCTCCTACGACGCAAGCCAAGCCGTTGAAGCTCCACCAGCAATAATTACGGAGCTCGATCCCAATACACCCTATTTCTTTGCGATCAGTGCTTACAGCGGTGAAGATGGTGACGTGCAAAGCCCTTGTTCGAACGAAGTGCTCGTAGTCACACCACCCGCTCAGAGTTAAGAAGGCCTGCTTCCTCATTGCGACTGTTACCGCCCTCTGGTTGTTTCCAGAGGGCGGATCTCTTCATTGACCTCCACCCAGACGATTTGTTAGCCTCACCTTCTGTTTCTTGACTGCCAAGATAGTATAGACAACTAGTTCACGTACACTGTTCCGTCCCGATCTCGAAAGGACCTTCTAATGGCTGGCTTACCTGCTTCGTCAGAATTGCTTACGACCTTGCGCAATAAGGCAACCCAACTCCGGATCGACAGTGTGCGGGCTACAAGCGAAGCAGGCAGTGGTCATCCCTCAAGCTGCGCCTCGGCTGCTGATATCGTCGCCGCCTTGTTTTTCTCCGTCATGCGGTACAATCCTCAGAATCCAAAAGCCCTCAACAGCGATCGCTTCGTTCTCTCAAAGGGTCATGCCGCCCCATTATTATACGCAGCGTGGGCAGAAGCTGGACTCTTCCCGGCAAGTGATCTCCTCAAGTTACGCACCTTGACATCAGATCTCGAGGGACACCCGACTCCCCGGCTCCCCTTTGTTGACATGGCAACGGGCTCCCTGGGCCAAGGACTTCCCGTTGGGGTCGGTATTGCGTTGAATGCAAAGTTCGTCGACAACCTTGACTACCGAACCTACGTTCTCATGGGAGACGGTGAATCAGTAGAGGGATCTGTCTGGGAAGCTGCCGAGGTTGGCCGCCAATACGGTTTAGACAATCTGTGTGTGATTGTGGACGTCAACCGGCTTGGCCAAAGTGATCCCACGATGTTGCAGCACGATATGGACGCCTACCGTTCGCGCTGGGCGGGATTTGGCTGGCATGCGCTTATCGTGGACGGCCACGATTTCAGTGCCATCTTGAAAGCATTCGATGAAGCCGTCCGCACGAAAGGACGTCCCACCGTACTGCTCGCCAAGACCTATAAAGGGAAGGGTATTTCTTTCATCGAAAACAAACCGGATTGGCATGGGAAACCGCTAAAAAAAGGGGACGAAACCCAGAAGGCCCTCGATGAGCTCGCAATGCAATTGAGCCCAAACGGCGCAACCCCGCATATTACAGCACCATCGCTTGCCACCGTCCCTTCCCACACCATCGAGACCCTGCCACCGGCTCCGTACAAGATCGGCGAATCAATTGCAACACGCGAAGCATTTGGACTTGCCCTTGAGGCACTCGGCTCCGTCAATCCCCTCATCGTCGCACTTGACGCCGATGTGAAGAACTCCACATACACCGACAAATTCGGCAAGAAATTCCCGAATCGATTTTTTGAAAGCTTCATTGCAGAACAGAACATGGTGGGTGCAGCCGCTGGCCTAGCCGCTTGCGGAAAGATTCCCTTCGCCGCCACGTTCGCCTGCTTCTTAAGCCGAGCCTATGATTTCATCCGCATGGCCGCGATTAGCGGATCAAATATCAAACTAGTCGGCACGCATGTCGGCGTGAGCATCGGAGAGGATGGGCCGTCCCAAATGGGACTCGAAGACATCGCCATGATGGCAGCCCAGCCGAATGTGACCGTGCTCTATCCATCAGATGGCAACTCAATGTATCGTTTGATCGAAGTCGCCGCTCATCACAAGGGGATGGTCTATGTGCGCGCCGGTAGACCAAAAAGTCCTGTGCTCTATGGGCCGGCAGAAACGTTCCACATCGGAGGCAGCAAAATTCTCCGAGAGAGTCCGTCCGATGTCCTCACGATCGTCGCCGCAGGTGTGACATTGTTTGAGGCTCTGAAAGCCTACGATCAATTGAAGGCAGCCGGGATCGCAGTTCGCGTTATTGATCTCTACAGCGTTGCGCCTATCGATCGAAACACCCTATTAGATAGTGGGAGATCGACACAGGGGCGCATCCTCACGGTAGAGGACCACTATGCCCACGGTGGACTCGGTGATGCCGTCTTGAGTGCCGTTGCTACCGAAGGGATCAAAGTCCACAAACTGGCAGTCCGTGAAATCCCCCATAGCGGGAAACCTGAAGAGCTGGTCGATCACTATGGCATTGGAGTGCGGTCCATAGTCGAAGCAGCGAGGCAGTTTATCAAATAGCCACTCTTGCAGAAGGGGGGAAAGAGCATCATGCTCTTTCCCCCCTCCCTTCCTCGTTGACATCGATTCTTGTAGAGCGTTCAGACTCGGTTAGGAGCGACAAATACGAGCACCTTGAGCCGCCCGCTTGTATGGTTTTTCACCCCATGCTCTTCTCCAGCTGGCGCCATCGTCCCCTGTCCTGCACCAAGTACACGCTGTTCGGTGCCGACCTGAAACGTTCCGTGCCCCTCCAAAACAATATAAATCTTGTCTTGATGGCCATGTATATGGCCTTGCTGTTCTTGGCCCGGCTCGAAACAATAGACATCACAGAAAAAGCGATCCGTTTGGAAGATGTTGTTCTTCTTCATCTTCTCACTGCTGAACTGTTGAAAATCGGCAAGCGTGACAACCTTCATCACAAGTACTCCACAAACTTGATAATTAGGGAAGGTGAGAGCGTACCTTACGGTACGACTGCGTGAGTTCGTTTAGGGCGGTATGCAGGCCTTCTCGTAGTTCGTGCCACTTGGCATCCCCGGTGCTTTTCAATTCATCCAACTTCTCCCTGACACCTTCTTTCTTCTTCTCCAACTCGTTGAGCGACTTCTGAAGATCGGCCCGCGTGGATTCAGAGGATTTTGCGATCTTCTCCCGCAACCCAAGGATTTGCCGTTGAAGAACCACCAGCTCATCCTGCGCTTTCCGTTGGAACGCCTCTTTTTGCTGCGCCGTATACTGCTTCGTTGCCTCGATCGTTTCTTGAGCTTCCTTTGCAACCTTTTCAGCACTCGCGGTGGGTTCAGCTGCTACACTCAGTATGGGAACCATTCCGACAACGGCTACACCTACGACAAAGACACTCATCAAAATTCGACTCATATCCCCCCCCTAAAGACCCCGAAGTATAGTCTGCTACCTTGCCAAAGTCACGACCACTAAACTTTCACCTGGGATCAACCGAGAAAGGTAATCGTAACCGACCGACGCTCGTTCGAGGAGTGTGCTTCTATGGCATCGGAAACAGGATCGGCCACCACCTCAGTTGAGCGGCTGGAACAATCATTAATTCAGAAAATTGAGACCGGTGAGATCGAGCTCCCCCTCCTCCCGCAAGCAGCCAGTCAGGTCATGGCCTTGGCTTCTGATCCAGCCGCCGATGCGGCCAAACTCTCAGCATTGATTCATCAAGACCAAGCACTCGCTGCACATGTGTTGCGGATCGCCAACTCTCCAGCCTACATGCCCCGCAGTCCCGTTGTGTCGCTTCAACATGCGGTCGCGATGCTGGGCATTACCTTGCTGTCAGAGATTGCCTTCACGGCATCGCTCAAATCAGGCGCATTTAAGGCACCGGGGCATGAAGATGATGTAAAACGCCTATGGCGTCACTCGCTGGCGAGCGGGGCTTTTGCCAAAGAAGTCGCCCGCATGAGGCGTGTCAATGTCGAAAGTGCGTATCTCTGTGGGCTGCTACACGAAATCGGGAAACCGGTCATTTTGCAAACGGCAACGGCTCTTGCACAGGCACAGCGTCTCACCATTGAGAAATCAATGCTATACGGGTGGATCGAGGGGTATCATTCCCGTGTCGGCGCCCTGATTGCAGAGAAATGGGGCTTGCCCAAACAAGTGGCGACGGCGATTCAGTACTATGACGATTACGATCATGCCGCTGCATTCCGCCAGGAGTGCCTACTGACATGTGCCTCCGATAAACTTGCCAGTCATGTGCTTGCACCAGAGAATCTTCCAGAGGAGTCGCTTCGTATGCAACCGGTTTTTGCGGAATTAAACTTATATCCTAACGACATCGACCAGCTACTGACCATGAAGGACCAGGTGCTGGCGGTGGTGAATGCGCTAAATCTATGAGCACACCCGTTGCGTTCGATATTATTGTTATTGGAGCCGGCCCTGCGGGGCAGAAGGCAGCCGTTCAAGGGGCCAAGGTCGGGAAACGCGTTGCCTTGATCGAACGTGAACGCGGTATCGGCGGCAGTTGTGTCTATCGTGGGACAATTCCCAGCAAGACATTGCGCGAAAGCGCGCTCCACCTCGATCAGCTCAAGCGGGCCGGCGAGGCCCTCCAATTTACGCTCAAACCCGATACTCAGATTGCTACACTCTTAAGTCGGCTTGAGAATGTTGTTCAGGCCCATGACTCCTTCATGAGTCAACAGCTCCGGCGAAACGGCATTTCGTTGCTGCATGGGCGTGCACGCTTCCTGAACGAACATATCATCGAGATGCAAACTGTTGATGGATCACAGCAACAGTTCACGGCCAATACCATTGTGATCGCCACTGGATCACGTCCCAGAACTCCAAAAGAAATTCCTATCGACCATGAGCACATTTTGGATAGCGATTCCCTCCTTTCGATGATGTACCTCCCACAGTCTCTGACGGTTCTCGGTGGTGGGGTCATCGCCTGTGAGTATGCGTCCATTTTTTCCCTGCTTGGCGTAGAAGTCACCTTGATTGATCGTGCTCAGTACCCATTACAATTCATGGATCCGGAACTTGTGAAACAGTTCGTGCAGAGTTTTGAGCGTCATGGTGGCCGCTACCTTGGGAAAAGCCAGATTGCAGAGGTTCGTTGGGACAATGTGGCCAACGTCGTCACGGTGTTGAACGACGGGACCACAATCAAGAGCGAGAAAATGCTTGTTGCCCTTGGTCGACAATCAAACGTCGAAGACTTGAATCTTTCGGTCGCGAAGATCACGGTTTCTGAGAAAGGTCTCATTCCCACCAACCAATATTGCCAGACAGAGATGCCCCACATTTACGCAGTCGGCGATATGGCTGTGGGCCCTGCTCTTGCTTCGAAGGCGATGGAAGAAGGTCGCCGGGCTGTCCGTCATGCCCTCAACCTCCCCGTTGGCGATGCGGCCTCGACCATTCCACTGGGAATCTATACGATTCCTGAAATGGGGAGCATCGGACTTGATGAAAAGAGCGCGCAGGAGCGATATCGAGACCCGTTGATCGGACGGGCGAAGTTTGAAGAGATTGCTCGTGCTCAAATATCAGGAGCAGGCCACGGCTTACTGAAGATGGTAGCTGATCCTGAAGGAGAGCACCTCCTTGGGGTCCAGGTCGTTGGAGATTCAGCCACCGAACTGGTCCATATCGGGCAATTGGCTCTCCAAAGTTCCGCCACAATAGAATCCTTCATCGACAACATCTTCAATTTTCCAACCTATGCAGAAGCCTACCGGATCGCCGCACTTGATATCCTTGG
>CABVRS010000046.1 GCA_902500745.1 uncultured Nitrospira sp.
CAGCTCGCTGCCGAGGCGCGCCCCCACTGACGCGCCTCACCGAGATTACAACTAGCCTTCAGTTCACACTTCGTATTTTCTGACCTGCCCCTGTGTGATATGCACTCGTTGCCGGTCAAAAGACCGGCAGGTAAACGAAACCGGTCGTTCGGCATACTCCGCAGTGCGCTTACGCAGGATCTCAATAGCAATCTCCTCACCCAATCGTAAGCTGCGCGTATTGTCAGTCCGCCAATGCACCCCACCCATCGAACGCCCCATCGCCACGTTGCTGGCGAGCTTGTTCAGTTCGCCGCCTACCGTGATCTTGTTCTCGTCGTCTCCGGTATACTCCTGCGGTGGGCAAAAGGCATCGAGATCAGTACCTTGCTTGCGATAGCCAGGCTGCAATAGCGTCAGTATTCCTCCCGGCGGGTCACTCGGACCAGTCTTGGCAATCGACGCGCTTTTATTCGCGTTGTCAAAGACCGTCTTCAGAAGTGCAGCTTCGTCAAACCACGCCTTGAGTACTGTCACGCAAGCGCCTGCCACAGTAGCGTGCCCCGCTCCATAGGCGGGATGGTTTGGCGAACCTGCGGAAAAGGCCATCGGCAAGAAGAAGGTTCCTTTTCCCGTGCCACCATTGAGCGCCGCATTGTGGTTCTTAATCTCATTGAGTGTGTTGTCGAGCCTGGACTTGAAATCAGGCGTACCTGGTAAACTAGTCGGAAGGCCATAGTCGCGCTTCTTGCCACCAAAGCCGTTGCGCTGCATCTGGATCAAACCGCCCATCACCTCTGGGCGGCATCGCCTGTGTACCAACCATTTCTGCCGCCAAATAACCTTCAGTGCGCGACTGGCCACCTCAGAAACGAGGGTCAGTAGGTCCGGCCCACCCAGGGTAGCAAACGCCAGCTCGCGGGAGTACCGGTTTCCTCGATATGGATTGCCTTCGTCAAGCGGCGCACCAACACCAAGCAGGAACAACGCCGCATTGAAATACGCCTGGTGCAGCGCATCGCGGTTCACGAAGCGCGCGATGTCGCGCATCGTCGAGAGATAGCGGACTGGGTTATTCGGTGGATAGTAGCTCGCGCCTCGATTGACTTGGTCTGCATAGTTGTTTCCGCCGCCATAGTCGCGGCCATATTTGTCCTTGCCGGTGTTTTGGGCCAGCAACCAGTCGCCGTGCGAGGTGAGAAAGTCCCGTTTCGCAATATATGGCACCTGTTTCTGATCGATGGTCTGGGTGCCAAAACCGATGGGGCGGATGAAAAACTGGCTCACAAGCGGACCGAACTCCTCATCATGCAGGCCGCTCCGGAACAAGGTCTGCAAGGTGATATTGGCGCCGCCAGGACCTGGCTCCACGTCGAGCGGTGCGCGGAGTTTGCCGAAATCCGTGTCATGTTGAAGAGCGATGTCGAACATCCTGTTCACCGTGGTGCGTGCATCGTTCACTCGGTTAGTGACGTTGTAACCAAGCTGCGTATTGTGGGCAGGTAGATTCGCGCAGCCGGATCCTGGCGGTGTGCGATCTGTCTGGAACACCAGGAGTGGCGCATCACGCAACAACGCCATCCAGTAAAGCTCCACCATCTCGGCCATAGCTGTGAGCGAGCGACAGCCGGGGGCGGGCAACATTTCAAGTGTCTTTGGATCCGGCCCCAGAGATTCGGTCGCCGCGCCAGCCAGCGGACTTACGAACTTCGCAACCGACTTGGTCAAAGCATGAATCTCAGGCGTAGGCGACGAGCCTAAGACGAATGCTGTCTGAGGAATGGTGGCTGATGGGACCAGCGGTCCGCTTGGTACCTCATCAAAGTTGCGTGGGGACCCCGCTTCAATTTCGATACACACGCGCTCGAACGTACGGTATGCCGTAGGATCAACTTCTCCAAACTTGTTATGCGGCAAGGTCTTATGGAAATTGCCGATGAACGGCACGTTCGTTTGGTCTGCTGGAGGGTCGGTTGCATTTACAACTTCATCTGATACGAGACTTTCATCTGAATTGGGGGTTGGGAATGGCATCAAGATCTCCTTCGCTCGATAAGATTAATTCACGACTAGACAGTAGTGAGACTGGAGTCACTACGCGACCGGGGCTCTGCGTAACCGACACATATCGCCCCTCTGTCGATACGCATAAGCAGCAATACTGATGCCAAGTTCTTCACTCAGGTGAGGCTCGAACAGTTTTTCCAGAATTGAGGTGCGATCTACTAGATTGATCGAAACGGGTACGCTAGGCCTCAAGGGCAAAAAACACAAGTAGCATCTGTTTCACTGGTACCGTATTGCTATGACTGCGCCGTACTCAGATGAGAGCCCAGAATACCGCTATACTCGTAACCCACACTTCCCACTGTGATGCCTCCGGGGAAATGTGAATCTGAAATGATACAGATGGTATCGGATTGGATACACCTCATCTCAGAGCAAGTCACTCTATACCAGAGAGCCGAAAACGTGAGAGCTGTATCCGCTTCTGATTGCTCCAAGACTCTTGCTCCACCATGATTTGCCGTGGCCAACGCATCACGACAGATTGTGTCAGTCGCTTCGTGAGTATCTAGTACTACGTCAATTCGACAGGAACCCTGCTGCTATACAGAGTCCGCCTGCCCGAAGACTATCTCCACAACATGTATTTAAGAATAGTCCAATGGTCGTCGATTCGAACGCGAGACACCGGTAACCGTTGTATGTTTGAAGTTACGCTACAGCGATGTGCAAGCTGAAGATTTTACCCGCAGTACTGCCTCCTGATGGAAACGAGTCTTGTAGGAAGTGATGAGCTCTCGAATGGCCTGCTCCTGATCGACATCCTCCGAATGAAGGAGGCTAAGAACGTAAGACGGCTCACGAATGACGCCCCCCGATGCAGATCGCCATTGGCCCGAGGCGTGCCAAGTTGAAAAACCATTGGGAAATCGTGGGGTCACGATCTCATTAAGAAAGTGTGCCCAGTCTTGTGGACCAACATGACCGGAAGGCATCTCCGTTCCGAAATACAATAGCTCTTGGACCGCACGTTGCCCCCCATCCCCGCAGGACACACCAGCCGTCGTCCCGCACCCCATAAGTGAGACTAGCAACAAGGCGCTGAGTCTGACTCGAAGATTCCCCAAGTAACTACGGCTGTCCTCCGTCAGTCGTCCCTGCCCGCCATGACTTTGCTGGTTGGCCATACGATAGACGATTGGATTTCCTGATCTATTCAGAATTGCCTGACTACCCGTTCAAGGAGAGATTCCCGTTTGTTCTGACAACACGTATCTCTTCTAGTACACCTTCTTTAGCACATTGCCATGATCGCTTTTATAACTGTTGGTGAAGATGCTGCGAAGCGCTTCACGGTGACGTTGCCAATGATTCTGCGCCACGGACTCCATCCGGTTATCGACTCGCTTGGACCATCCCCATACCAACAGGCCAACGCCGGCATATAGGGCACCGATAACCAGATTGGGATACGGACACCATTGGGTAATGGCGTTGGTCACTTGCGGAAATGGCGCCAAGGAGTACCACCATCCAAGAGCCGGAACGGTCGCCGACACAAAGATGTAGTACGACATCTTGCCGCTTTGCACAGTCCTTCGGATACTCTCGAGTAACGACTGATTCCGGATCGGGATCGCGTGGCTCCCTGCTGGCTGTGCGACTTCTTGCTCAACACTCGACATAATCGTCTGCTCCGGCCATGAACAATGGTCATGGGTTCGTACCACCACACACTGCAAGGGCAGATTCAGCGGCGCATAGCACCCTGTACCGTTGGCAATACGCTCAAAGACACTGATATGAATCTTGGGGCGAGAGATATGGTGATCCCGACATAGTTTGACGATGTCTCGTGGTTCCCAACGATAGTACACACCCAATCCACCTCGAGCATCGTACAGTTCGTCGTGCACATCATGGTGTGTGCGGACGTACTCGCGATCCGCCGAGATAAAGCGCAGCCCACAACGCTCTGCTTCGGCCATCATCCAATCCAACGCTACCAGTGACATCCCATGCTTTACATACCCACCGCCTACGTTGGAATGTACGCCGGCGAACCACACCTGCTCGACTTGAGTCGCACGAATGCCCTTCTCGTTCCATAATTCCGGATGGAAGGTTCGGCGGTCATCGTCGATCGAGAGTGCATGACACGCTCGGGTGATTCGACTGCTGGGCGTCAGCTCTGAAAACCGCATAGGGTAGATCCAATTGAACAGCTCACGCAGTTCTTCAAACGGCATTCCGACTGCGCCGACCGTGTCCCACACGCCGACAAAATCAATCATGACGGCACCATTCGGGGCGTGGACATCATCAATGACGGCACAGAACCGTTCCCGCCTCGCTCGATCCTCTCGGCTGTAATCGGCGGTGGGCTGACCTTCGCGCCGCTCGTTCTCGGATACTCGTTTGAACGCTTCCTGCCGAAATGCTCTCCAACAATTTCCGACACACTTCCTGAGCGATTCATACCCCACTTGCTTAATATCAACGATCCCGCAGTACTGGATGAGACCCGAGAGCGCCCGGACGGTATAGGCGCCGCGACTAAACCCGAACAGGTAGATGTGGTCGCCCGGCTCATAGACATGCGCGAGCTCCGTGTAGAGATCTCTGACATTCTTACCGAATCCGTACCCAAACGCCCCGCCGATCAATTTCATTGGAGCGAGCCGAGATGTTCCAACTCCATCGTCATAGAACGCAACTTGAGGAGTTACACTCGGATCAAATTTATGCCCTTGAATATCCACGGCTTCATACAGCTTAAACACATTCGTCCCTCGCGCTTTAATTGCCGTATTCCCCGTTCCATCTGAACAGAGCACGATATTTTTCCCTGCCATGTGAGTTCCTCCCCCATCAGCCTTGAGCAAGGCCACCCAGGCCGGTTGTCATTATCAAAACCGCACGATGCCCATACTCTTGAAGCGAGCAAGGTTCATACCGGCATACATCGAGAAAGAATGTGCTTGTAGCGCAGTACGTTGAGACGCAGGAATGGTTCAGGCGATAGACCTGTGCCTCACACCCGTATCTGTTTGGATAAGGGACTGTATCACAATGGATTCAGAACACCTCCCTCCAAGAACAACTGAATAGGCCGTTGAAGGCATCGCGATGCATTCTTAGGATGACGGCCTCTACCGTACCGGCTGACTTGCTCTCGGGCAACCCCTCGACGGAACTCTGAAACTCCTCAGTTGCAACGCACAGTCAGACGGCGTATAGGATAAGGTTTAGTTCCCCTGTGCGGCTTTCGTGCCGAATTAACGATACCGTACCGGTATCGGTTCCAGTGTTGGGGTTGGTTCGTTTTCTTCTGCGTTGCTGTGTTCGTGAGAAGATCGCTGGCGTGGAAGAAGTAGTTTCCCCCGGCATTGGATTACTCAATCCTGGTTCCGCAGTGGCGTCGTTGTCACTTAGCCATTTAGTGAGGTGAGATATGATCGTAAAGCTAATGGTCTTTGCCGCGCTCTTCATGGTCACGGTGAACGGACAGGATTCGAGTTTGGCTGGTACCCCTCAGCCTCTCGGCGAAAGCCAGCAGACCGTCGCTCGATCGGACGATAGTCAACCTTCTCTTCTTGCCATGCTTGTGGGGTTTTTAAGACCGGCCGATATTCATCACGATCGACAGAACAACGAACTGGGGTCATCTATTCATCTAGTCGACGGCGACGAAGCCGCTCCTACTACGTCAATTGTGCCTATGACCTCCATTACTGTAGATACACCCGACAGCCAATTGTCAGAAGCAGATAAAGAGCGTGTGCGGCAGGAGCAGCTCCAGCAACAACTCAGCGCGAAAGAGAACGAACTGGCCATCCTGAGAGACAAGGCAGCGGCAGCGACGAGTCAATTGAGCGTCCAAAAGTCCCGCGCAGATGAGTTGGAAGCGCAGCTGACTCACAAGGAGCAGGAGCTCTCCGGCATCTGTGCCCAACGTGACACGCACCAACAAATGTCACAGGATTTGAATAGGACAAAAAGCAGTCTCGAACAGATCAAGCAGCAAGTGATCGACAAGGAGCGAGAGTTTCTCGTCGCCAACGAACATCTTGATGCCGCGTCGCAACGGTTGACTGCCAAGGAGCAAGAACTTCAGATAAGCAAGTCCAATCTCGACAAGATGACTCATACGCTCGCGGATCTCGACAGGGAACTCCTCGATCGAAACACACAGCTCACACAAGCCAAGCAATTGCTCGCGAGCCTCGGGCGGAGCCTGCCGAAGGATGGCACTCAGTTTGCCTCTGGTAAGGGTCCTGTGCCTGGCCAAACCGGACCAAGCGAGCTCGGCAAAGTCAGCGAGAATCTGGCGAATGCCCTCCAAGATGAGCTCAAACAAGGGATGGTGGCATTGCGACAACGCGGCAACAAGTTGACCCTCGCATTGGCGTCCGGCGAACTGTTCGCTCTGGGAGATGCCACCATGACATCGACAGGAACGTCGTTGCTGGAGCGAATTGGCGCCGCCCTCCAACAGTTCCGTAACCAGCGCATAGAAGTCGCCGGACATACCGACAGCATCCCGGTTCGGGGCGATAATCGGAGACCGTTCCGCGACAATCTCGAACTCTCTCGTGCACGGGCCCAACATGCCGGCCAAACCCTCATCGATAGCGGATTGGGTGCCGACCGAATCAAGACCGTCGGGTATGCAGCCACCAAGCCCATTGCGAGCAACAAGACAGCAGAAGGCCGAAGCAAGAACCGCCGGGTCGAGATCATCGTCACCCCGTGGTCCGCGTCTCCGGGTAAAGGCAAGAAGGTCGAGCAAGTCGTAAACAAGCCCGCTCAACCCAAAAAGTCGGTTCAAAAGGTCGTGAATCGTTAAGGCTGACGACATGACCAGGCCACCCAATCATCGGCTGGCCTGATCATGTCGCTCGTTTAGAAACCTACCTCCAAACTACTGTTGAGAATGCGCCAAGTCTCACCGTATCCTGTAATCCACCCACGAGGATTCCCCTCATGACTCCAGCAGAAGCCGCCGATGGCCTGTTCAAAGCGATGCCGCAGCCCATCACAAGCGCACAGCTTGAGGAATATGGCCTTGAGGCATCGGAATCAACCGCCCAACAGATTGCCCGTGAGATTTTGTCACTGAATCTGTACTGGGTTCTGGCGGCGGTGGATGCGCATATCCCCACTAAGTATCGGGCGGCGATCATGGAGCAGCTGTTCGAGTCGATCCAGAGCGCCTGGTACAAATCAGGGCAGTTAGGACAAGGCACCTGGGGTGAGTATCAACCTGAATTGAATCGACGACGAGAGCACTATGCCCGCCTCGCGGATCAGGAAGGAATCAGTCATATGGGTATTTGCGCTGAGACTGCAGCGTTAATCGAAGACCAAGGCCTCATCTCGTCAGAGGATCGGCCAAAGCTCCTGGTGTTGTTGATCGACTATGCTCCAGCCTCTGAGTATGGCAGGTTACTTGATGAGGCTCTGTAGCGACCACGCGAGGCAAGGATCGACTTCCGATTTACAGGTACCGATGCGACAGGACCTTGCCGCTGTCGTCACATTCGTAGAGGAGCGGCGCTCCCGTTGGAATATTCAGTTCCAACACCTCGTCCTTTGATAATTGGTCCAATTCCATCACCAACGCGCGTAGACTGTTGCCATGCGCGGCGATGATGATGGTTTCTCCTTTTAACACGTAGGGCTTGATCATCTTCTCGTAATACGGCAAGGTCCGTTGGGCCGTGTCTTTCAGACTTTCCCCGCCGGGCGGTTTCACATCATAGCTTCTCCGCCAGATCTTCACCTGGGCATCGCCGTACTTTTTCGCGGTTTCAGCCTTATTCAATCCCTGGAGCTCTCCATACATCCGCTCGTTCAGCGCTTTGTCTTTCTCAATGGGAATTGTGGTTTGCCCGATCGTCTCCAACACGATTCGCAAGGTCTCATTCGCCCGACTGAGCACCGATGTGAAGGCCCGGTCGAACGTAAACCCACGGAGCTTTTCACCAGCGTGTTTTGCTTCCTCGATGCCTTTCGCAGAGAGTGGGACATCAACCCACCCTGTAAACCGGTTTTCCAAATTCCACTGCGACTCACCATGACGAAGCAAGACTAACCGTGCCATCTTGTATTCTCCCCACTCGAACAGAAAAAACCCGACCCAAGAATGCCGTTTTGATGATTCACGTCACGCTGGTTCCGTGACCTCGGCCGGTTTCGCCGGCCGGTCGATCGAGACCTGGTGGACCTTCTTGAACCATCTTTGTCAGCGTCGCCAGAAAGATGATGTAGAAGACCACTCCGACCCAAATGACATACGGCTGCACCCCACCCGACTCTTTGAGCGCCGTCTCTTGTACCGCGTGATCCACTCCCCCGGCTTTTTTGATTTCGGTAATGTGCTCGCGGCAATGCCAATAGTAGAGGTAGTTGGCGGTGGCCCCTGCCATGACACTCCACACGATGCCGGCCGTAAAATCTCCGGTGAGGTAGGTCGACACCATCGGGCCGACGGCATAGACGAAAGCGTGCAGATACATCTTGCGATATAGAAACCACAGAAATGAAATATAGAGAAATGCCGGCCAGTTCCACGAGAGGGCAAACCGTGGTTGCCCATTGGATGAGAATTTTTTGAAGACGGTCATGTAGTAGTCGGCATTGGGGCCGATGAATTGACGCCACAGTGCCTGCTCGTCTCGAATGGGTCGAGCGGTGGGTGCCTCCGTCGGCGCCTCGACGGCGACCGGTCCTTCAGCCAACTTGGTCCCACACTGATAGCAGAAGTTGGCGTCGTCGGGATTCTGTTGGTTACATTGACTACAAGCCGTCATGGCGCATCACCTTACCATACTTGCGACCGGAGTTGAGAGGAGACTACCTGGTCTCCTTGGCTCTGCTTACCGTCCATGCACAAACTTAGAGCATGAGGCTCCTCCAAGACAACCCTTCTGGGCTCACCACTTATTGCTCTTGGACTTGACCCTGTGCTAGTTTTTCTGTCTTTCTGAGAGGATGCGTCATTATGCCGACCGAGGAACTGAAAGACGATGCCGCCAAATATCTCATGCAGACGTATAGTCGACAGCCGATCTCGATCGTCCGGGGACGGGGTGCCAAGGTCTACGATCTAGAGGGACGGGAATACCTCGATTTCGTCGGGGGGATTGCCGTCAACGTGTTAGGGCATGGCCATCCAGACCTCGTGCAGGCGATTCAACGCCAGGCGGCGCAACTGATCCACACCTCAAACCTGTATTACACAGATCCGCAGGTGAAGTTAGCGCGTCTCCTTGTCGACCACTCGTTTGCCGACCGCGTGTTCTTCTGTAACAGCGGTGCCGAAGCCAATGAGGCGGCGATTAAACTGGCACGACGCTACGGACATGAGCGACATGGCGCGAAGCGGTTCGAAGTCATCACGATGAAAAATTCGTTCCACGGCCGCACATTGGGCATGCTCACCGCCACGGGCCAGGACAAGGTTCAGAAGGGCTTCGAGCCGTTGATGCCTGGTTTTGCCTATGCGCCGTTCAATGATTTCAGCGCGCTCGAGGCTATGGTGACCGACCAGACCGCCGCCATTATGCTCGAGCCCATTCAGGCAGAGGGCGGCGTGTACGTCGCTACTCATGATTACCTAAAAAGCCTGCGGGAACTCTGTACGCAGAAAGATATTCTCCTGATTTTCGATGAAATTCAGACCGGAATCGGACGGACCGGTACGTTTTTCGCCTACGAACAACTCGGGGTGAAGCCTGACATCATGACCCTGGCAAAGGGTTTGGCCGGTGGGGTCCCAATCGGAGCCTGCTTGGCGACCGAGTCAGTCGCCGCGGCCTTTACACCAGGCGCCCACGCATCGACATTCGGTGGCAATCCGCTGGCTTGCGCCGCTGCGCTAGCTGTCTGCCGTGTGCTCCTCGAGGGACGGATTCTCGACCAGGCAAAGCGCATGGGAGAATACTTGGCGAAGGGGCTCGCCGACTGCAAGGACCGCTATCGCATCGTGAAGGATGTGCGCGGTCTTGGTCTGTTACAAGGTATAGAGCTAGAGACCGATGCCAGAGCGATGGTCGCGGATGCCCTTGCCCGTGGGGTGCTTATCAATGCCGCAAACGAGCGGGTGCTGCGCTTCGTCCCACCCTTGATCATCACACAGCAAGAGATCGATAAACTCCTTGAGTTACTGAGCATCCTGTTGAATCAACGCATGACGGCCGGAAAAGCTTCACACCACTGATGACTCGATCGGCCCACCATAAAGCCGGTACCCAGCGATACGCGAAGGATCTGCTAGACGTTGCCACCATGCCGCGAAAGCAGGTTCTAGATCTGCTACAATTAGCGGCCTCGCTCAAGACCAAGCAGCGCCAGGGAACTCCCCATCGATTGTTGGTCGGCAAGACGCTGGGGCTGCTGTTTCAAAAGCCATCGACGAGGACTCGCGTCTCATTTGAGGCGGGCATGAATCAACTGGGCGGTCATGCGCTGGTTCTTCCTATGGGCGATATCCAGCTTTCGCGCGGGGAGACGGTCTCAGACACCGCACGAGTTCTGTCCCGTTACCTGGATGGGATCGTCATACGGACGTATGATCATTCGATCGTTGAAGAGTGGGCCACAGAAGCCACGATGCCCGTCATCAACGGGTTGACCGACCACAGTCATCCCTGCCAGGCTTTATCCGATTTGTTGACGATCCGGGAGATCAAGGGCCGCCTTAAGGGAATCAGCCTGGCCTACATCGGGGATGGGAACAATGTCGCCAACTCGCTGATCGAGGCAGGGGCAAAAATGGGCATGCGCGTGGTAATCGGATGTCCATCCGGGTATCAGCCCGATCAACGAGTGATTGATCGGGCCAGAATGGAAGGTCAGAGCGCCGGTGCCGCCATCGAAGTGGTCGAAAATCCTCTCGTGGCGGTCAAGGAAGCAGACGTGGTGTACACCGATGTCTGGATTAGTATGGGCCGCGAACGAGAACAAGCTAGACGATTACGGACCTTGACCCCCTACCAGTTGAATACGCGATTACTGCAACGCGCCAAGCCCGATGCCATCGTGATGCATTGTTTACCAGCCCATCGTGGAGAAGAGATCACGCAGGGCGTGCTGGATGGTCCGCAGTCGGTGGTTATTGACCAAGCTGAAAATCGGTTGCATATGCAGAAGGCGATTTTGAGCCAACTACTCAGCCGGAAGAAAGGGGCACGGTAGACTCTTTCATGAGATCAACACCCATCAAGAAAATCGTTCTGGCCTATTCTGGCGGACTGGATACCTCCGTCATCCTGAAGTGGCTGCAAGAAACCTATCAGGCCGAGATCATCGCGTTTTGCGCCGATCTTGGGCAGGGAGAAGATCTCAAGGCCGTCAAAGCCAAGGCTCAATCGCTCGGTGTCAAGAAGGTCTATGTCGAGGACTTGCGTGAGACGTTCGTCAAAGACTATGTCTTTCCGATGCTCCGTGGAAATGCGATGTATGAAGGCTGCTACCTATTGGGGACCTCTATTGCACGTCCGTTGATCGCTCGCCGTCAAGCTGAAATTGCGTTGAAGGAAGGGGCGGAGGCGGTTTCTCACGGAGCGACAGGAAAAGGGAATGACCAAGTCCGTTTCGAGCTCACCTACATGGCCCTTGCGCCGAGCCTCAAGATCATCGCACCGTGGCGAGAATGGACCATGCGCTCTCGTCGTGAACTGATTGAATATGCCGAACGCCATGGGATCCCTGTGACCGCGACCAAGTCCAAACCCTATAGTACGGACCCAAATCTGTTTCACATTAGTTATGAGGGCGGTATTCTCGAAGATCCTTGGGAATCACCACCCAATGAAATCTTCCAGATGACCGTTTCGCCGGAGAAAGCACCGAATAAGTCACAGGAAGTTGAGATCGAGTATCACATGGGCAATCCCGTCGCGGTCGATGGTAACAAGATGAGCCCCGCGACACTCCTCGCGCATCTCAACAAACTGGGCGGTGCACACGGCATCGGGCGAGTAGACCTGGTCGAAAACCGTTATGTGGGGATGAAATCGCGCGGAGTGTATGAGACACCGGGTGGGACAATTCTGCATATCGCACATCGCGGTCTTGAATCCTTGACGATGGATCGTGAAGTCCTCCACTTCCGAGACAGCCTCATCCCTCGATTTGCCGACCTGATTTATAACGGCTATTGGTTCAGCCCCGAGCGCACCATGGTTCAAACCGCGATCGATGAAGCACAGAAGGACGTGAGTGGTACGGCGCGAGTGAAACTATATAAAGGAAGCTGCACTCTGGCAGGACGGAAGTCAAAACAATCACTCTACCGACTCGACGTCGCTACGTTTGAAGAGGATGACGTATACAATCAAAAGGATGCAGAAGGCTTCATCCGATTAAATGCCTTGCGGCTCAAAATCCGTGCTCAAAGGAAGAAGGCTTCGTCCTGATGGCGAAAAAGAGTAGCCGTCCGAACGCGACAATGGGCAGAGGTAAGGCTTGGGACGGGCGATTCCGAGAAAAGACCGATCAGTTAGTGGAAGCCTTTACCAGATCGGTGACGGTCGACGTCAGACTCTATGCCGATGACATTGCGGGGAGTATTGCCCACTGTAAAACACTGGAGAAAGCACGAGTGCTTACCGCTTCGGAAACCCGCACGATCATCCGGGGCTTGGAATCAGTGAAACGAGAGTTGGATCGTGGTCGGTTTGTTTTCTCGCCTCACGATGAAGATATTCATATGGCGATCGAACGGCGCTTAACCGACGTGATCGGCCCCTTAGGCGGCAAACTACACACGGGACGCAGCCGGAACGATCAAGTCGCATTGGACATTCGACTGTACTTGCGCACACAGTTGGACCAGCTGCACGAGTACCTGATCGGACTGCAACGTGTGCTGGTGATGAAGGCCCGCACCAACCGTGAAGTCATCATGCCTGGGTACACACATCTACAACGAGCCCAGCCGGTCCTGTTCGCGCATCACTTATTGGCGTACGTGGAGATGTTTGAACGGGACAAAGGTCGGCTGCGAGACGCGAGAGGTCGGCTTAATGTCATGCCGCTGGGTTCCGGAGCCTTGGCCGGCACGAATTACCCGGTGAATCGTCGATACACCGCAGAATTGTTGGGGTTTCCTGCCATCACCGCAAACAGCATGGACGCGGTCTCCGATCGGGACTTCATGATCGAATCGGTCTCCGCGTTTTCCATTGTGATGATGCATCTCTCACGGCTTAGTGAAGAGTTGATCCTCTGGGCATCGCAGGAATTTCAGTTCGTGGATCTGCCTGATGCCTTCTGTACTGGCAGCAGCATGATGCCGCAGAAGAAAAATCCGGATGTCCCCGAACTGGTCCGAGGAAAAACAGGCCGGGTGTACGGCCACTTAGTCAATTTGCTCACCATGCTGAAGGCTTTGCCGTTAACGTATAACCGTGACTTGCAGGAGGATAAGCCGGCGCTGCTTGATGCTCTCGATACGGTACAATCCTCTGTCCGAGTCATGACCGAGCTGATGCGCCGCCTGAAAGTCAATCGAGAGGTACTGCAACGAGCATTACAGGGAGGTGGCTTGCTCGCAACGGAACTCGCCGACTACTTAGTCCTGCGAGGCGTCCCTTTTCGAGAAGCCCATGGGATCACCGGACGAATCGTTCGCGCCGCCCTCGATCAGCGCCGTGAGATAACCGATTTGTCATTGGAGGAGATGCGGGGATATTGTGAGCGGATAGAAAAGGGAGTATTCACTCGCCTGACCGCGGCAGCGGCGATCGATCGCAAGGGGCAAATCGGCAGTACGGCCACGGTTCGAGTTGAACAACGCATCAAAGAGCTCGAACAACTTTTGCGATGAAAATCCTGGCAACTATCGTATCGGCAGGGCTTCTGATCTCATGCGGCGTGGTAGGATCACCGGTCGCTCCAGAATATGTGGGTGTAGCGGTGACCGTCGAGAAGCAAAAGCGGCAGCATGCGCTTGAAGCGGAGCGTGAAACGGCTGGCTCAGCGATAGTGGACCCGCCTCTTGATGATTATGATATTAATCTTCCTCCCTCCCATCCGGTTGGAACACGATGAACGGATATCACTTGATGGGCATACATTTTTCTAAGGATCGGTGCGATGCATAGTTTTGAATACCACCATGGAGAGTTGTACTGCGAACAGGTGCCGATCAGCCGAATCGCGAAGGAACTCGGCACCCCTTGCTATATCTATAGCCATGCCACGCTCGTCCGTCATTTCCATGCCTACGACAGTGCATTTAAAAATATTCCTCATGTCATCGCATTTGCGATGAAGGCGAACTCCAATCTCGCGATCCTCCGCCTGATGGCCAAAGAAGGCAGTGGAGTGGATATCGTGTCAGGTGGAGAATTATTCCGAGCTTTGAAGGCCGGTGTCCCCGCCTCCAAGATCGTGTTTGCCGGCGTCGGCAAGGCTCCCGATGAAATTCGTGACGCGCTTAAATCTGACATCTTGATGTTTAACGTCGAATCACCGGCTGAGCTCCATGCCATCAATCACGTCGCTGCTGAAGTAGGCAAGAAAGCTCGCATCGCGCTTCGAATCAATCCCGACATTGATCCGAAAACTCATCCGTATATTTCCACCGGCCTCAAGAAAAGCAAGTTTGGGATTGCGGCAGAACGAGCCGTGGAAGACTTTGTACTCGCTGCCTCGATGAGCCATATTGAGGTCGTAGGGGTCCATGCCCATATTGGCTCTCAGCTAACCGATGTCACACCTTTTACCGAGGCCCTGAAGAAGGTCGTGTCACTTATCGGGACCTTAAAAGAAAGAGGCCTGAACATTCGCTATCTCAATATCGGAGGCGGGCTTGGCATTACCTATTCGGATGAAAAACCACCATTACCACAGGATCTATCCAACGCCGTTTTACCGCTCGTGCAGGGGTTGAACCTCACGTTGGTCATGGAGCCTGGACGTGTCATCGTCGGGAATGCCGGCATCCTTGTTACGAAAGCCATGTACCTCAAGGAAGGAGAAACTAAGAGCTTTGTTATCGTTGATGCCGCCATGAATGATCTCATTCGCCCAAGCCTGTACGACGCCTACCATGAAGTTCTCCCTGTGAATGAAAAAGCAGGGCAACGGGTCAAACAGACCGTAGATATCGTGGGTCCAGTCTGCGAGTCCGGAGATTTCTTGGCCAAAGATCGATCCCTATCAATGGTGGAACCTGGTGAGTTACTGGCGATCATGAGCGCTGGAGCCTACGGCTTCGTCATGTCATCAAATTACAACTCTCGGCCTCGAGTTCCAGAAGTACTTGTAAGAGACAAAGAGTTCCACGTTATTCGCGAGCGAGAGCGCTACGAAGATCTCGTAAAAGGTGAGCAGATTCCATCGTTTCTGAATACCACGGAGTGAGCATGTTCGCTGGATCTCTCGTTGCCATTGTGACCCCGTTTCGACAAGGAAAAGTTGACGAGCGTGCGTTCGCCGAGCTGATCGAATGGCAAATTGCGAAAGGTACTAACGGTATTGTCCCGTGCGGCACAACAGGTGAATCGGCCACCCTTTCTCATGACGAGCACAATCGACTGATTGAATTGACGGTCGAGATAGTCAACAGACGTGTACCAATCATTGCGGGAACCGGTTCAAACAGCACAGAAGAAGCGATTACACTCACTCGACATGCAAAGCAGGCCGGAGTCGATGCAGCCTTGCTGATTACTCCTTATTACAATAAGCCAACGCAAGAAGGCCTCTACCGTCATTATAGAGCCGTCGCTGAATCTGTTGACCTACCCTTGGTCCTGTACAACATCCCCGGTCGCACGGGGGTCAACATGCTTCCGACCACAATCGCCAGGCTGTCTGCTATTAAGACGATCGTTGGGGTCAAGGAAGGGAGTGGCTCGGTCCAACAAGCCTCAGATATCGTGCAGATGTGCGGTGACCGCCTTACTGTCTTGGCTGGTGACGACTCTCTCACGCTGCCCATGATGGCGGTCGGAGGAAAAGGCGTCATTACGGTAACGGCGAACATTATGCCCGCCGAAATGGCGGATCTTGTAAAAGCCTTTGCTGAAGGAAAGGTTGAGGAAGCTCGACGCCTTCATTTCAAGCTTTCCCCCCTATTTACTGCATTGTTCTACGAAACTAACCCGATCCCGGTGAAAGAAGCTTTGGGATACATGGGTAAGATCGACCCTGAACTACGCTTGCCTCTTTGCCCAATGGCCTCTGATACACGCGAGAAATTGATTCGGACCCTAAAAGAAGCGGCGTTAATCTAAGGAAGTTTGGAATCGAGATTATTCAAACTTTTCCCTAACCTCTAACCTATCAAGGTACACAGCGAGATGATTAAGGTCATTGTTGCGGGTGCGGCCGGACGAATGGGATGCCGTTTGGTATCGCTGATTAAAGACTCTACTGGGTTGATGCTGGCTGGAGCCTTGGAAGGGCCCGGGCATCCATCATTAGGCGAAGATGCCGGCGATATGGCTGGATCAGGACGCGCCGGCGTTTCAATTACGGACAATCTCCCCGCGTTGATGGAGCGAGGCGAGGTGATGATTGATTTTTCTGCGCCAGAGGCAACTCTCGCACACATGCGAGAGGTCGTTCACCATCGACGCGCTCTCGTGATTGGAACGACCGGATTTTCGCCAGTTCAGCTGGAGGAACTCAAGTCATTGGCACAGCAGGTTCCATGTGTGTTTTCTCCCAATATGAGTATCGGAATCAATCTGATCTATAAGGTCATTGGAGAAATGGCGCGCACGCTGGGCGAAGACTATGACATTGAGGTGATCGAAGCTCACCACCGATTGAAAAAAGACGCTCCTAGCGGCACCGCTCTCAAAATTGCCGAGGTTCTTGCCCACTCTGTCAACCGTGATTTGAACCAGGTCGGGGTCTTCTCGCGTAAAGGAATAATCGGAGAACGAGTCAAAGGTGAGATCGGTGTCCAGACCATTCGCGCTGGCGATATTGTTGGTGACCACACCATCCTATTCGGAGGCATGGGAGAGCGAATCGAAGTTACCCACCGTGCAAGCAGCCGTGATACCTTTGCCCAAGGTGCCCTTCGCGCTGCGCAATGGATCGTCCGTCAGCCTCCTGGTTTGTACGATATGATGGATGTCCTCAGCCTTCGCTAACCATCCTCATGATTGGACGGCATTCCGAAGCCGACTGTCCAGCCCCACCTTCCTCTGGAAAACCCACAAGACTGCTGATCTTGGGTCTGTCATATAACTTTCTTTAAGCAGACTGGATCGCACCTCGGCAAACGAAACTATCTCAACGCTGTTCAGTCTTCCAGAGAGCAAAATGGATTGATGTGAGAGGGTAGGTTCTTGATGAACGGCGGTCAAATTTGTCTTGTATGTAACAATTGCTCACACAGCCGCAGCAGACTGAGCGGTAACGAGTAGCCGGTGTTCTCACGACCAGGACACAGGCAAGCCTCTACTGCCGACCTACACCATCCGCCGATAATCAACGGGCTTAGATTTGGAATCCCGCAGGAAGGGACTAGTGTCGAGCTGTAATCGGCCGAGGCTCCTGATCCGCTGCTTTCCGACGGCCACAGTTCAAACAGGCAAACACAGTAATAGCCAATCCCGCGTCCAAATCAACCGCTCGTTCCGGAAGCATTGCCCCATGGCATTTATCACAAGTCTTCATAAACGGTACTCTAACACCCTAAAAACTTGAATCCAATCCTCCTGAAGTACTGGATGGCACTAGCATCAGTCCCAATCGTCTCCATGTTCATGGGTCGTTTGTACACGTCCATCAGCAACAACTCAAGATATAATATTGGCGTTCATATTGACAGGCTCACACCTCTCTCATAGGATTGTGGTCCATTTTCCGAGAACCACTATGTATAGATTATTTCTTGTTATTGTTCTTTTAATCGTCCTCTATTTTTTATTTCGAAAAATATTTCTTGGATCCTATAATCGAAATAGGGATATTCGGGGTAAGTCAACCGATGGTGCGGACCGGCAGGAAGAACTGGACGAAATGATCGAAGACCCGGTCTGTCACACCTTCGTACCAAAACGGATTGCCGTGATCGAACAAATGGGGGGACGGGAGTATTGGTTCTGCAGCAAGGAGTGTGCAGTGACATTTAGGAGCCAACACCCAGCGTAAAAGATCGTTAAGGAAGCTGAGGCCAGCCATATAACGGAGAAGGGCCTATTGGATTCAGTCATGCACCTCGACTAGCAGCCCGAGTAGGAGTAATCGGACATTTTCTCATTTTTGTCAAACTTCAATGTGATTTGGCATTGGTTGGGGGTAAAGTTAAAGAATGGCAGCCCTGTTTTCCCCCCTGCAATGCGATAGTACGTCCAGGTTTCACCCCCAAAAAAACGAGAAGCTCTGCCGTCTGGAGCGCCCCAGTTCTTCTCGAACCAGGCTTTATCCTTCCCTTGGAGCTCGGCCGGCTTCAGCGAAGCTTCCAGATACGGATTATTTCCGGCGCAGGCCGTGATCATAAAGCAGAGAAACAGCACCCAGGCAAATCGTTGCATCGCGAGATCTCCTGATGGTTGTAGACCACGTCCTGACCGACCCGGAAATTCTAGCTTCCACTCCGAGGCCTGTCAAACTTTCACGCCGAGATGTTGCAGCAAAGTTGAGTTCCCCATAAAATGGCCGATATACTCCTATGAGCCGACACACTTCTCCTAAGGAAAGGACCAGCCATGAAAATTTACCTCG
>CABVRS010000047.1 GCA_902500745.1 uncultured Nitrospira sp.
ACATCGCGGGCCGGCGCCCCCGGTTGCTGCGCATACCCATGAAACATCTCAACTTGATGTCCATCTTGTCCCATCACATTTAGCTGAGTGAACTGCCCAGACAAATGGCTGCCATCCACCAGATTACGTTCCCCGGAAATACTCTTGGTACCTCCCTCCCGCCCGTCAAAAAAGCTCACCTGGCCGTCGTATAACAGCGCATTGGCTTGAAACGCCGGAGAACCTGGCTTGCTATTGTCGATGGCAGAGCCGAAGAAGGCTGTCGGCACTCCTGGTTGATTGGCTTCCCCATGACTCAGAGCCGTGAACGTGCCGCTCAGGGTGTAGGAACCGACCGTGTGGGTGTCGTGGGCAACACCGCTCGTGCCTGACTCAAAATGTTCCGTGGCTTCCACCAAGAACTGTCGTCCTGATGCATCGGTGCCCAATGTTCCTGTCACTGTGTGCGTGTGACCACCCTCATCACTGGTCAGACTGTAACTGGAATAGATGTCTCGCGGATGCACCGGGTCCGAGCGATCGACTGACCCAAACGCCCTGACATATCCCTCCATCGGCCGAGTCACCCCATCTTTCCCTAAGACCATCTGTTCCGCTTGCCCAGTCTCCACAAAATAATTGGAACCGTCAGGGGAAACGAACGATTCCCTGTGGACGCCGGCCTCCGTATCCTTGTTGTCAAATCCTCGGACGGCCCCGCCCTCGGTCGCCAGAAAATGAAACTGTCCATCGCGTTCTACCAGTCGCCCGGTATACGATTGTTTCGCACCCATCGTGCTCTGAAATGTCGACTGTGTGAGGGTGTCTACCCGCTCGCCTGGCCCACGCTCACCCATCATCTGGACAAATCCGGCATCGGGACGTGTCTCGCCCGCGATTTCCAAAAACAACGGCACATTCCCCGATCGTGCAAAACTTTGACTACCGTCTTCAGCAATCGTACGCGTCTCGGACAGGCCTTTCCGAACGGATTGTTCCGTGCGCGCCACTAATTCTCCGGTATCCTGATTTTCCTGCACAAGCACGCTCTTCCTGGAGCCATCCTCCCCCATCGTATCGAAGCGATGCTCCACCATCGAACCAAACACCGAGGTTTGTGCATCGACCTGCTTCCCGGACTGTGGATCAAACATCTTGTGACGGAACACCCCACTCAGCAGATGCCCCTTTGAATCCATTGCATACTGTCCTTCTGGCCCCTTGTAGTTCTGAATGCCGTTCGCGCCAATACTGGTGATGCCGCCCTGGGAGTCGTGGATCTCACTCGTGCCGGATTGACTATCCACACGAAACCCACCCTGACCAGTCGGCACAGTCATCTGTGGTTCGACGTCATGGCCGATCATCTCGCCGAACTGGGCCCCACGCTGTTCGTGTCGATAGGACGGGCCTTCCTCCAAATTGGCACCAAGCCCACGCGAGAACTGTCCTCCCACTTGCCCCGCGACGGTTTCCGCGGTCCGCGATCCTGCCAGGATCGATCCCAACACCTGGCTTCCGCCCCACATCAGACCGAAACCGATCGCTGGCACGAGCCACACATAATCTGCGGCTGTGGAATTCAGCATGGCGACATGTTCATTGATTCTGTCTAACGTTGCATAGTTGACGGATTGGCCAACCCCGTTTGAGCTCAGGATCGCGCCGAGCCGGCTTCGCGCTTCCCAAAACATGACAAAATTCAGCACGGCATACAGAGGCGACCAGGTCTGGAGCCACATGAACAAGCGCCAATAGGTGCCCATCAACCGTGACATCCCAGGCGAAATGGCAAGCACTAGGAGGAACGGGGTCATGATGTACACAACCCCTTCCACAATGGTCCGTAATAGCGGTACGACCTTTTGAGCGACATAGGACTTCGAGTAGCTTTGGAACTTTAAGTCCTTTTGGATCGCCTGCTGCTGCAGAAGCACAGTGTCCGCAGTCGCCGCGCGCCGTTTGGCATCGGCGGATTCGGCGTTTTTCCACGCATGGATGAGCAGCACATTATTAATCATGTCTCGGGCCGATTGCCCGACGGATAACAAGAGATTCGCCCGGATGTCCTCAGTGAGCCCTTCCTCATCGCCGGTGGCCGGATCAAGCTGCAACTGTGTCCGCAAATGCCGCATCGCCCCTTCGTAGTCAGGCTGCCCCGTGGTATACGCAGGAAGGATGAGAGAACTATAGAAGTCGGGACACACCCGCGGGGCCGCTTCCAACGTCCCACCTGTATATCCGAGTGCCGTGAGTGCGTTATTCGTAGCCCCGATATCATTGAGCAGATTCGGAGAATTCATCAGCGTACCGAGGTTCTTCTGGAGCAGGCCCACCTCCCGAAACACACACATCATAAAATATGAATCGGTATTGCGGGCCAGATCCGAGTCTTGCAATCTCGCATTGAGGACTTTTTGCAGATCGAATAGCGGGCGATTGAATGACGCTTGTCCCTGGGTATATTGCACGGGCATCGGAAACGACGCTTCGACAAGCTGAGTCGTGTAGTACCCTACTTGCCCCGAGAGGTATGCCGGTAACGCGATCGCCAGCGGCACACTGTTCACAATTTGATCCGGCACATCGGGATTGACTTGGTCTTCCACGGACACGTCGACCGTGATTCGGACACTGACAAAGAGAATGAAAAAGGCCCCGACGACCAGCGGGACCAAGAAGCGCCGATTGAACACAAAATACACGAGTCCGAACATCGCGAAGACAAGAAGTGCGAGCTCCATCAGGCTTTCGAAGCGTCCGGTGGTCATCATGATCCGGATGCCCAGCAGAATCTGCGTCAGCACATCGCCGTTGCCAAACGTATAGATCGTCCACATGATGCGCTATCCTCTCCCTCACATCGCAGACAGACTTACTCCGACTACCGCAGCGATCGCATTTCGCCCTGCGTCTTCGTCAACTGCATAAGCTGGTTGATGTTATTCACCATACGTTGCCGCTTCGCGAGACTCTCACTAGCCCCCCTTAGGATCTGATGCAGCCGCCCCTGAAAGTCTTGCAGATTGCCTGGCCACTCGGGTTTGACCTTTTGGATATAGCTAACGTTCCTGGACGTTTCGGTGGCCGCCCACTTCACCCATTGATACCCCATGTCCGCAGCGACCACTTCTGAAGACAATCGCGCAATCTGATTGCCGACATCCCGTGGACGCCCATAATCGGCGAGCATGGTCAGAATGGGGACCGGGGTCATGTTGATGATTTGCTGATCTGTCGCGCTGATAGCTGAGCCGGAGTAGAGGTCTTCGATCAGGTTACTCATGGACGTATACACGCGACTCTCGAATCCTTCGATATCGGTCGCGTCAGTAATCGTGGGGTTCAAACATTCCGAGTCGCCCCCACAATTAAACACTTTCAC
This sequence comes from uncultured Nitrospira sp., assembly GCA_902500745.1. Lineage (GTDB taxonomy): Bacteria > Nitrospirota > Nitrospiria > Nitrospirales > Nitrospiraceae > Nitrospira_D. The sequence goes on from CABVRS010000047.1 coordinate 3,365, forward strand.
CACGTCGCCCAGATGACTATCGACCAGCTGTTCGAAGGTCATCGTCGGATCGCGGGTTTGAACATCGCCATCGTTCCCGACTATAACGGTCCCGGTGACCGACATCACCATGACGATGAGATTCTGATCCAGGCCAGCCTGCGTCAGGACATCCCACACCAGATTGCCAGTGACATCGTATTCCGTGCCTTTCAATGCTGAGGCCGCATCCGCATTCGACTGGTTCTTGACGGTATCCCGATCTTCAAACACGTCTCCAATGGCGCCGCCCGCTTCCTTCATCTTCTGCCAGGCATCGCCGAATCGACTCGCGAGCTTTTGTTTGGAGGCTTCGTTCCCGGCTAGCGCTTTGCCCAATTCAATCCCTGTTTGACAGGGTTGGATCCGTCCCGCAGCATTGAGCGCTCTCGCAGCCGCTTCAATCTTGTTGAGCACGTCCGCGCAGTCTTCACAAATGGCTTTCATCGCCAGCTGGAAAGCGTACCCCAAGACGGCACCGGTCCCGATTTGCTGCAGCAATTGGACGTACCGATCTAGTTTGCCGTAGGAAAACGAGCCCAGGTAAACGTCGATGCCCTGGCAACCCACGCTCAATCGCGGCGGGGCAATCGACCACAACCGCATCGGGTCCTGCCACAAACGGACCGAGACCCCGCCGCCGCTGAAGTAGCCTCGACTTTGACTTTCGTAGGCACCTGGAGGACTCGTGATCCCGACACCCCACGACGTGAACATGTTCGTAAGGGCATCATTCATCGACTGCGCCTGTACCAGGGGAGGCCAGACCAGTACTGCCCACATACACACTCCCACCAGAATCAGTTTGCTTCGCATCGTGTGTCCTTTATCCCTGAGACCGTCGCTCGCCCAACAATCCTCGGTTACGCAACAACACCAGCAAGCGCTCCCGTAGATCCGCATTCGTCATGAGACCGGCTCCGAGCGGCTTTAAGAAGTTCTCCTCAGGAATTGCCAAATAAATCATGGGCACCATATGCACGCCCACATTCTCCGCCATGCCATTGTTAGTGGCGGGCTGCGGGTACTCCGGCAATCCCACCCCGTCCAGCGACACAGGTTTCACCGTCAGTCCGTAGGTATCGGCAAAGACCTTCAATACCTTGGACTGTTCTTGACAAAACGGGCAGGTCGAGGTGAAGAAGAAGAACAGTCCGACCCGGTCGGCTGTGCCCGCCAGAAGCTGCTCTTCGGTGTTCCGCTTGATCTCGGCTTCGACGCTATGCCCATAGGTGGACGTGGGGTGTTGCGATGCATAGTCGAGTTTGGGGTCCGTGTACATGGCGATCTGCCATGCATCGGTGAAGCGTTGCGAGCGGTCATACGCTTCCTTTTGCACTTTGATGTAAGTCGTCACATTCTCGACCGAAGGATGATCCAACGCGCGTTCCTTCTTGGCCGACACCAGTTCACGCAATACCGTCATCGGAAGGGCGTTCAACTTCACGCCCTCGACCGAAAGCCCCTTAAACAGAGTTCGGTACTTCGACGGGTCCAGCCAAGCCTCTGGTGGTAAGCTATCCATCGTAACGGGGACAGGACTCTCTTCTGCGTCCTCCTCTGCCTCGGCTGACGGGTCCTGATAAGAGAACCACCCCTGCCTGGGATGGTCGATAAAAGTCTGAGACCCAGGAGGCTCAGCGGCCAGCACAGCGCTGCTCACCCCTCCCACCGAGCAGAAGGTCACGCAATACCAAGCTAGAGCATGCAGCAGTTTTGTCGTTTCCATAGCAGCCACACAAAATCCTCTCCAACGGCTGGCACGATTTTCCCGAGCCCCCACATCATGAGTGTCCGTCCTAGAGGCTGACAGCACGGGGGAGGGAGTCCTGTGTTTGGAATCGGCCAGAGTAATTGAAACTTGTACTGGCTTTTCACAATGAGTGCGGTCGGGATGTCCTCACACAGCAGCGGACCATTAGCGGAGGTCCAAAACTCTGTTCCCGCGCGGGCCAGTTTCGCTAACAATCGCGTCATCGACAGCGCGGCAGGTTTGAGGTCCCCATCCGCTCCTGAGACATGCCCAGTCGGCGGATACATGAATCCAAAGCTCCCGGCGCACCAGAACAGCGGATCAATTGGGAAACCGACTGCTGCAGCTACCGAATCGGCCGCGCAGGCCGCGAGTGCCACCGGATTGGCCAGGACCAATGCCTCCGGAAAGAGAATGAGTGAAATCAGATCGTCGTCCCACAAGGGATCAATCTCGGAGGCATAGGCCAAATCGATTTCGTCTGCAATCCCGGTAGGATTCAGACACAGAATGTCCATTCCGATACCAACGATGGCCCATAGGGGAAAAACGAAATAATGCACATGAAAAAAGGCATAATTTAGCTCGGAGTCCATCTGTGTCGTAGCCATGCCACGCCCGATGTAACTGAACCCCCCGGCCAAAGACACACCGAGCGTCGGAAAGCACAGTGGATCGTGGACCGCCTCGACAAGATTCTTCGGCTCCCAGATCCCCAGAGGTAGCCCAGGAATGCAGATCGGACCAAGACACACACACCCACACAACTGCGGCGGAAACGGGGCGTGTCCAGGACCGATGGCCGGTTCGGTAAAATCTTCTCCCAGGTTAAACACCGTGACCCCGCTGAGAGAAATGGGAAACATGCACTCCCAACACGTCGTAGCGAGACTATTCGCCAACACATTGGTCCCTGTCGTGCACACCGCCTCTGCAGAGCCCGACGGCCACAGAGTCGCCACGCTGATCAGGACACAACTCAGGCAGACCAGCAGCAGCATATGCTGTATCCGTCTTTTCGAGGGCTTATTCATGAATCGCCACCTCCTCCACCCGCAGATGCCGACCTAGCTGAGAGACGATACTGGGTACCGCACCGACCCCCATGCGACTGACAAGCAGAGGATTCGCCCAATAGACCCGCTGATGAAGTTGCTCCATCACTTTCTGCACGTCGCCGTCAGAGATGATCAGCTTCACAAACTTCGGATCATGCTCTTTCAAATACTGCTGCACCCAACCTACCTGCGAGGAACTGGTGCCATCGAAAAACACCAGAGTTCGAATCCACCGTACCTTGTCGAAGGGATTAATTTTGGTGCCGGACTTGATCAACACCGTGTTCGTCGTGGGGTCCTTAATATCCTCGGGATACTCGACCGTTGGATCAACGAGCACGACCCTCGCTTCTTCGGCATGCGGAAGGGCCAACCCTGGGCCCTTTGCGAACTGACGTTTGAGGGCGTCGCCAGACCGCCGTTGAATATCCGGCCAATCCGCCTTCGCCAACCGCTCCTTCATCACATCGATCATGTCCCGCTCCGCGATGTCGGCTCCACGTGCGTCGCCCTGCACCTTCACACTCTGCCCAATGGTCGGAACCTGTGGCGGAGCTTCTTCCGTCGGCCCCCCCTGAAGAAACCCTCGGTGCCGGCGCTCGAACCATTCGATCCATGGCATCACACCCGCCTGTTCCTTCGACAACAACGTCAGGAGATGCGCGACCGAAGCTCCTCCGCTCGCTACTAGGAATTTCTCGTCTTTCACAAACACCAGGGCCGGAACTTCTCCCGCACCAACCGTCCGGTAAATGACTGGATCAATCCCGATTCCAACCAGCAGTGAGTCATCTGGATGATCCCCGGTGAAGAGCAGATGCTTGATCCGCTCCTGTGTAACCTTGAACGAATCCTGCACCAGTCCACGCAAGAGCACCTTGGCGCCAAGTAATTTCGCCTCTCGCAGGTAGTCTTTGAGGGTGTCGTTCGGTAACGAGAAGGAGAGTAGAAGGTAGACGCCGTCTCGGCGCACTTCTTTTGGTGACTCCTGAGGACGCCCATGCCGCAACGCTTGGCGCGAGTACCTTGCGATGTCCTGCGCCATCTCCTCAGGAGATGGGATACTTGGACGTACTGCTGATTGCGAGTTTCCCGCGAAAACAGAAGACCCGATGCTCAGAAGGGAGAGCCCTGCGACCGCTACCACACAGACAATACCGCTCGATACGTTCACGGTACCTCCATTTCAGAATGTCTGTATGGAGTATTACCGACCTAGCTAGATGAGTGGTGTCACCGTGCCGAGAATATCCGCCTTCCGAATTAGGCCATAGTACCGAGAGTCGAACGACCGCGGGTGTGGCAGCGCCACATAGTATTCCCCTTCCGGAATAACCTCCGGAAGTGACGCTAGATCGATCCGTTGCCCGTAACGATCGATCCCAAATCCACGCCCCACGGATTGCCCGTTGATATAGACCTCGTCCTCTTTGATCACGATATGGTCACCCGGCACTCCAACGATTCGTTTCATCCACCGATTCCCCACGTCCGCATAGTCACGGTGTAAATGGCCTGGCTGCACGCGTTCCACGTAGTCCCGCCGCATGATGAACGCCACGAGATCCCCTCGTCCTACGGGCTGCCCTTTTTGAATGAGGAAAAAGTTATGGTGCGGCCAACTCCCGCTCATGCGAGCGGCGACCTCATACCAAGGGGCGATAACGCCGGCAGTAATAATCGCACCACAGAACAACATCAACCCCACATGCGTCCAGCGATGCCGATCAAGCCAGTCGAGGATTGTCGGCGCCCGCTTGAGCACGTTCAGCAGCGATAATGCATTGAATAGCTTCATCGATGGAGAGCTCCTTTGGTCCTTCTTTTCTCACGCGATCAATCATCGACAGTTCATCCGGATTCGTCGTAAACAACAGCTGTGTCTCACGCGGCACGGTTAGCCTGCAAATGCCTCTCCCAAATGGGGTGATCATAAAAATCTCAGAGTACTCCGTGGTCTTTGTGACGGATGACAGGAGTCGGTATTCCATTTCCGACAATACAATGCGCCCATTGTTCCTAAACGCCGCGATGCTTTCGGTCTTTTGCTTGAGCAGTCCCACAAATTCCGCATTTTCAAGCAAATAGCGCCCAACATCCCGCATCTTGTCGTAGTAGTCGTTGATGCCCTGCGTGATGGTGATCATTGAGCCACCGGACTTCCGGACCCGGCGCGCGCCGGTTTCAAAAAACGCAGCGGTATTGCCTCCCTGAGACAACAAATCCCACGCCTCATCTAGAATGACGAATTTCCGCCGGCCACGGTTCTCCTTTTTGTACATCACTGCCTGGATATTCATCTGCATCTGCAGGAGAATGACTGACCGTAACTGCTTCTGTTCATTCAATCCGTCGAGTTCAAGCACCACAAAGTCATTTTCAAAATTGACGTTGTTCGCCCCGTTGAAGAGATGGGAATACATACCCCCCCTCGCATAGGAAGCCAGCACACGCGCGAGATCTCTGGCTCGAGGATCAGTCATGCTCTTCAACACCTTGTGTACCGAATCCGGACATCCCTCACATCCCTCTCCTTCGAGTACGCGCATGATCGCCTCTTCGATGAACGAGAGCTCGACATCGGAGAGAGGGCGCGAAGGTGACGCCATTTGCGCGTGCAACGCTTTGAGGGTCGCCAGTTCATCGGCTCGGTCACTTGGATCGTCAACCCCGCCGGCATTACTCCCCCAATGCACAAGTTTGCTGAACGGATTAAAACAAAGGCGTTGAGCGTTTGCGCCGTACTGGATGTATTGCCCCTTGAGCAACTCCACAAGTTTGACGTAGCTGAAGCCAGCATCGATGACCCACACCTGGCCACCAATACCCAAGTAGCTCTTGATCCAATTGTTCATAAAGAACGATTTACCCGCCCCCGATGTCGCTGCGATCGCCATGTTGTAATTCGTCTGTTGATTGGCGAACACATCCATGGTGATCAATTGACCTGAACGAGACGTCAGCAGCACCACTGGAGCTCCTCCCCCCTTCCAGTCAGCCACAATGGGGCAAATATGCGCCGGGACCTCGGTATGGTAAGTCTTCATTCGTCGCAGACCATCAATGAGCGCTTTGTCGTCCGACGGTAGTCCGAGGGGTAGACCCGTCATAAGGATTTTCCATCCAATGAAGTGATCTTCCTGCAAGTTGATATCCTTCGCCCGATAGAGAGCCCGAAGGGCGCCTGTCTGCTCCTCCACATGTCGCGGTGTATCCCCATACAGAACGACCTGGAAATAGGACCCTATGAGCTGTCTGCCATTTTCAAGTTGCGCTTGGACGCCATTGAAATGATCCAATTTGAACTTGAGGGAGGGAATGAGCCCCAGAAGAAACCCACTGGCCTGCTGATTAATAATGACGTGCTTCTTTCGTAACTTGCCTTTCGCTTTGACCTGGTCAAATTTCAACACATTCAGCGTCAGAAAAAATGGACAGGTAATTTGATCGGTGAACCGGATCAAGCTCCCAATCAACTCGCGATTGTTCCCGCCATGCCACTGCACAGGCCAGGACTGAACAGTCAGCGTCTTGAGAAACTTTCCGTCCAGTTCAATCATCTTGGTGCGAAGCGTCGCCTTCGTATCGAGACGGACCGCCTGATCTCGTATCGGCAGTTGGTCGCTGTACGCCGGCGGCCGACTCTCCCAGCTGTGGCCCGGATTGAGCAACACATGCAAGAGACTCAATAATTGCAGCGGTCCTACGCGCTCGGGCAATAATCCCAACGTGTTCAATTGCCCCTCAATGCCCGACACCGCTTGATGAATCCGCTCGTCTTCCCATCCTTGCGCCGTCGATTCCTGCGTTGGGAACGCCACGGATACATACACCGTGAAATCTCGTGGGCGCAGAGGTGGGTTAGACGTCAGTTGTGTATCTCTGGCATGCAGATAGAACTCTGCGGTCTTTCTCGCATCAGCTACATAACGTTCCCCTGCCTGACCTCGTTGCGCCAGAATCACGTGATTGTCCAGATATGGCTCGATAATGGGGGACGCATGAAGCATGAATTGAAACGTGGTTCCAATTGGCAGGTCCGACTCGAAGAGATTCGTCAGCTTCTGAATAGACTCTTCCGACAATCCCAGTAGGGGCTTGCTAGAAAACACCACACCGATGCGCCCATCATCCAATCGATAGACCTGATTGGTGTCATCCCAAGCCTCATAGGGCAGCCAGTCACTGATGGCTGTCCGATCGACCAGCTGCTTTACCTTCCACTCAAGGATCGTTGACATATTCGCTCCTCTGGGTTCCTTCCACTACTGGGGTGGCAGCGGCCCATCATCGGTCAGATAATTGACTCCCCCGGACTGGGGGAGCTGCGGAAAGCCCTGCGGCATGATGCCGCCAGAACCAAGAGGATTCACGGGCAGCGGCGCCGAGCGCTGGCCTACTTCCGGAATATTCTCCGTCATGGCGTTCGCCGCCGCATTCCCACTGGGTGTTCTCTTTCCGTCTCGTTTCTCGACCATCCGCCCCATTCTCGGATACAGATCCTTTCCATGACCCGAACTCGACCCAGCACTCACCCCCTGCGCCATGTGTCCGAAAATAAAATCTGGTTCGTCGACAATGAGATAGTGCCGCGACTGATCATGGAGGCGCTTTTTCGTATCCTTCCATGGAAATACCGTCACACGAAGAGCCGACACCGGCGTAATCACCGGCTTGCCTATGGCGCTGTCCGTCTTGCCGCTGAAGATCATCGGAGGAGTGACCTGACCAGGGCCAGAGCTTGAGCTGGTGTCTTGTCCAACGCCCTTTTGGTCTTTCGTGTACTGCGTCACCTTCTGCCCAGCAGAGAACCGCTTCTCGTAGGCTTCCGAGACGGACTCACACGTCGCTTGATCCGGATACCCCTTACAACTGAAATTAGACTCATAGCCCCCACAGCCCGCCAGAAGGACAGACAGGCCCATAGCTACCCCAGATCCCAAGCCGTACCATGATCCGCCTCGTGTGATGTAGCGCCTGATATACCCAGACATCATGTCGCATGCCTCCTCCAGAATCCGCCCACTCGACTTCTCTACTTCTGCTGGGCCTCTATCTGCAGTAAAGCCAATACTTCACTGGCAGGACGATAGCCGGCAAACGATTGCCCATTTGGCAAAAACACCATTGGGGTGGAGTTCACTCCCAAACGCTTCCCCAATTTGATGTTCTCGTCGATCGGATGACTGCAAGCCCCTACCTCACCCATTACTGGTTTTGACATCAGCGCGCGCCCCAGCGCCTCGGCTTGATCGGGAGCACACCAAATGGCGACAGACTTGCGATAGGCATCCGGATGCGTCCGTACCAGTGGATACAGAACCACGGCCACCGGAACACCTGCCTCAACAAGCTTCTGCACCTCCGGATGAAACTGCTGACAGAACCGACAGTCTGGATCGTCAAAGACCAGCACCGGACGCTCCAACTTCGATTGCATGGGAGACAACAGAATGGTTTTCGAGGTATCCATTCCGGCCAAGAGCGCCTGCTGACGGTCTCTCACATACTCTTGCGTAACATTTCGGCCCATTTGAATATCGAAGAGTGCCCCGGAGAGCACGTACCGCCCAGACTCATGCACGTACATATAGTTTTCCACCCGGTCACTGTCGCTCTCCACCAAGAGCCATCCAGGAATTTCCGTCTTGGACACTCGCAACACTTTCATGCCAGGAAACTTTTGCTCGATCACCGTTTTGATAGGCCTCACGGCATCATCCGTTTCGGCTCTCAGGATCGACTCTCCCGCAACCGACACACACACGGCACACACCAGCCCCGCGATTATCTGCTTATAGGATCGTCTCATCGCCATCATGCCCCCTTTCACACTACGAATTACTGGAAGAACCCCTCTAACTCACGTCCTGTCCCAACGATGAAATCCACTTCCCGTTGCGCGTCGATTTCAATCACCGGGAAAATGGAGGCAGCCATCATGCTGTAGTGGCGAGCCAACAATTCAGCCGCCCGACCGGCACCACCGGCCATTCCCGACATCGCCACAGGCCCGGCCGGCGGTAAGTTGAAGGCTTGGCTCGGGCTTTGTGCGACGAAAAATCCGGACTGGTAGGGCATAAAGGCTCGGGAGATGCCTGACACAAAACCAGCGAGCAGCGTGCGACCCAACAATGCCCCCTCTTTCAAGACAACCCGCCCACGCATTCCCTGTTTGCCATCTTCCCCACTCACAAACCCTTTCAATTCGATATCTACCGCTTCCCCATTCTTCTTCACGCACGACAAGGCATTGCCACGAATCATCACGCGTTCCGAGGACAAATCTCCCAAGCCTTCTCCCACTAGGAAACAGTCCTTCGCATCAATCCTCGCCTCATTCGGGAGCTTCATGATGTCACGCACCATCATCAGCACCGGGTAGGGACTGTTTGCGGAGGCGCCCCCACCCTGCGCCCCCGTCGAACGGGCCGGTGCATCCATGCCAGAAAGCAATTTGACGGGAATAATCGTCCCCGTATTCAGCCACAATTTCTTCTCGTTCTTTTTGGCGCCAGGCACTATCTCTGGCCGAAATACCTGAAACCCCTCGTTCAACCCGCCCCCGGCCCCAGGGGCCGGTAGCGTCCCGCCTGCCGGTTTCGGGGTGCTTTGCACCGGAATGGGGCCTTTCGGAACCGGCATGGCCGAGACAGGCGTCGCACTTCCTCCACCCACGGGATTGGCACTGAGCGGAGGCGGCAGCGGCGGCAACGCGCCACTCTTCGTCCCGGCTGAGACCACGCCACCAGACCGCGCCACTGACTCAATCCGCTTCTGCAGGTCACTCAACTGAGTCTTAATCTCGGTCTTGTCTCGTCCGTCCTGCTCCAACAATCTCCGCATTTGATCCCGCTGCTGCTCCAACGCTTCGATCCTGGCCCCGGCATCTTTCATATAAATTTCTTTGTCGGTTTCCTCGCGATTGATCGACACGGTCTTGGCTGGAGACTTCCCACGGACAATCCCCGGTTGATTCCCTCGGAATTGCTGAAGCACCATGCTCAGCACGATGAACCCACCCACCAGAACCACTCCCGCGAGCAGTTTGGATGGAGCGGGTTTCTCTGGACGAATCGGGTCGCCAGGGTTGAGAATCGCGCTCTCCGTCGGTTTAATCGATGCCATCCTAGGTCTCCGGTCTGAGGTTAGCTTTTTGCGTCTGGATCCACTTTCGGCTCGGGCTTGGGTTTGGGCGGTTCAGGCGGTGCGTCATCCAGCAGGTACACCACCACTTCTTCCCCTGACTCGACCACCTCGCGATTTAAGGCGATTGCTTTTTGAACCCCGGTCAGGAATTCTTGTTCCCGCAGTGTGTATTTGTGTCCCGCGGTATTCACCAATCGATACACAATCACCCGGTACTTCGGCCCTCGATACTCGATTCCCTGCACCACCTTCAGCTCAAGCCACTTCGGATACCGTTCTTCGGCAATCGACGTCTGCCGATACCCTTTCGGTAACGCTCCCCGCGCAGCCATCTGCAAAGTCTCGAGTAGCCCATCCACATAGTCAGCGGCTTGGCGAGCAGGATCCGTGTCATAGACCACAGTCCCCACGCGCCTATCTTCAATACTAATGGTCTGCGCGCCTAACGACACGCTCACCCCGACCTCAAAGACGTAGGTTTGCTCGCCGGCCATCACGACCAGATCAGCGGGGCCAGTCTTCACCTGGACAATCAAGTTGCGCCCTTCCGGCTTCGCTTTGAGATCCGCCCTAGAGCTCGTCGCCATGGTAATCGGGGCAGGAAAGGTCAGGACGTTCAAATCTCTTCCAGACAATGTGAGGGACGTCGCACCCTCATCACCAACCACCACCGCAGCTCCTACCGACTTGGCCCAAGACAGAAACAACAGCAGGCCAAGGACGCACATCGCCATCGCCCGGTGCTTCGAGTCTCGATACACGCTGGATGTCATACGTCTCCCCCTACCCCTTTGCCGGATCTGATTGACTATCCTGCCGTGAACGATCTAAATGAGCCGCAGAGAGCCCAACCACCCACGGCCTGCCCTGATCCCACCGCATCGAGATACGGTACTCCCGCTCTTCTTCCCGTATCTCGCTCTTTCCCACAAATCGGCGCTCAATGCCCTCGAACACGGCCACGTCCCCGTCCACACGACTAGCCGTCACAAAAAACACACGACTGAGATTGTTGGTCTTCACGTACACGGCCTCCGCCCCGAGAGACTCTGACATAAGCCCATAGTGGCTTGACGGTACCCACTGCAGAAGCTGCCGATGGTGAAACTCAACAGAGGCCGGCGTGACATTGGCAATCCAGGGCAACATGGCCATGGCAATGGACTTTTTGTAATACTCGTCGCCGCCCATTGCGTTCGCCCAATATTCCTGCGTCGGATTGATCGGCACCACATGAACCGCGACGTTCTGCCGAAAAAATCCGTTCGCCACCAACGCCACCGCTAATACTGTTGCCAGGGCGGCGAACACCAGATTCAAGACCTGGGCGTTATGCAATTTTGATTTCCACAGCTCGATTGTCATCGTCGTTACTCCATCATCTCTCGGGTTGTTCCGTGAGGTGATCCCGTCAGCTGAAACGTGGGCACACCAGACCAATAGGCCCAATGGAAGAGGAATCCCTCGGATTTCCCGTTCTTCATTTTCGACAAAATCAACGTGCTCACGATCCCCACCACTATCAGGTAGGTCAGGAACTTCGTGACAATGCCGAGAAAGATGCACACAAAGAGCACGGCCAACTCATCAATCTCCCACCAAAAGATCTGGGGCAGGCTATCGAGATATCGTGGAATAAATGTGCCGTTCATCTGTCCCTCTTCTGCTTCATTGTGACGGCGGGGCCATGATCTGTCCCGCCGTCACGACACCATGCCTGTACCGCCCGCTTACATCAGTCCCGTGGTAATGGTCGGAATGATGTTGGGGATATAGAAGGCTGCTGCCGCCACACCGAATCCGGTGAACATGCCGGCCCACCGGCCCGCCATCGCCGATCCCAACCCGATCGCCCCCGCCACCAGGGCTAACAACGTCCCCAGCGACCCCTGCATATAGTTGGTCAACAACGTGACCAGCGGACCAAACGTCGCATCCGCACCTGCGAACGCGGGCACGGCCAGAACCACAAACGAGGCAAGCACCATGAGCCCCAACAAGAGACTCATTCGCCACATTTCTCCGGTCACTCTCTTCAAGACGTTGCCCATACTCCAGCCCCTCCTCTGGCTCGTCGCTCACTGTTTACAAGACGTGTGGTTGCCAAACCGAATGAGCGCCCTTAGTTCATTCCAGCATAGCCATGCTCCTCCTCAGCCTCTCCTTATGGTTTTACTGAGTCGCCTGTGACACCAGTGGACACAACAGATGTTACTGGAGGTATTTGGGATCGCTCCTCAACCGATGAGGGATCTCCACACCTACCTCGCAGCAGCATCGTGATCTCCACGCGTCGACTGTCCGCATGGTTCGGCATAAAGCAGCAGCCTCCGCGGCCGACCACTTCCACCTGAGTCGAGACCTTCAAGCCAGCCTGCAATGCTTTCGCCACCGCGTGTGCCCGAGCCGTCCCAAGTTCTTCGTTTGTCTCCCGAGACCCCGTCGGATCGGTGTATCCCTCCACCCGCAGATAGAAGACCTCCTCTGTGGACAGTTCCGTTAAGTCTCGTTGCGCACGCTCCGGTACAGCAGCCGAACCCATGGCAAACAAAACGGTTCGATGCCGCACCTCAGGATCGCGACGACAGGCGGACGGGGACGTCCTTCCTGTGAAACCAGGAGGTGCTGGTTTGTCCACGCTGCTCACCGCAGCGCGAGACATGTCACCTTGACGGCCTGCCAGCGCACCCGCAGAAAACGTCGGCAATGTCTGGAGCCGATGCATCACCGCCTTAATCGGTTTCGGTGTGAGATCCGCCACCAACGGTTTGTTTGGGACCTGCGTCAGGGGTGTTGGCTCTGGGCATCCAGCGGGACGAGACAGAAGCCATTGCGGACCAGATTGGACGGAAACCACCGTAGTCGGGAAGGTGTAGCCTTGCCCGCAGAGTCGCGTTGCCTCGGACATTGTTGGCGACGCAGCAGGTCGCGTCGTACAGCCCCCGACGGTCAGCAGTCCCATACAAACGAGACCGGCCCATGGCATGTAAGTCGTCCGTCCCCCTGTCATACTCCCCCCTTTCACCACGGCTTCCGAGTCGCCAGGTTCATCTTTGGTATTACCGACTGCCACGGTGTATCGAACGGAAACAGGGGTTGCCGGATATCGGAAGGGACGTCGTCGACGCGACGACGGAACCAAGCAAAGACGCCAGCGGGTTAAGAAGCGATCAGATTAACAGTAGCCACCCACCCACCCCAGGCCCGGAAGGTCCCGTCGGGACATTGCTGGAATAAACGCGCGCACTGAAGACACTGATGAAGGTACCTATCCATGAATTCGTCACCATCGTGTGAACGATACCCAAACAACTCTCCGTTACAACGAGGACACGGTTTCAACAAATTTGCATACAGTCCCATTGTTTGCTCTCCTCGCTTCACTACAAGACACTCGTATTATTATCTGGGATAACTGCATGCATCACCGGTGCATGGATCAGCGTGCCGAGGGTCGCCATTCTGGAGGCAATCCTCGCGATTGCCTCCTGCGACTCACGCAGCGCCTCCAATTCGACGCCTCGCTGCTGAGCTTTTCCTTCCAGTGCCTCGCACAACACATCAAGCCGCCGCACAATGGTTCTGACGGCCATCTCTTGAAATTCTGCGGATTGCGTACAGGCCCCCACGAACCCTTCGGCTTCGAGATCCGTCGATCTTTCCTTGCCACCTTCCTGCTGCCGCGTACGATGAGCCTGCACACGCGCCTCGATACGCAAGACCGCACTCTCGAAGCCCCGTAATTCAGAGTCGTTGGAATACGTCACCTGTTCGGCATTCCAGGCACTATCCATAGTCAAGGCCGGCAGACAGAATCGGACGAGATAACTATAGGAAAGGGGAAAGCTCAATTGGGCGCGCAGGGCTTCAATCCGCTCCCACTGCCCTCCGAAGGCGTTGTAGATCCTCGCGGACTCGTACAGCATGTGTGGACGAATACACTTCCCGACCGCTGCGGACATACGTTCTGCCATCTTCACGACGACAGCATCCCCATGCTGGCTCCGTTCCAGGGCTTCAACCACTATACCGCCAAGCCGAAAGCGTTCACGGATCAACTCTCCCGCCACATACGTGATGGACCTCGCACACTGTTCAGCCCGTTGCACCAACGATTCCTGCCAATCAGCCGCGTACTCCAGCATCAGCCCTCCTACTGCGCTAGAAGGCATAGATCACTCCCACTGACCCACGAAACGCCGCTTGCCCAACAGATCCGAGGAAATCACGGGAGGCACTCAACGAGAACAACCAGTGTTTGTCCAACGCCAAGACATACCCCAGCTCCGGACTAGCGACTTGCTTCTTGGAATTGAGCGGGTCTTCTTGGAATCGCAAGCCACCCACAATCGCAGAAGATTCATCCAGGGCTTTTACAAATCCCAAGTTCACAAGAATAATGCTCGAACGATGCGGGACCCAATGGCCTGGCTGAAATGACGGCACGACCTCATATCCCAGATTGCCATGGAGCCACCACCGATTCCCAAGATTCCAGGACGTGACCAACGCCCCGCGCAAGCCAGGATTCGTTCGGTCTCCCGCATAGGGCACCTCACCCAATACGCGCACGCTAATCGATGGCAGCAGCTCTCGTTCTTCGGCCTGTTTCCGGAACCGCGCTAAAATTCCCAACTGGATCGACCGAGGATCGTCCATCGTCCCAGGATTGAGCGGACCTCGGAGCGACGTCCCACTGACCGTCAATTCCATATTTTCTGTGGCGCCATAGCGAATATCGTGAGTTGCCCGGAAGCGCCCACTCTCAGAGCCCGAATCATTCCGCGTGATGTCGGGCCGGATCGCCGACTGGATCACCACTTGATCTGTGGGCACCGGGTAGGCGTCATCGAGAGACGTAGGGTAGCCCGGACTGATATTTGCCGGGGAGAGTGCCATCACCACGTTGCCCCCCAGGCATACGAGCCCCAGGGCCCCCGCAACCGCCAGTAACCACTTCCTGCCTCCACGCATTAGTCCCAAGCTCCTTATAGGAATTGCACAACATAGAAGGTTGTTACCCTCGTATTACCGAAGGACCAAGGACAGGAAAGGCAGGAGATTTTGGATCGAGTAGACGTCAGGGGCAGAGGAGAGAAGATGTCAGTGTCACGCCCCCTGACAGGTCCCTAATGGCCCATTCCAGGGACCATGAGCCAGGCACAATTCGCAAGGAGAGCCGTGGATCAGCGCGATCCATTGG
>CABVRS010000048.1 GCA_902500745.1 uncultured Nitrospira sp.
CGCGCATCTGACGAGACGTCCACCCTTTGGTTTCATGATAAATAGGCACAATGCGCCCGACATGGAGCGTCGATTCGTGACCTTCTCCAAGGACCTCATATTGCGCCACATCCATCCTTGGCACCATCCACCCCTGACGACCGGCAATCACGCGCCCGCTCAACATGATACGAGTCCCTACCGACAGCACCTCCTCTAAATAGGGTTGATTGAAAAAGACGACCTGCATCCGCCCAGATTGATCTTCAACACCAAGTTCCAGCACACTCAATCGACGATTCTTGGCCCGTTTGACCTCAGACTTCCCAATCGTCCCACAGATCGACGCAACCATACCTGGCACGAGATTCCCGATCGGTGTCATCACGGACCGATCTTCATAGCGCCAGGGCATGGTCCAGAGCGCATCTTCCACGGTTTCGATACGCAATCGTTGCAGAATGGTGGTGCGCTTTGGCCCAACCCCTTTGACGAACCGCACCAAAAGATTCCAGAGAGGAGGTCGCCCCACAGTCTTCACATCGGAATCGCGGAGAGACGGTGCAGATGCCCCCTGGGGATGGAGGGGTTGTTGTTGAGCAACCGTTCGAAGCGCGTTGATGTGCACCACAGCCGCCTGTAATCGTCGACGTTGCTCCTCAACTGAAAGCGTCGGCTCAAAATCCACGAAGAGGTCACGTAGCGAAAGCAGGCGAGCCTCTATGGCTTTTGGATAGGTTGCTTGTTGGAGAGCAGACAAGACTTGCGCGGAGACAAACGCGCTGAGATTCGTGACAGCCTTCAGATGAGCACACCCATCTCGACTCGCAAACTCAATGGGGCGGGCGATGCGGTCCAGCCACTCCTGAAGCGGCATGAGTGGACTCGATTCAGTGGGAGCCGACATACGGTGGAGGATCGTAGCACAGCCTCGTAGAGTGCTCAACGAGCCATGAGGATCATGCATAAAAAGTTCATCGGCTATTTTTATTCGTTTGCTTGGTCACCTTTTCCTACGGTGATACACTCGGCACTAACACGCATGTACCGCCGAAACATCACGCATATCCTGATCCCGCTTGGACTCGGACTAATTCTCCTAGTTGGATACAACCTGTTCCTGAAATCTGCCCCTTCAGTACCCTCTGCTCGGCTCCCGGAAACCATCGAGCCTGTTGCACCACCGCCGACTCCTCCGCTGACCAGATCGTCGGAGAGCGAACCAAAACATGCTCGTGCACTTGACCAGAGTGTGATCCCCAGCACTCCGCATGAGCCGTTGCTGGAAGCGATTCGCGATGAAATTGAAAAGCATAACCTTTCACTGGCTGAGAATAAGCTAAAAGAACTTCCTCCAGCGGTCTTGTCGAGCAGCCAATCCAGGCCCTTCGTCGCAATTCTGTGGAATAATCTTGGCTTGCAGCAGGAACGACTCAACGGCACACGAGCGTCCGTCAATGCATTCAAGAGAGCGGCGGAGCTGGATGACTCGAACTCCACAATTCTTATGAATCTGGCCCACACGTACTGGGAACAGCGAGACCGCGCTCTCAATGCGGAGTTCCTGACCAAATTGATGAAGCTAGCCCCGGATGAACCGTTCCCACACTTGGCCATGGCCGACCTGTTACAAGAGCAGGATAACCTGACCGAAGCCGCGAAGCACTTACGTCAGGCAACCGACCGAGCAAAACAAGATCCGGCGCTTCAGTCGTATCTGGCCGCCGTCACGACGAAGATTCATCGCACTCAGTCAGTCGAATCCAAGATGACTGCCCGAAGCAGTGTTCATTTCGTGGTGAAGTTTGATGGTGAGGAAGAACAGAGTATATGGACCGCAGTGCTCGAGATTCTTGAAGACGCCTATCGAGAGATCGGACAGAAGTTCGGACATTTCCCCTCAAAGCCCATCATGGTCGTCCTCCATACCAAGCATTCATTTCAAGGCGCAACCGGCAGCCCGGCTTGGGCCGACGGTCTCTATGATCCTTCGCTCGGACGTATTCAGATTCCTACTCAAGGAGCAACGACAGATATGAAGTGGCTCACCAGCGTGCTCCGACACGAGTATGTTCATGCGCTTCTTCATGATCGCCTAGGAACGAGCACCGGAGCCCTACCGACCTGGCTCAACGAAGGCCTATCCATGCAATGGGCTGGAGACACATGGCCCGACCTTGATCAAGCCATGCAAGGAGAGATCAACGTCATTCCCTTGACCTATCTGGAAGGGTCCTGGGGAGCACTGCCAGCTGGGACTTCCACAGTGGCCTATTTAGAAGCTCATTCAGCAGCCCGATACATGATCGAACGATGGGGTATGGCTCGCGTCGATGAATTGCTCAATGCGCTGCAGGCAGGTTCTTCTGTCGCCAACGCCTTTCAAAGCAAACTGTTTATCTCTTACGAGCAATTCCAGCGCCAGTGGCTCGAGAGCTTTGAACAGAATCGTTCCTAGCTTCCAGTGACTCGTTTCTAGATTCCTGCCGGATAGTTCTCGATGGCCATTAGATTGACTCTGCAAGAGCCTCTTCTTCTTCAGGTTGATGAGGCCAGGCTGGAAGTATAGACGCCCGATCACTGAACGACTCCGTTGCTCCATCATCTGATTCCAGCCGAGACAATTGATCCTCCCAGAGTACGTTCTGTCCGCTCGGATCATACATGCGAATTCGGAAGTCAAAGGTGTGGGAACTTGCCGTAGACATTCCCGCTGGTTGATTCGACCGCCCGACCATCGGCTGAGCCAACGGAATTCGTGTATGTGCGGCTGTAAACTCGTCTTCCCAGACAGGTAGGCCTGTCATCGCATCCAAGGCACGCAAAGAGAACACCGGTTGCTCGGCAGCTGTTTGAACAGCCTGCGTCTTCATCACAGTGGCGCGGCGCGGGATCTTACCAGAAATTACTTGCGCGCCTTTCGTTCTATCAGTTTGCACAAGGTTAAGCCGCCCTTCCCATTGAAACGCTCCGGTATTCGCATCGTAAACCCGCAACATAAAATTGGAGAGGTCTGTCGCACCCAATCCTACACCGCCGGCGAAAATGCGAGGCCCATGAGTCGATCCACCTCCATCGTTTTCCTTGACGGCTAGTTCATAGACTTCGTCGGACAAGATGGCTCCTGATTCAGCGTCATATATCTTCACAGCGATCATCGAGACAGGACCGATTTGATACCCAAACCCAGCCGCCACAATCATACTGTTTCCAGCATCGACTTCACCCCATGCCGGACTGTTGGAATAGGGAAGACAGAGTCCGACAACCATGAGCCAGGTCATAATAACCAAACGACTCTGGCACAACCAATTCCATGTTTGATTTCCATCTTGAACTAGAGAAGGACGTCTCCGCGGCAAAATCAAGGTGTAGAGCATGTATCCTCCTTACAGGGTGAGCGCATTCTGTAGGAGGGCACGTTGCTGGTAAATTCCTCGCTGTAGGAAGAGCCCCCACGAAAGGAGGGGTCCTTGGATGGAGAAAAGACTGATGGCCTGCGTCGAAGAGTCTATCGAACTGGCTTGGCTTCACCAAACCATCGATACCGATGACGTACGATGGTCCGATCACCATGCTCCGCCAATTGCTTTACGAATGGAAACTGCAACCTCCACCGTAGCAGCTTCCCGACAGGAAGGCTTCGAGCCCTTGCAGCAGGTCTTTTTTCACAAGAGTCGTACGGTAGCATTCCCGCGTTCCCATCCATAAGACAGCTGTTGCCGATATTTTCCTCTTCGGTCTATAGTCATAGGATGAAACAGAGCACACTGCTGATTCTGTTATTAAGCCTACTCACCATCGAGGGAGTGGTGCTCATAGGAGGGAACGGCACCTCCACGATATCGAGCATGAATTGGAGAATCGTCTTTTTCATCCTCATCCCTCTCGGGCTCGCCCTATTGGTGTGGCTTCAGTTCCGATGGGCTGCAATGGCTTGCGTCATGTACGCAACGGTGGGGTTGGCCATGGATGTGGCGACGATTGTTCAGACACTCACAAGCGATACCGACGTGGGCGGTTCCTTAACACTCAGTGGGGTCAGCGGACTCCTCAATTTCTTCTTAATTGTGTTCGGCGGGCGTTCGTTTTTAGACCTGGGGCAGGGATTGATGCCTCCAAAATCCCGTTCTCCCAGTCCTCCGTCCCCTTCTTGAGCGGGATCGCCTTGATACCGACGAACCCAGCTTCTTTCAGCCACTTCGTGGTCTCTAATGCGGAATAGGTGTTTCCCCCGATCGTAAACAATAGCATCGACACCGCAAACAAACTTGCCTCTGCTGGATGCAAACCTTCGCGATCGTGGAGAAACGCATCTTGGAGAATGAATCGCCCACCCGGCGCCAATGCGGCAAAGGCTCGACGAAAGATGGCTTGATTCTCTTCAGGCGAATAAATGTGCAAGACATTGGAGTACCAGATCACATCGTAGGTGCCCGGGATCGGCTCTTTGGAAAAGTCGAGCGGAAGATAAGAGAGTCGTCGACCTGCCTTGTGAGTGGCCGCAATCTCTTTCGCTACTCCAAGTGCGGCCTCTCGATCACAGACGGTCGCGCGAAGCCTTGGATTCTTAGCCAGAAACGCCATGGCATAGGTTCCTGGTCCTCCGCCGAGATCCAGCAGAGTCCGAGCACGCCCCATGGGAAGCTGCGCGGCAATCGCCGGAGCGATCTCTAAGGTTCGGTGATGCATGGCCCAGGTGAATTGCCGACGATAGTCGGGAGTGTCAGGAATATCATGGTCGATCGGCAACCCACTCCGCACAGACTCCAACAGCCGTTCCCAATCGCCCCAGTGGGTTCGGATGAGGTTCAGATAGCCACCGCGAAATGTACGATGATTTCCATTCAACGCGGTCGCACCTAACCGACTGTTTTTATAGATGGGTCCTTTCTTGTTCAGCACTCCGGCCGCCGCGAGATTCCGACAGAGAATGCTCAAGCCCCGTTTGCTGACCTTGAGTTCCTGAGAAAGAGCGTCGACGGTCCATGATCGGTCACCGACAGCCGTAAAGAGATCAAGTTCCAAAGCGGCTAACAACACACGCGGCAACCGATACGCTGATATGCCCTCGCGAAACTCGTCAAATGTCGTGATACGCAGGCTCACAACCCCCTTCCGAGTTCTCGGCAGCACCAACGGAGGAGATCCTCAAGTTTTGGGAGATTGTGAAGATCAACTGTCCTGCTAAAGGTCACCGCCACAAACTCATCGGTCATCTCGTTCTCCTCGACAAACCCGGATTGGAGGAGAAGCGCTCGATACTTATTGACCGAAGGTTGAATGAAATACTTCGCCTGCTTTGCCACTTCATCGGTTCCTAAATCCTCAGGCGTCCCGTCGGACATCAACGCCATAACATCTTCCATCGCGATGCCATATTGGCACACAACCGTACCTTCCGCCCTGACCTCCAAAAGCCAGCCATCCTCCCCTAAATCCATAACCAGCGGTCCGTTGGGCTCCAATTCGTAGAATCTTGGGAAAGACCGGGTCAATTCTTGGCGAAGTTGCATCCAAGCAGAAGAGACTGCCTCAGTCATGTGGACCGTCCTTGGTGGGCCTTCAGCGAATAAGGTTCAACGAGACGGGCGCGCAGCGCCTCCAAACGTCGGGTGTTTTCTTCGAGCTTCGGCAACCCATACTTACGATCCATGCTCACAACCAGCTCAAGCAGGCTTGATGCGTCCTGCAAACGCCCCATCTCTTCATAGCATTGAGCGAGCACATAACGAGCACCTCCCGCGCGGAGCTCGTCGCGTAACCGTTCGGCTACGGATAGGCTGGTCTGACAACACGCGATAGCTTCGTCATAGCGTGTTTGCATTAAGAACGTGCGGCCGATCATACGCCATGCATCCGCAACACCGCCGAGATTGCCCAATCGTCGCATCAGCGCCAACGACCGTTCATAGAACCCGACGGCCTCGTCAAAGTGTCCGGTTTCCCGAGCCACTAAGCCAAGGTCAGAAAACAACACTGCCTGGGCGCCTTCATCATGCGTTTTGATCATGATGTCAAGAGCCTCCAGATAATACGCTCGCGCCAGAGTCCATTCGCCGGCATCAGCCCGAAGATTCCCCAAATTTGCCAGCGTCGTGCCGATGCCCTTCTCGTCGCCAAGGATCTTCTGTAGTTCCAAGACCTCCTGATAATGCACCTGGGCAGAATCTCGATGCCCGCTGACCGCACAGATGTTACCGAGATTGCCGAGCGTGGCAACCAGCGCCCGTCGATCACCGGTGAGCCGATCACACTCCAACGCCTTGGTGTAACAGACAGACGCTTCCGTGTAGTACCCACGTGAAAAATGTTCGTTCCCTTGACGGTTCAATTCTTCGGAAAGTCCGTTCCGCAGCGTCATGCTGTTCCCAGTAATAGATGTGCTACTTGCTGTTTCGCACCGACAAGGATGGAAGCGCCGTCTCCGACCAGAAGGCTGTCGAAGTTATACTTCAGAAGACGACGGAGCCCCTCCTTGGCTTTTTCAACATCGAGATACTTGTCAGAAGGAAGCAATCGCACGACACCTGGAGGCTGGCCGATGAGTGCATCCCCCACAATCAGAATCCCCTGTCCTCTATCGAGGAATAACGCAGACTCACCCGGAGACTTCTGATCCTTCAGCTGAACGGCCCAAATCCCACCAGGCAAGAGTTCACCATCCTTGTACGTTTTTGTCGCATTCATCTCCATCTGGGTAGCATCAGCTTCCGGCACGTACAAGTGGCACTTGAACTCAAGCTGATACGGTGATGCTTCACGGAGATGATCACGGTTCGTGATGAGAATGTAATCGATCGGCGCATGACGCCGAATAATCGCACTCGCCTCGCCAGTCATCGGAGGTGGATCAACCAGAATCTTGTGCTCACCGATCGTCAACAAAAGGCCGTTGAAGTCAAGTTGCTTCTCAGGTGAAAACCACGACCACTGCCAAATACCGGGCAAGATTTGTTTCATGGCAAGAGGCGGCGCCTTATTGAATGAGGTTCATCACGCCACAAGTATTACAGAGTTGCGATCGCGTCTTTGATCGTCTTCGTGACTTTCGCCTGAATGCTTGTCTCGTTGGGCAAGTCGATCATATCGTCTTCCGGCACCGTGATAAACTTTCGGTTTGCCCCCTTCGTCAAGGAGATCAAGAACATGCTATTGGAGGGAGTAACCGGGATGACAACGTGTACGGACCCGTCGATGTTCTGCACGACTTCTAGAAACTTATGTTTCCCCTGCTCCATCTCATCCATGCAATACCCTCCAGCTGACAAGCTGACAGGAACCTCCCCTTGTCAGCTTGTCGACTTGTTACCTGTCAGCGTTACATTCGTGCTGCACTCACCAACAATTTCTCAACCTCGGCCATCATCACGTCGGCTGCAGCCAAATCCATATTCCCGACTCGCTGCCAACGAATAACCCCGTGCTGATCGATCACATACACATTCGGAATAAATTTACCTCCACCATAGAGCTTGTCGGTTGTCTTCGTGGGATCCAGAAGATATGGATACGTGATCTTGACCGGGAAGCCAGACAAGAATTCACCGACTTCTCGCTTTCCATTACCTGATGAATTGACTCCCAATACTGCCACGTCCTTCCCTCGCGTTGACGTATGGACCTTTTGCAATGCGCTCCCTTGCATCATACATGGGTCACAGATATGAAAGAGTCCCAGTACGACGACTTTACCTTTGTAGGAGTCGAGCGAGACTATTTCGCCGGTAATAGCGGTGAGGGTGAAGGACGGGGCCTTCTCTCCTATTTGAAATACCCCTGCAGCATAACCGGGTGGGCTATTGAGAACGGAAACAAACAGCCATCCTAACGCCAGCACCATCGGCATCATGCTCACCTCCAGGTGGAGAAAAACTCATGGTTTCGAGACCAAGAAATCATGACCGTTTCTACACACCGCATCCTACCATGACAATTTTTAGGGCAGCAACCGCACAGAAGGCAGGTAATTACTCCGACGCAGAGTTCTCCCGCTGATTCAACATATCCTCGAGTTGTGCCTTCGCATCGCCCTCAAATCGGACAAACTCGAGTCCAAATCGATCATGTTGCTGCCAACGAACGATGGCAAGAGCAATGGTAATAGAAGGTCTGGCACCCGGAGGCTGTACATGGACCGACACGCATGCCCCGACAGGGAATTGAACGTGGCTTTCGATCTCACCTCCGGCAACCGTCAGATTCATGACGGTTCCATCTCCTGAGTCTTTGTCTCCTCTCACTTTCACAGGGTAATCGACCGGGACTCGGGGCCGACCTCTTGGCTGCTGTTCGTTTGGATTGTCTTCAGAAGACATCAGATAGTCCGTACGGAACGATCTCAGCGCGCTGTTTCGAAAAGGCCCAGCTGAAGTTCTTCCGCACGGGTAAAGGGAATCGGATAGCGTTCGGTGAAACAGGCTGTGCAGTACTGATCAGGTGTCCTCGGAGCGGATTTGAGCATGCCATCAAGGCTGAGATACGCCAGGCTATCGGCGGTAATATATTTTCGGATTTCCTCGATCGAATGCTCGGATGCGATCAGCTCCTTTTTTGTCGGAGTATCGATCCCGTAAAAACATGGTGAAAGAATCGGCGGTGAGCTGATCCGCATGTGGACTTCTT
This sequence comes from uncultured Nitrospira sp., assembly GCA_902500745.1. Lineage (GTDB taxonomy): Bacteria > Nitrospirota > Nitrospiria > Nitrospirales > Nitrospiraceae > Nitrospira_D. The sequence goes on from CABVRS010000048.1 coordinate 8,605, forward strand.
TTGCCCCGGCCTGTCGAATCATTTTGACGATCTTACGGCTAGTCGTACCTCGAACGAGAGAATCATCGATGACGACCACCCGTTTTCCTTCCAACACTTCCGGCACGGCGTTCAACTTCACTTTGACACCGAAGTGCCGAATCGATTGCTCCGGTTCAATGAATGTCCGTCCGACATAGTGATTGCGGATCAATCCGGTTTCAAACCTGATTCCTGCACCTTCAGCATAGCCCAGTGCCGCCGGCACGCCGGAGTCCGGAACCGGAATCACTACGTCCGCCGGCACCCATGACTCGCTCGCCAACTGCCGCCCCAACGCTTTGCGAGTGGCATAGACGGCATTGGCCCCGAAGATTCGACTGTCCGGCCTGGCAAAGTAGACATATTCGAACACACACATGGCCGGATCTTTCTTGGGAAACGGATGGTGGCTGTCGAGTCCTTGATCGCTGATCACAATCAATTCGCCTGGCTCAACCTCTCGAACATACTCTGCATCCAATAAATCAAACGCACAAGTTTCCGACGCCACGATCCAACTGCTGCGCAACCGCCCGATACACAACGGCCTGAGCCCATACGGATCACGCGCGGCGATGAGACCATTGTCGGTCATCAACACGACCGAAAACGCCCCTCGTACCTGACTCAGGGCGTCGATGATCCGTGCGAGAAAGGAACCCGCACGCGAGTGCGCGATGAGGTGAATAATGACCTCGCTGTCCGATGTCGATTGAAAGATCGCCCCATAGGCTTCAAGTTCGTGACGAAGCATTTGGGCATTGATGAGGTTGCCGTTATGCGCCAAGGCGAGGTTGCCCAGCGCAAAGTTCACGATGAGCGGCTGCACGTTCTTCAAATCATTGCCACCGGCGGTGGAGTAGCGATTGTGCCCGATAGCCATATGCCCGGGCAGCTTCTCCAGCACCGATTTATGAAAAATATCGGCGACCAAACCCATGCCTTTCTGCACGGAGAATTGTTCCCCATCTCCCGCAACGATTCCGGATGCCTCTTGCCCACGATGCTGGAGGGCGTATAACCCCAGATAGGTCAGGTTGGCGGCCTCCTCGTGGCCGAATATCCCGAAGACCGCACATTCGTCGTGAAATTTATCGGGCGAAATGATCGGTAGTTCGTGGTTCATGCCACTCGTCGTCCCGTCGATTCGACTAGTTTTCGCGTAACGTTCGTTCTATGGATAATGCCCACCGGTCATGCAACATCGCAACCGGCTGATCGATCACTTTTTCCGTCGACTGTTCGTCTCCCACATAGAGAACCAATCGTGTCCCAGAAATCGCGCCAATCACTTCGGCCGGGACCCCATACCGGGTGGCCCGGTCGAGAATCGCCTGTCGATGGACCGGCGTTGCAGAAATCACGACCCTCGACTGACTTTCGCCGAACAGAACCGCGTCTTTTCTCAGCCGGCCTCTTGTCAATCTTATCACAGCGCCAAAGGTCTGTTCGGGTCCGGACATACAGCATTCAGCCAATGTCACGGCAAGACCACCTTCCGAACAATCGTGCGCAGAGTGAAGGAGCCCATCATGAATCAATGAAAGAACACACTCGTGGAGCGCTTTCTCTTTCTCCAGGCTCAAGTAGGGCGGCGATCCCTGCTCTCGCGCGTGCACAACCTTGAGATACTCAGCCCCTCCCAAATCCTCTCGTGAAGAGCCGAGCAAGAACACGTCATCTCCTTCGGCCTTAAACCACTGGGTCATCGTTCGTTCGGCATTTTCAATCAGCCCGACCATGCCCAACATGGGGGTAGGATAAATCGAGAGTCCGTTGGTTTCGTTATAAAAGCTGACATTTCCGCTGACGATCGGGATCTGGAAATGCTCGCAAGCGTCTTTCATCCCTTCAATCGCCATCACAAACTGCCACATGATATCGGGGCGTTCCGGATTGCCGAAGTTCAGACAATCGGTCAAGCCGATGGGGTCAGCGCCGGAGCACACCAGGTTACGCGCCGCCTCAGCCACAGCAAGGCGAGCTCCTTCGTAGGGATGCAGAAGGCAGTAGCGGCTATTGCAATCGACCGTCATGGCGACGGCCTTATTCGTGCCCTTGATCCGCACCACCGCCGCATCGGACCCTGGACGGACCATCGTGTTTGTCCGCACCATATGATCGTACTGCTCGTACACCCACCGCTTGCTGGCGATGGTCGGTGATTCCAACAACGCCAGCAATGCCGCATTCGCGTCTTTCACATCGGGGATGGCGTCGTAATTCAGGTTCGTCAACATCTCCTGATAAGCCGGAGGCTGGTAGGGTCGCTCATACCGTGGGCCGTCATCCGCCAATGATTTGGCCGGAATTTCCGCGACGACCTTTCCTTGATCCTTGACGCGCAATATTCCGTCCCCCGTCACTTTCCCCACCACAGCCACATCCAGATCCCATTTGCGGCAAATGGCAAGACATTCGTCTTCCTTGCCGGCTTTCGCCACCATTAGCATTCGCTCTTGGGATTCGGACAGCATGATCTCGTAGGGGGTCATTCCCGGTTCGCGCCGAGGCACCACCGTCAGGTCCAATTCGATGCCGTTGCCCGCGCGTGAAGCCATTTCACACGAAGAGCTCGTCAGCCCCGCCGCGCCCATGTCTTGTATCCCGACGAGCACATCGCGTTCCATCAATTCCAGACAGGCTTCCAAGAGCAATTTCTCGGTAAAGGGATCGCCGACCTGCACCGTGGGACGCTTCTGTTCAGATTCGTCGTCGAACGAATCCGACGCCATCGTCGCTCCGTGAATGCCATCACGGCCCGTCTTCGAGCCGAAGTAAATGACGGGATTGCCGACACCGGCCGCGGTGCCACGGAATATCTTATCCTTATGGGCCACACCCAGACAGAACACATTGACTAAGGGATTCAGCGCATAGATATCGTTGAAAACAATTTCACCCCCCACGGTCGGCACCCCCATGCAATTGCCATAACCCGCAATGCCGGACACCACACCCTTCATGAGATGGCGATTTTTCGGCGAATGCAACTCCCCAAACCGGAGTGAGTCGAGCAGCGCAATCGGCCGGGCTCCCATGGTAAAGATATCGCGCAGAATGCCACCCACTCCAGTGGCGGCACCCTGATACGGTTCGATAAACGACGGATGATTGTGTGATTCCATCTTAAAGACGACGCACAGCCCGTCGCCGATATCGATCGCACCTGCATTCTCTCCCGGTCCTTGCACGACACGAGGCCCGGTCGTCGGCAGCTTCTTCAAGTGCACACGGGAACTCTTATACGAACAGTGCTCGGACCACATCACGGAGAACATACCGAGTTCCGTCAGATTCGGCTCACGCCCGAGAATATCGATGATTTTTTGGTATTCCTCGCCCGTCAGATTGTGCTGAGCGATAAGATCTTTGGTGTTACTCGGCATGCCAGTCTGCATCATGCCTTAGTAATCACAGCAAGAATGGTTTCCACGGGGGTCGCCCTATTCAACACGGCCTCAAGACAGCCATACGAACGTTGTAAGCGATTCACAACACAACCGGCGAGACACCAAATCGATGCCTCGCCGGTCCATCAGTATGCACGATACAATTCCAGGAGTCTTCTACTGAACCTCCACCTTAACGGCTGCTTCTGCGGCTAACGTTTGGTGATCCTTGTCCGCCGCGACAACCTTGATCTCATGGGACCCGGGCGACATTCCCTTGACCGTCCCTTTCCATCCCTTCTGGTATTCCCCATCCACGAAACAATGAGCATGCGTCGCCTGGCTCCCCTTCGTGAGTTCATACACCACTTCGACGTCGCTCCCTACTTTGGCGCCAGCTGCTGGACTCTTTATCATCAGCTTGCTGCCATCATCGGTCGCAGCAAAACCATTGACACCAACTCCCATGGTTAACAGACCAACTACCGCCAACACTGCCCCTACACGTCTCATCATGACCCTCCTCAGTATGAAAGAATGATAAGATGACCACTCACTGACTGACTCAATACTTTACCGCGACAACTTCGCATCTTCAATCCTCTGAGAACCGATCTCGCCAATATCGTCGGGATCTCGATTCGTCTCGTGACAGCCAACGGACTTAACGTACGCTTACGGATTGTTTCCGCTCACACGACGTGATCATCGACAAGAAAATCGCTCGCCCATCGTCGTTTCCCATCATCGCTTCTGCGCAGCGCTCCGGGTGTGGCATCAGCCCCAGCACATTCCCTTCGGCATTACGGATACCCGCAATATTGTCGAGCGAACCGTTCGGGCAGGATCCCGGCGTGACCGCCCCATCGGCTGTGCAATAGCGAAAGATGACCTGCGCATTGGCTTGAAGCCCGGCTAAGGTCACTGGATCGGTGTAGTAGTTCCCATCCGCATGCGCAATCGGGATCTTGAGGACCTGACCGGGCTTGCAGGCATTGGTAAACGGCGTTGCAGCATTCTCCACTTTGACGTAGGTCTCGCGGCAGATGAAGTGCAGCGACTTATTTCGCAACATCGCGCCGGGGAGCAACCCGGCTTCCAGCAAGATCTGAAATCCATTACAGATCCCCAACACCAAGCCTCCATCGGCGGCAAACCGCTTCACCGCCTGCATGACCGGAGAAAATCTGGCGATCGCGCCTGTCCGGAGATAGTCGCCATACGAAAACCCGCCCGGCAGGATGACTGCATCTAAACCATCCAGTGACGACTCCTTATGCCACACCATGCTCACATGTTGTCCAAGCACATCGCGAAAAACGTGCTGACAATCGTGATCGCAGTTACTGCCTGGGAAAACAACGACGCCGACATTCATCATCGCCTCGGAGGATACCTTTGAATGGTCATGCACTCAGCTCGTACCGATATTCTTCAATGATCGTATTCGCCAGGAGCTTCTCACACATTGACTTAACCGCAACCTCGGCCTTCGCCTTGTCTGTCTCCGTGAGATCCAGTTCCATATACTTGCCGACACGCACGTTCGAGGCATTCTTGAACCCCAGTGAGTCCAGGGCATGTTCGATCGCCTTGCCTTGTGGGTCGAGAATCCCCTGTTTGAGTGTGACATGAATTTTAGCTTTCACTCGTGACTCCTCTGCTCAGCCGCTTGAGTCTGGCGATCCACATATTTTTTAATCCATAAGATTACCGCCACGGTCAGCCCTCCGGCAAACACCAGTCCGATGAAGGCCCAGCGCCAGGGTGATTCGTTCAACCGATACGCCATGACCCCGATGATCGCCGCCCAGACCACCACCGACGCAATCAGGCCATAATTTAAATACGCCCGCAGCATCCGCGCTGTTTCCTCCCTCGTTTCACCCGCAAACCCGTGCCAACACCTCTTGATACGCCTCTTCGATTTTTCCCATATCTTTTCGAAACCGATCCTTGTCCATGGACTCGCCGGTCGTTACGTCCCAAAAACGGCACGTATCGGGAGAAATTTCATCCGCCAGGATCAGCTTGTTGTGGAAGACGCCAAACTCGAGTTTACAATCGACGAGCTGCATCTTTCGCTCAGTGAAAAACGGCGTAAGGACCTTGTTCACCGCATGCCCCATCTCACGCAACTCACGCAAGACCCCAGGCGTGGCCACATTCAGTAGTCGCAAGTGATCGTCATTGACCAACGGATCGCCGAGCGCATCGTCCTTGTAATAAAACTCGACGATCGCCGGGTCGATTCGACTTCCTTCTTTCAGCCCCAGGCGCTTCGCTACACTTCCGGCAACTACATTACGCACCACGACTTCGACCGGCACGATCCTCACCTTTTTCGTGAGCATCTCCCGGTCGTTCAAGCGCTCCACAAAGTGCGTACGGATACCGCCTTGTTCTAAAAGCCGGAAAAGCCGTTCCGACACTTTATTATTGATCACACCTTTTTCGATGATGGTGCCGCGTTTCTGCGCGTTGAAGGCTGTCGCATCGTCCTTGAAATACTGCACGACCTGGTCAGGATTCTCCGTTGAAAAGATCTTCTTCGCCTTTCCTTCGTATAGAAGCGTCCCTATCGCCATGCTGGAACCTCGATAATTCGGCTCACTGCGCCAGTGTCTCGATGATCTCGTCCAACGATTGCACCGTCCCGAGCAGCGTCGGGTTCCCGAATTGACGGGTATACTGAAATTCTTTCACATTCTCGAGCGACAACACCAGGCTGTGAAAATCCTCCAGCTTGGAGGTTTCAAAGTAGGTGATGAAATCCAAATCATCCAGCCCGCTGGAGTGATAGAGCTTTCGTTTGACCGTCTTGAGGTAGGGCAGCGTCGCTTCCGTATGCTCTTGCATCATCGCCGCTCGTTTCTCTTGGCCAAGGCCCCACCACTCGGCTGACTTTTGGATAGGAATCACGATGGCATACGGTTTCTCGCCAGGCTCACTGACCGTCTTCAAGTCAGCTTTTATCTGCTCGGGAAATCCCGGAGCATAATTCGGTTTCTTGGTGAGTCCATGCATCATCCCGGCCGTCTTGAGGTGTTTCCCAAACTGGCTGCTGCTCAGATCGAGGAGAAATTCCTGTGTGTCGCGCAATTCCACCGCATGAATTCTGAACAAGAGATCGGCCTGATCGGAAAGCCCTCGAAGCAGATACAGATCGATCGCCACATGTTCCCGATGCTGCTCCACCACACCCTTGAGGGCCGCCAGACGAGCGATCCGAACCGAGGGCTCCTGCTTTCCCCATTCCTCGTCGAGCGCAAAGACGGCAAAGGTGCCGTAGATTCCTGGATCGCTAAGGAGTTTCTCCCGATCCGCCACGGCTTGCGCGTCGGATACCCATGAACTCCCTATCAACCAAAGAAGCGTCAGTCCTATGACGAGTAATTGCGTCATGATTTCGCTCCCTTCCCTCTGATGCCCGAAGAACGTTGTCGGTTCCGCCCAAACACCCGCCGGTAGATCTGGTCCAGATGGCGGAGGTAGTACTTTGGATTGAAACAGGTTGCGATTTCCGGCTTGGTGAGATGCTGTGCAATGAAAAGATCTTTGCTCACGAGGTCCTGTAGCCCGCCTCCCCCCCTCCAGGAAGCCATCGCGTTGCGTTGAACCGCTTCATAGGATTCTTTTCGCTGTGCCCCCTTCTCGACCAACGCCAACAGCAACCGCTGAGAATAGACGAGTCCCCCGGTCAATTCTAAATTCTGCCTCATTCGATCGGGATAGATGACCAGGTGTTCGATGAGATCCGTGACTTTAGCCAGCATGTAGTCGATCAAAATCGTGCTATCCGGCATGATCACCCGCTCAACTGACGAATGGCTGATATCACGTTCATGCCAGAGTGCAACGTTTTCCATCGCCGCGAGACTGTTGGCGCGCACGACCCGGGCCAAGCCGCAGAGATTTTCGGAGATAATCGGATTTCGTTTATGCGGCATCGCCGACGACCCCTTTTGGCCTTCGGAGAAATACTCTTCGGCTTCGAGCACTTCCGTACGCTGGAGATGGCGAATCTCTGTGGCAACTTTCTCGATACTTGCAGCAAGCAACGCGAGCGCCGTCGCATAGGAGGCATGGCGATCCCGCTGGACGACTTGGTTCGAGACCGGATCTGCCTTCAGACCGAGCTTTTCACAGACATACTCTTCGATCTCGGGCCCCTGATGGGCAAAGGTCCCCATCGCACCGGAGAGTTTCCCGACGGCGATGTCATTCCGTACCTGCCGCAGCCGCTCCTGATGACGACACATCTCCTCGTACCACAGCGCCAATTTCAGACCGAACGAGATCGGCTCGCCGTGAATGCCGTGCGATCGCCCTACCATCACTTGGTTCTTGTAGCGAAGGGCCTGCCGTTTCAACACGACAAGCAACCCCTCAACGTCAGCCAAGATCAGATCCATCGCCTCAGTCATCTGGACGGCGAGGGAGGTATCGACGATGTCCGAGGACGTCAGTCCCATGTGAAGATATCGATGTTCCGGCCCAACCGTGTCCATGAGCGATTCAAGAAACGCGATCACGTCATGCTTCGTCACTTTTTCGATTTCGGCGATGCGCTCGACGTTAATCTTGGCCTTCTTCCGGATTTTCTCCGCCGTGCCACGCGGAGCCTGCTTGGCTCGTTCAAAGGCCGCGCACGCGTGCAGCTCAACGTCCAACCAGATCTCATACTTATGCTTCAGGTCCCAGATGGCCTTCATCCGGGGACGTGTGTAGCGCTCAATCACGGTCGGATTTCCTCCAAATCGCCCGATCCGGCGATGCCCGCTTCTCGGCGAGACGCGACTCTGTCGTCAAGACTTTGTCCAGCACGGCATTCACGAACTTTGAGGCCTCGTCGTCGCCGAACCGCTTGGCCAACTCAATGGCTTCATCCATGGTCACCTTCGCAGGCACATCATCCAGCCACAACAACTCGTAGACCCCGGCCCGCAAAATATTACGGTCGACAACCGGCATGCGGCTCACCGTCCAGTTCGTCGCGTACTTGCCGATCAGGGCATCAAGTTCCTTCTGATGCTCGATCACGCCACGGACCAACTGTTCGGCAAACGCTTTCGATTCATCTGAGACCGAGTATTCATGCCAAAATTCGTCGAGAGAGAGAGGGGCCTTCCCGTGGATATCGTGTTGAAACAAAATCTGCAAGGCACGCTCACGGGCCTGATGACGAGCTCCCATGGCTATCGGAATGCCAGAATGGCAAGACTGCACGCCGACCAGGCAGCAGATCGACAAAAAGCCAGTCCAGATGACTCAAGGGAATGACTCATCGCGTGCTCCCGGCTCGACGCTTGCCCGTCCCGCTTGTCAGCGCGGAGCTTGTAGACCTATCAGCCTTCCCCCTCAACATCCTCATCACCCGCACCATCTCGATTGCGGACTTTGCCGCCTCACCGCCACGGTTGAATTTCTTTGGGTCCGCCCGTTCTTCAGCCTGTGCCACCGTTTCGGTGGTCAATACCCCAAAGATGACGGGCACGGAGGTGTCTAACGCAACCTGGCCGATGCCTCGGCTGACTTCGGCACAAATATAATTGAAATGCGGCGTGTCGCCTCGAATCACCGCTCCCAAACAGATCACCGCATCAACACGGCCTGAATCAGCTATCGTCCTTGCAACCAGCGGAATTTCAAACGCCCCCGGCACGCGCACGACGGCAATTGCCTCCGACTTCGCGCCATGCCCAGTCAGAGTTTCAACGCAGGCCGATACCAACTTGCTCGTGACAAGTTTGTTGAACGTGCTGACAACGACACCAAATCGTAATCCTGAGGCATCCTGCAGCCCTTTACGACGCTTCATCGGATACCCATGCCCGCCCTCACAGCTACTGATTCTATTGTATCAACCTCGATCATGCCTTCGCGTCCTTCTTCCTCTTTGCCTGAACCCTTTCCATGATTTCCTCCACGCCAAAACGAACTTTTGGCGGAATACGCGATGCTGGATAAAATTGCTCAACCAACGTCAACGCGGCATCCATATCGGTCACTCCAATCTTGTCAGCCAAGGCTTCGATGTCCGCAATATCGCGCGATCCCTCGATTCCCTCAGGGCGCATGGCCATGCATTTCATCGCGAATAAATATTCTGGAACCGGCA
>CABVRS010000049.1 GCA_902500745.1 uncultured Nitrospira sp.
ATAATTTCAGACTACTTTGCACCAAGACCGATGCACCGGTGACCAACGTACAGTACCCGGTTCCTTTCACAAAGCCACAGAGCTGCAACATGCTGTCGAGATCCTTTTGAGTTCCCTCTCCCGCTTCAATTTTCGTCATCAGCGAAGCTAAGTTCATGGTTCCCATCCGACAGGGAGGACACTGACCACAACTCTCATTTTTGAAAAAATTTGAAAAATGCAGCGTCTTGGCAACCATACAGGTTGCGTCGTCGACCACAATGACACCGGCTGACCCTAACCCTGTGCCAGCCTTCTTCAACGAATCGAAATCCATGGGGAGATCAAGCTGATCCGCCGTGACCATGCAAAACGCCGGTCCACCCGGAAAAACCGCCTTGATCTTGCGACCATTGGGAACACCGCCGCCGCATTGTTCGATCAGATCGCGGATCATCACGCCCATCGGCATCTCATACACCCCAGGTCGATTCACCGCTCCACTGAGGGAAAACATCATCGTCCCTGGACATTTCTCCGTCCCCACCTGGGTAAACCACGAGGCGCCCTTATGGAGAATACGGGGGATATTGCAGAGGGTTTCCACGTTATTGACGAGAGTCGGTTTTCCATAGAGGCCGAAGTCCGTCGGATAGAACGGGGGCTTCTGCCGAGGCATCGCTGGACGGCCCTGCATCGATTCCAACATGGCTGTTTCTTCACCGGCCACATAGCTGCCGTGGCCGTCAAAGATTTCCAGGTCAATGTCGACTCCGGTACCGAGCACATTCTTTCCAAGAAGCCCTTCTGCTTTGGCTTGGGCCAATGCCTTTTTCAGATTCTGCTGTTCCTCGTGGTACTCATGATTCACGTAAATGAAGGACGCTTTCGCCTGCACCGTATACGATGCAATCAAACAGCCCTCGATCAATTGGTGCGGCAATGTCTTCAACAAATGGCGATCTTTGAACGTGCCCGGTTCGTGTTCACCGGCGTTGCAGACGAAATAGCGCTCTTTCACCCGATGGTTGAGGACCTTGTCCCACTTGATACCAGTTGGGAATCCAGCACCACCTCTTCCCCGCAGGCCGGATTTCTTGAGCTCATCAATTACTTGATCTGCCTTCAATTCTTTCACACATCGCTTCCAGGCTTCATAGCCACCCACTTTGAGATACCCCTCGATCTCCCAAGGAGCTCCCTCAATCTGTTGGATAAGGCGTGGTTCAGCAGTCGCAGGCATAGCTGTCCTGTCTATAGATCCTCAAGGTTGAGGCTGTACTATACGGTGCCGCCTCTTCATCAGTCAAGGCGAGGAAGCCGAAATAGGCCTGAATCTCAATCAGTTAGGGCTAGGGGACCTATTCGTGGACTAGGCGTAGAGGGGCAGTATGCTTAAGAACGCTGATCATAGAAAACCTCGCCGGTGGGATAAGCCCACCGGCGAATGGAATTGAAAACTTATCTAAAATGGCTGCCGGCTCCCATGAAGAACAGCATGGGAATCGAGAGCAAGAAATTCACGCGCGACGCCAGCAAGGCGGTTCGTCCCCATTGCGCCATCTCAGGTGGCGCCGGCGTTCCCTGCGCAGCAGCGTTGACGGCGGCAATGATCTTCTTCTGGTTCGGCCAGATGATGCCATGAACATTGCCCATCATTATGATGCCGAGCAACCCACCGATTGCCAAGGCCACGGCTCCTGTTCCGCCCTTGTGATACATGTGGCCATACAACAACACCCCCGCCACGACGGTCACGGTAGCTCCGTGTCGGAACCAGCTGAGGGCCGCCGGCATGAGTTTCGGAATCACGATGTTCTTGGTCGGCCCATCCAGGCTCTTCAAGAAAGCGGCATTGATTAAGTTGAAGAAATACAAGAGCCCGATCCACGTGATCCCGGCCAGGAAGTGCACCCAGCGAAGGATCATCTGGCCCCAATCGGCTTCTCCGGCGCCAATGCCCGTTAACCCCAGGTATATCATTATCAACACAACGGTGAGGGCAAATCCCGCCCACATCGTCTGCATCGGATCTTCAAGAAATTTCATAACTCCCCTCTCTTCAAAAACGGTTGACTGCCTAGCCCGATATGACTACTGCAGCGTTTCTCAGAATGTCAAGCCATGCACAGTGCGGCTCGATATCCTGCATTCGCTGAATATGCCGAGATGATGGTAGTCGATGCGGATTCCTGACGCGTGCGGTGAGCCTAGACCATCAGTCGATCAACAGTACTACAGAGTTCTCGAACTGCATCGGCCGATGTTTCCAATGCGGCTCGTTCGTCGCTTGTCAGCTCGTATTCCATAATCTGTTCGGCTCCGCCTCGTCCGATCTTCACCGGCACGCCGACCACCACGTTCTTGAGCCCATACTCCCCGTCGCAGAGCACCGCGCAGGGCATGACCTGCTTCTCATCCTTGTGGATCGCCTCCACCATGGCCACAGCCGAGGCGGATGGCGCATAGAAGGCACTGCCCGTTTTCAGGAGGCCGACGATTTCGGCGCCTCCGTCGCGTGTGCGCTTAACGATCGCCTCCAGCTTCTCCTTCGCCATAAGGTCCGACACCGGTCGTCCTTTCACGGTTGTATACCGCGGTAAGGGCACCATCGTATCGCCATGTCCGCCCAAGACCATCGCCTGTACGTCCGTCACCGGCACGTTCAGTTCTGCCGCGATGAACGTGCGCATCCTTGCCGAGTCCAATACGCCGGCCATTCCGATGATTCGGGATGGGGGAAGACTGCTGACCGTACGCGCCACATGGACCATGGCGTCCAAGGGATTGGTGACCAGGATCAGGATGATCTCCGGCGACCGAGATACCAGCTCGGTCACGACCGATTTCACGATTTTCGCATTCGTCGCCAAGAGCTCGTCGCGGCTCATGCCCGGCTTCCTCGCCATGCCGGACGTGATGACGGCGATCGATGATCCGGCGGTTTCCGTATACTCGTTCGTGCCGACGACTCGCGTGTTGTACCCACAGACCGGCCCGGCTTGAGAAATATCGAGCGCCTTGCCCTGTGCGACTCCTTTGGCAATATCGACCAGCACCACGTCGTAGAGATCCTTCTCCGCCAATCGTTGTGCCGTCGTCCCTCCGACGTTCCCCGCTCCTACCACTGTAATTTTTGGTCGTGCCATCTTGACTACCTCGTAAAACGTGAAGCGTGAGACGTGAAGCGCAACATCCTCTTATGCCTTATTCCTGACCCCTCACGCATGTTCGTGTTCAGTCCAGCCCCCAACTTTGAAGTTGATCGTGCAGACGAAATTTTCATCGTCATAGAAATTGACCTTGATCTTTTTCTTGCCAAAGGTGTTTTTGAGAAACTCTTCCGGATTGTCGACCAGCTCTTGATACCCTCCGGGAGCATATTCGTCCAGGTCGTGAAAGACCACGATCATCCCTTCTTTCACTTCCTGCAATACCTTCACCCGGCACCGAGGATAGACCTCCCAGAACTTGGTCTCAATCATCTCCTTGGTCGGCTCGGGACGATCTTCACCGGGTTTCACCGTCTGTCCAAATTTGGCTAAGCGGCGGACATAGGGATACTGATGGCCCGTGAAGAGCTTATACAGCCATGCGGGAACCGTGGGTTTTCCAATCGAGTCCGTCATACTCACTACATGGTTACGCAGTCAATTGCCTGTAAATGCGGGGCAGCCTGGCCGGAAGGGATTCGACGCTGCTGATGACGCAATACCGCGCCTCCGCATACATCCGGCGCACATAGCTCTCCGCCTCTCGATCGATCGTCACGCAAAAGGTCTCGATTCCCCGGTGTCGCGCCTCGCGCAGGGCCGCCTTTGTGTCTTCCAGGGAGTAGTCGTCCTTGTAGTGATCATCCAAAGGCCGTCCGTCACTCAACAGCATGAGAATACGGTCCTTCACGTCGCGCTTCAACAACTTGGCCGTGGCGTGCCGGATCGCCGCTCCGTCGCGATTCTGATGTCGCGGGGCGAGCCCTCCTAACCGATACGCGGTCGATGCACCAAGCCGATCGTCAAAATCTTTGATCGTGAAAAAGTCGACCATCGCTCGCCCTTGGCCGGAGTAGGCATACAATCCATATTGATCGCCCACAGCATCAAGGGCTTCGCACAACAGCACCAGCCCTTCTTTTTCAACCTCGATCACTCGTCGCCCATTTCCGAGCTCCCGGCTCGTCGATCCGCTTATGTCGACAAGAAAGGCGACGGCTACGTCGCGCGCTCGTTTTTCCCGACGGATGTAAATGCGATCATCGCCTTCCATGCCTGCCCGGTGATCTCCCGTTCGTCGAACCACAGCATCGAGATCCACCTCATCCCCGTCAGGTTGCCCCATGACACGACGAAACGCCGGAGGACGCAACCCTTCGAAAAATCGCCGCAGTGACCGGACGGTACTCTGTCGGGCAGCTAACGTTGCCGTGACGAACTCGTCAGATCCAAGGTCCGCCGGTCGTTCGATAACACGGCACCAATTTATCCGATAATCTTCAATTCGATAGTCCCACTCGGGATAGAGGATGGCGTGTCCTTCATGCGCCGTTGCCTCTTGTTTCGATTGTGCGTCGGCCTCAATCGTCAGGCACTCCTCCACAAGTGACGGCAAAGAACGCCCCTCACTCAGCCGTTCACTGTTTCCGATCTTCTGCTCATCCTTCCTGGCTTTCCCTGTGAGGTCACCATCAGATGGTGCCGGAGGTTGAGATCCTCGCGGCAGTTGTTCCTCACCCCACGTAATGTACTCCGGATTCATCGAGCCACGATAGGCCACATCGAGCATCGGGCGATATTGGTCACCCGGTTGTTCCGGTTGCATCTGTTCCGAAGTCTGATCCGCAGGTTCCTCGTGACGCTCTACAGAGATCATTTCACCACGGGCAACTAACAGTTCTTCCAGTCGCACATAGACAGCATCGACCACACGAATAACTTTCTCCGCCGTGGCCGTCTTCTTCAGAACGGGCTGACTCATGCCCCAGAGGATGGAGACTTCCTCCTTGACTGCCCGAGGTACTGCAGCAGCTTCCGTTTCGCCAGTGGAGAGCCTCAAGAGGCAATCGACGATTAGTTCTCTGACCGTCACGCCTTGAGCGGGATCCCGCGGAGTGATGGATTCTGCAGCCAACCGCGCCAAATCACCCCGAAGCCCAGGATACTCGGCCTGCAGCAACGATTCGATACGCGCATCCTCCAGCACAATCCACAGATCCCTTACCAAGGATGGATGTGGATACAGCTGAAACAAGGCAGCCAGCGTCTCGGGCTTTGCTGCATCGGATCGACTGTAGCGGCATCGGACGGTTTCGATCAGATCGGTAAGCGATTCGAGCGAGAGCCGGTAGGTACCGAACTCTAGATGCCCAGCCTCGTGCGCTACCATAACCAGATAGAGGCGTTCGTTCTCCGCAGCGGTCGGATACCGACGCAGCAGTGCCGGCAATGAAATGGTCTTTCCGTCGGCGCTGACTGTCGCACGAGCCGGAGACGTCAACGAATCAGGAAGCGCCGTCACGGCGACATCGGTTCCACCGAGTCCCTGAACGAACAGCGTGAGCCTTCGCGCGACCTGTCGAAACGGCACCCCGCTTAATGCCTGCTCGACCGACGTCAACGCTTTCTGGGACTCGACTGAAAAAAAGGCGTGCGCTCCATCCGGGCTGTAGGCCAACACTTCCATTCCGGTTGTAAACCAGTTTTCAAACCTTCGAGCGGTCTCCGGACCATCCCCGAGCAGTTGGAGGAGTTCCGGCGCACGACGGAGATAGCCGATGGTCGCCTCCGCATGCTTTTCAGCAAGCAACGCGCCGTACTGCAACAGCTTGATCTGCCATTCCACCAACGGCACCGCTCGCAAGAGGTCCGGGGATTCAGCCAACCACGTAATGCCGACCTCTGGAGAGTGTTCAACCAACAAGCGGCAGAGGGACACCACCTTCGTTCGAACCACTGGGTGTTCAATGTGGCTGAGAATGGCGGGGCTGGTTCTGAGAAATTCCATCGTCGCCACATAGTCGGGCTTCCCGAGGCTGTTGGGCACAATCAATTTTATGCCCAAGGTGGCCCAGTCACGCACACTCTCTACAGGCAGAATAGGGACAAGCGTGGAGATTTGCCTGATGAACTCAAGCCCGACGACCACATTGACTTGCGTGAGCTCAATGCTGATGTCGAGCCAGGGGCGCAATTGGATTGTGGGAACGTCCGATAGAATCTGTGGGGCATATCGAATGTACTCGAGCGCCACATTAGCGTCTTGCTCGGCAACTTCCAAACCAATTGTCAGCACCTCCGATCGCGCATCAGCCGGTTCAATGAGCCCCAGCACCAAAGGGCTATCCTTGAAATATTTGAGCGCCGATGCGCCGGAAGACTCCGCGATGGTGACTCCAAGATCTAGCCAGAGAAGGATGTCCCCCAGCCTGGCGCGCCGGTCAAGCTCAGGGAGTGCCGCCATCGCCGCACAGGCTGCTTTCCCTGATAATTCGTGGAGTTCCTCCAACAGGGTTACGACCCGTGCTTCCGCATCAGGCTTGCCCGTAACCTGAGACAAGCGAGTCACGAGCGTCTCTGCGACGGTCTCGCCTAACTCGGGAACCAGTCGTTGGTACAAGATCTCTCGAATTGACATGTCTATTATGAATCAGTGACAAGAATCAGCTGAAGGGCCGGATTGTAAAGCAGCGAATTCCCCTTGTAAACTAGCGGATCTGCCTTTCATCGCTCTCAGGAGGAGACCTATGGCTGAGCCGACACAGGAAAGCCTCGAGAAGATACGAAAATTCGTGCAGGGGTTTGCAGAGAAAAGTGGAACTGCAATGCATCCCACCCCTGCCGTGACAGAGGCGGTCGTCAACGGGTTGGCGATGCACATTGATGAACTGGGAAAGCCCCTCTGCCCGTGTAATTTCTATAAGGACAAAGAGGCTGAAGCCACGCTCAGGCGGTGGATCTGCGCCTGCGACGAAATGCAGATCTACAAGTACTGTCACTGTCTCTTGTTTGTTCGCGAAGATGGGATGCCGATCACAGAATATCTGCCCGAAGGCCACGAAGGTCGTGAGGTCTATGGCGTGGTCACGGACCCCACGCCGGACAAAGGCCGCGCACTCAAACACAAAGCTGTCTCATCTCCAACCGTTCCCGATGACTCCCCTACGGCGTCATCTTCTTCGACATGACATGGCGTCAGACCAAGCTTCGTTGGTGGATTGCATGTTGGTTGCTGATCAGCACCGCTCCACTGGTACCGGCAGCCGAGCCGCTTCCGGCGAATCCACCGCCATTGAATGAAAAGGAGCTCTTCCCTTACAAGCCTAAGGGGCGGGGAACGGCAACCGGTCAAGCGTTCCTTAGCTCATCCTCCGGGAAAGCCATCACGCGGGCGGGTGTCCCGGTGTATCTGATTCCCAGGGTTCACTATACGCGCACCTGGTTCGAACGAAACGTGCGCGCGAATGGCTGCACATCAACCAGCGACGCACAGTCCCTCGATGGTCCTGCTGCTCCGGTTTCGCCGGTTGATTGTCTTCGGGACACCCTGTCCCACATTCTGACGGACAAACGCCTGGCTCCCTATCTCCGCACAACACGGGCCAACCCAACTGGTCACTTTTGGTTCACGAAAATTCCCGCCGGGCGCTATTATGTAGTCAGCCTTCTCGAGGAAGGCAGCGGGGCACACCAAGATGAGCATCAGAGTGGATTCGCCTGGGCGACCCTGGACTTGGACGCAGGGGAAAAAGCGACAAACCTTGTCGTCACGGACTGTAGGAGCGGCCGTTGTTGACCGACAGTGTCCCGGTCGCCGTCTGGTCTCGTTGAGCATTCATCCCTGAGGTGTAAGGAGAGCCATGCGAATTCTCCTAGTTGAAGACGACGCGGATCTCGCGCAATTCATCCGAAAGGGGTTGAAAGAAGAACACTACGCGGTTGACGTGGCAACCGACGGTGAAGAAGGATTGGCGCTCGCGTTGAACAACACGTACGATCTCTTGATTCTCGACATCATGCTGCCCAAGCTCGACGGCCTCACCCTCTGTCGCCGCATCCGTGCGAAGGGGAGCATGACGCCGGTGTTGCTCTTGACCGCGCGTAATACCGTGGAGGACAAGGTCTCAGGGTTTGATACCGGTGCGGATCAATTTCTGCCAAAACCGTTCGCGTTCGTGGAACTATTGGCCCAAATACGCGCGCTCTTGCGTCGAGGCAGTTCACAACAAATCGTGCAACTGCAGGCAGCCGATCTCAAGTTGGACCCGGCTTCGCATCGGGTCTGGCGGGCCGGACAAGAGATTGCACTGACGAATAAGGAATACGCTCTGCTCGAGTTTCTGTTACGGAACAAGAATCGGGTGCTGACGCGAACCGCGATCATTGAACATGTGTGGGACATCAGCTATGACCCCATGACGAATATCGTCGACGCCCATATTCGGGCCCTCCGCGCAAAGATCGACCGGGACTTTTCCCCGCCCTTGATCGCCACGGTACGCGGCGCCGGGTACATGCTCGAAGAGCCGGACGCTCCTGCATGAAATCTCTGCGCAGCTTGATCAGCTGGTCCGCCTTTGTGTTGATGGCGGGATTGCTCCTGTTTTCCGCACTGGTCTATGCCGCGAGCGAAGTCTTGCTTCAGCGCTTTGTGGATGGACGCCTGCTCGTTTTGGCGGAAACATTAGCTGAGTTTGTGGAGCGGCAACCTGAGCTCTTCAAACACAGCACCAAGGATACTTCGCCGACCAGCGAATTGACTCAGAGCCCCACGGAACAGCATGTGTTGCCTGACGTGACCCACGCGCTTCGGGTCTTTTCCGCCGACGGCTCGCTTGTGTGGAGAAGTCCGCACGCAGCCGGGCGGGAGTCGCTCCCGCCGCGCATCCTCGAGCAGGTCCGCCTCAAGAACCTCCTTTTCGAGACTCTGAAGGCACCCGATGGGATACCGGCGCGTCACTTGTTTCTCTTCCTCGCCGGTAAGGGCCATGTGCCGTACGTTCTTCAGGCGGAAACGTCCTTGCTTCACTACCAAGAGACGCTGAATGGTCTTGTATTTCTTCTGGCACTTGGGTCTGCGGCAACTCTGTTTTTCGCGTGGGTCGGCAGTCACTGGTTATCCAAGAAAGTCCTGGCTCCAATCGAGGCTTTGTGCACAGGTGCCGAAACCATGTCGGAAGCCGATCTTGGGACGCGACTGCCGATGGATTCACCGTATCAGGAATTTCGTCGACTCACGCAGGCCGTGAACGCCGTGCTGGATCAATTCCAGCGTGGCAGTGAAGTCCAACGGAACTTTTGCGAAATCGCCGCCCACGAGATGAAGACACCGCTGACCATCCTGCAGGGGAACCTTGAGGTCGCTCTCATGAAGGCAAGGACGGTGGATGAATACCACGAGGTGCTTCTCAACAATCTCCAGCAGGTCGAGCGGCTCATTGCCCTGACACGTCCCTTACTGACCCTTGCAAAATTCACCAGCAGCAAGCCTCCGGTCAATCTCGTGCCTCTCTCACTGGAGCCGCTCATCCAGGAGATCGTGGAAGAATTGACGCTTCTGGCCGATGACCATCAGATCACGTTGAAGTTCGAGGCCCAGCCGGCTCCTCCTATACTCGGCGACACGCAATGGCTCAAACAAGCGCTGATCAATCTACTCGACAATGCTCTGCAGTACACACCGGCCGGCGGTTCCGTCACCGTTCGTCTCCAGACTGGCAATCAGGAGGTGTCGGTAGCAGTTGAGGATACCGGCCACGGTATCGAGCCGGAACATATTCCACACCTATTCGAGCGATTCTACCGAACCGATTGGGCTCGGGCAAAAGATACCGCCGGGACTGGGCTTGGACTTCCCATTGTGAAGGAGATCATGGAAGCCCACGGTGGAAGCATTTCCGTCACGAGCGAGGTCAATATAGGCTCCGTCTTCACCCTGCGTTTGCCGGCGCTCCGTCAGCAGACGGTTCCTACGTAACAGTTTCTCGTCGCATCCGCAATTTCGTCTCGTACTAAACCCACGGCCATATACCTCTTTCGACGTAGGTTTCCGCTACGCGTCCATGAAGAACTCTTCATGATCCCCTCATGGAGACTTCATATTGAAGGCGTATACATGTAGGAACGTGAAAGGGGGTGAACAACTACTATGATTTCTTTTATTGAAGGATTCCTATTATTCGCCATATTCAGCGTGCTGTTCGTCATGATGCAGACCGCGAGTCGGTGACCAGACCGACTCCCCAAATTGGGTGAGATGATATGCGGGGAGTACGCCTGTGTTTGGACAGTGGTGTTTGTGCGTTTACACTGTGGGGCGAAGGACGACTGAGGAATGGGCGCGAGATCGATAGAGCGCGCGACTCGTATGAGCCGTTCTATTTTCTCTCTTTCATGGCTCGTTCAACCTCTCGTCCTGCCTCTCGAGTCTTGATCGTCGCGCGACGATCATGTTGCTTCTTCCCTTTTGCCAATCCGAGCTCAACCTTGGCCTGACCTCGCGTTGAGAAGTAGATACGGAGAGGAACGAGCGTAAGGCCCTTCTGTTGGGTTTTGCCGAGAAGTTTGTTGATCTCCTTCCGATGCAGAAGCAGTTTACGGGTCCTGATCGGATCATGGTTCATGAGATTGCCGTGACTATACGGACTGATGTGACAGTGGTGAAGAAACACTTCGCCTTCTTTGACGCTGGCATAACTGTCTTGTAAGTTCACGCGCCGATCGCGCAGCGATTTTACCTCGGTGCCTTTCAGGACCATCCCCGCCTCGAACTTTTCCTCGATAAAGTAGTCATGATAGGCCTTCCGATTCGTGGCCACGACTTTGTACTGATCTTCTGTCCCTTTGGTCATGGTGAAAATCGACGCCTTGATCTCGTTCTTGGATACCGCCTATGATACTCAGTATGGGCTCTGGTCCGCTCGACTCATTCGGCAGCATCCTCTCAGGAGTTTCCAAACGTCTTGGTCTGGAACCAAGGTTGATCGAGATTCGCTTACAACATCGCTGGCACGATCTCGTCGGCGAGCCCATGGCAAGCCATACCTGGCCGGCTCAGATTCGCTTCAAGAAACTGTATCTCCTCGTCAGAAATCCTGTCTGGCTGCAACAACTGGCGTACCTCAAACCCGCACTCTTAGCAAAGTTACAGGCAGAGTCCGGGCCAGAGTGTGTGACCGATATTGCATTTCGCGTTGGAGAGATCCCCGATACAACCATGGCCGCTGCCGACCTTCCTGCCACCAGCCTGCAATCCCCTTCTCTCGCTGACCCCTTGCCCGACGTTGTTTCTCATACCGCGACGATCCAAGACCCTTCGCTGCGCGAGCGATTCAGAGAGGTGATATCGACCTATCTGGCTCAGGTTCATCCTCGACCGGCAAGGGATCCGTCACAAGCCCCTTGAACAGAATCCGCGTGTCGTTGGACATGGTTCCATCGTGAGCCATGGGGCCAGTGCCGCCTTCTTCGTCCTGATCTTGCAATCGATAGTATCCGCGCATGGATTGTACGTAATCCTTTATCACCGCCGCCTCGCCCGCCAGATACTTTGCCAGCACTTCTGGATTGGTTTTGAGATGGTCGTCGAACACATAAATGATGATGTGTCTGTATCGACCCCCGGGATCACCCGCGGTCGTGGGATAGATTTTCATGGGCCCGAAATCGCGCGTCTCATGGCCGACCTTTCGAAACCGCTTCACTAATCGTTCGACCTGCTCGTCTTGGGTATCCCGAGGGACATAGGTCGCCACGAAATGGCTGGCCTGAGACCCGACCGTGTAGGGTGGAATCGAGCGGTCGGGACGGCTGAGATACATCCCTCCCCAAATCAGCGCAAAAGATCCTACAAACACGCTGAGCGCAAATTTAACGACGATATCCAGCGGCTTCTTGGTTGTAGGATCGGCGGGAGACATGGAAGAAACTATCCGTTAGATACAGAAACAGCCGTCCGGACTCGGTTAGGCCTCGGGAGTGTTGTCCGACGGCACATCCTCTCGTTCGACGACTTCCGCCAGTCTGGCGACGCCCACGACCCGGTCTCCTTCTCCATCGAGGTCGAGAATACGAACACCTTGGGTATTCCGGCCGATCTCGCGGATGTCGTCCACCTTGCATCGGAGCACTTTCCCCTGCGCGGCCATTAACATGATCTCGTCGCCGTCTCGAACTTGCAGAAATCCAATGGCAAGGCCGTTTCGTTCCGTCGTCTTCACGCTGATAATGCCCTTCCCGCCACGACCCTGCACGCGATATTCGCCGACTGGTGTCCGCTTCCCATAACCACCCTCCGTGACGGTCAATATGGACGTGGTGGAATCAGGCGTGATGGTTTCCATGCCGATGACTTCGTTTCCCTCGTCCAGCGTGATCCCCTTAACACCGTAGGCGGTTCGACCCATCGACCGAACTTCTTCCTCTTTAAATCGAATCGTCATACCCTGTCGTGTTCCGAGAAGGATTTCTCGCTGTCCATCGGTCAACTGCACCCCGATCAGCTTGTCGCCGCTCTCAAGCCCTAATGCGATAATCCCGCCCTGCCTCGGATTGCTGAACGCGGACAGTTCCGTCTTCTTGATGACGCCCTTCTTGGTGCCCATCACGATATACCGGTCATCCCGAAATTCCTTGACCGGCAAGGTCGCCGTCACCTTTTCATTGCTCGATAAGGCCAAGAGATTGACCAGCGCCTTGCCCTTCGCAGCCCGGCTGGCCTCAGGAATTTCATGGACCTTCAACCAGAAGACTTTTCCCGCATCCGTAAAAAAGAGCAGCGAATCATGGGTGGAGGCGGTGAAAAGATCCTCGACGAAATCCTCCTCCTTGATGCCCATGCCGATCTTGCCCTTCCCCCCCCGTCGTTGGGCACGGTAGAGCGACACGGCATTGCGTTTGATGTAGCCGGCGTGCGAGATGCTCACAATCACTTCTTCTTCCGCGATGAGATCTTCCAGACTGATCTCCGCCTCTTCTTTGACGATCTGCGTGCGGCGCTCGTCCTTATAGGCCTCGCGAATTTCCGTCAGCTCGTCTTTGATGATGGTTCGGACCAGCGCTTCACTCGCGAGCACGGACTTGAGGTATTCGATCTGCTTCAGCACGTCCTGATACTCTTCGACGAGCTTCGTCCGTTCAAGTTGCGTCAGGCGTTGGAGCCGCATGTCAAGAATCGCCGTGGCTTGGACTTCGGTAAGGCCAAACCGCTGCATCAGCCCGGCCCGCGCTTCATCCGGCGACCGAGACCCTCGGATGAGCGTGATGACGGCGTCGAGATTATCGAGCGCAATCTTGAGCCCTTCGAGAATATGTGCTCGTTCCTCCGCTTTTCTGAGCTCGAACGCCGTCCGTCGCACGACGACTTCTCGACGATGATCGAGGAAATGATGGAGGATCTTCTTGAGGTTCAGCACCTCTGGTCGATTGTTGACCAGCGCCAGCATAATGACGCCGAACGTCGTTTCAAGCGGGGTATGCTTGTAGAGGTTGTTCAAGACCACTAATGGGATTTCGCCTCGTTTCAATTCGATGACGACTCGCACGCCTTCGCGATCGGAGGACTCGTCTCGTAAGTCCGAGATGCCTCTGATCCGGTCTTCTTGAACCAATTCCGCAATCTTCTTGATCAAGCTCACTTTGTTGACTTGGTAGGGAATCTCCGTGACGATCAGGCGCTCCCGATCGGTCCGTTCATCGATCTCCACCGCCACTTTCGCCCGCAATGTGAGGAGGCCTCGACCGGTCTCATAGGCTTCCTTGATGCCGCTCACGCCGTAAATGAACCCCGCCGTGGGAAAATCAGGACCGGGTATTTTCTTCATCAACTCAGCGATCGTCACCTCAGGATTCTCCAGCAGGAGGAGCAATCCATCGATGACTTCGGTAATGTTGTGGGTCGGGATATTGGTGGCGTAACCGACCGCGATACCACCGGCTCCGTTGACCAGAAGATTCGGCACTCTGGTGGGTAGGACCAACGGTTCCTGCCTCGACTCATCATAATTCGGGGCAAAGTCGACCGTTTCCTTATCGATGTCGGCCAGCATCTCTTCAGCCAGTTTGGTCATGCGCGCTTCGGTGTAGCGCATGGCCGCCGCTGAATCGCCGTCCATCGACCCATAATTGCCCTGGCCATCGACAAGGGGATAGCGCATGTTGAAGTTCTGCGCCATCCGCACCAGGGTGTCATAAATGGCCGAATCGCCGTGAGGATGGTAGTTCCCCATGATTTCGCCCACGATCTTGGCCGACTTTCGGTAGGCCCGATTGGAGGCAAGGCCCATTTCATTCATGCCGAACAAGATGCGGCGATGAACCGGTTTGAGTCCGTCGCGAACGTCAGGCAGCGCCCGCCCCACGATCACGCTCATGGCGTAATCGAGGTAGGAGGACTTCATCTCATCTTCAATCGCGATGTGGCCTAAGCGTTCATCAGGGGGCATTCTGTCCTCGTGAAGCGTATCTCGTGAAACATGAAACGTAAGGATCCGAACACTCGTTCGGCCTGCGCTTCACCCTTCACGAACGACGTTATACGTCTAAGTTTCTAACCTCAAGCGCGTGTGTCTGAATGAAATTCCGCCGCGGCTCGACCTCGTCACCCATCAAAATCGTAAAGATCTCGTCCACGCCCGTCAGGTCCTCAAGCGTGACACGGAGGAGAGTGCGCATTTCAGGATTCATGGTTGTTTCCCACAACTGCCCAGGGTTCATTTCCCCCAATCCTTTGTAACGCTGGATACTGAGCCCCTGCTTGCCCGTTTCCAAGATGGCTTTTACCAGCTCATCGGTAGTCCGATACAGGTTCTCCTGACCTTTCACTTTGAGTTTGTACGGAGAGCGTCCCAGCCCGATCGCCGTAGGGGTCAGCTTCTGAAGTTCCCGAAAGTCTGCCGAACCAACAAGCTCGTGTGAAATCTCCAATTCGTGCGCGGTGCCGTTGGTATGGAGCCGGCACTTCACTTTGTTCGATTGATGCTCTTCATCGTCTAATACGTCAAAGGTCGGTCTTGCCTTTGGAAACACCATGGCCAGGGATTGCCTCACGTTCTCGACCGACTGTTGGAGGGCTCCTCGTTCCTTGAGACGCTCGCGATCCAGGCCCGGCTCATCGACGAACGCCCGCAGAATGGCAGCCTCGTATAGCTTCCTATTCT
This sequence comes from uncultured Nitrospira sp., assembly GCA_902500745.1. Lineage (GTDB taxonomy): Bacteria > Nitrospirota > Nitrospiria > Nitrospirales > Nitrospiraceae > Nitrospira_D. The sequence goes on from CABVRS010000049.1 coordinate 15,128, forward strand.
GTCGACCAAGCAACGTTTCAAACGCAATCATCTTTTTCAGAATGGGAAGGAGTCGACGGCCGGTTACATATTCCCGGACCCCTTCCATGTAGAGCTCAACATCTTCCACGGCTAAGTCGGCCAAGTACTCGTTCAACGACGCCTCGTCCTTGAGATAGCGTTCCGATTTACCCTTCTTCACTTTAAACAGTGGAGGTTGGGCAATATAGATATAGCCTCGCTCGATCAGCTCAGGCATCTGACGGAAAAAGAAGGTTAACAGCAGGGTCCGGATGTGGCTGCCGTCGACGTCGGCATCGGTCATAAGAATGATCTTGTGATAGCGCGCCTTCGCGATATCAAACGCATCCTTTTCCGGCTTGTCGCCTTCTTCCCGCCTCCGGCCGATCCCAGTCCCCAGCGCCATGATGAGGGTCCTGATTTCATCGCTGGACAACATCTTGTCGAAGCGGGCCTTCTCAACGTTCAGGATCTTCCCTTTTAACGGCAGAATGGCTTGGAATTTTCGGTCGCGCCCTTGTTTGGCCGAACCGCCGGCTGAATCGCCCTCGACGATGTAGATCTCGCTCAAAGCCGGATCTTTCTCTGAGCAATCGGCCAATTTACCAGGCAGCGAACCTCCGTCGAGCGCACTCTTGCGCCGGATCAGGTCCTTGGCTTTCCGAGCCGCCTCGCGCGCGCGGGCCGCATCGACGGCCTTGCCGATGATCTTACGGGCGACCGGAGGATTCTCCTCGAAATAATTGCCCAAAGCCTCGTTAACGGCAGCCTCCACCACACCCTTCACTTCGCTGTTCCCGAGCTTGGCTTTCGTCTGGCCCTCGAACTGCGGATTGCGCACCTTGACGCTGACAACAGCGGTTAACCCTTCTCTCACGTCGTCTCCGGTCAGAGACTCCATGTCTTTTTTGAGCAGATCGTTTGCGTTTGCAAACGTGTTGATCGTCCTGGTCAGCGCGGCCTTGAAGCCCACCAAGTGCGTGCCGCCTTCTTTCGTGTTGATATTGTTGGCGAATGAAAAGAGATTCTCCGAGTAGCTGTCGTTGTACTGAAGCGCGACCTCGAGAATCATTTCCGGTTTCTCAACCTTCACGTAGATCGGCTTATGCAAAGGCGTCTTGGCTTCGTTCAGATGTTCGACGAAGGACACGATGCCGCCTTTGTATAAAAAGACCTGTTCTTTCGCCGGTTCTTTCCGCTCATCTCTGAGCGTAATGGCTAAGCCCTTGTTCAAAAACGCCAGTTCGCGAAGCCGCTGGGCCAACACGTCGAAGCTGAATTCCAGCGTCTCGAAGATTTGTCCATCCGCCTTGAATCGAACTTTGGTCCCTCGGCGTTTGGTCTTCCCCATGGCCTCAAGGGGCGCGTTGGCTTTCCCACGCTCATATCGTTGCTCGAACACCTGGGCATCCTGCCAGATCTCCAGCTCAAGCCACTCTGATAAGGCGTTCACCACAGAGATCCCGACTCCATGAAGCCCGCCGGATACCGTGTAGGCGCCTTGCTCGAACTTCCCGCCGGCGTGAAGGACCGTCAAGGCCACTTCAGCCGCGGATTTGTTTTGCGTGGGATGGATACCCGTGGGAATACCGCGTCCGTTATCGATAACCGTCACACTCCCATCGATGTGGATGGTGACCTCGATCGTCTCCCCGAATCCGGCCATATGCTCATCGACGCTGTTGTCGACGACTTCGTAGACCAAATGGTGAAGGCCGTCGACGCCGGTGCTACCGATGTACATCGCCGGTCGCTTTCGGACCGCATCGAGTCCCTCAAGAACTTTGATCTGATCGGCGCGGTAACTATCTGATTTGGTCTGAGACGAATCTTCTGTGGCCATCGTGTCCTAACAACCTGATGAGAGGCTAACCCTGTGTTGTTTAAGCTGAAAATTCGCGGCAGTGAACCCGACTGCAAGGTTTACTTGTTGCACCGTGTAGCCTCTGTGTGATGCGAAGGCAATGCTCGGGAACCTGTTCATCATCATGTTAAATCTTGATGGGCATCACGACACACCTGAACCCCGGACTTTCCGGCTCCTGAACGAGACAGGGACTCAAGGGAGTCTCCATCTGAAGCGAGAGTGTCTCCCCATCCATCACATTGAAGACATCCAACAAGTATCGGGCATTGAAGCCGGTATTCAACGCTTCGCCCTCGTATTGTGCCGGCAGCTCTTCTGTGGCTTCCCCGTAGTCCGGGCTGCTGGAATAAAGCGTCATCTTGCCGGACGCAAACGACACTTTCACCGCACTGGACTTATCTTTCGACAATACCGATACCCGACGAAGCGCGCTTTCCAGTTCCGCACGATTCACACTGATCGGTTTGCCGGTTTCTTTCGGAATGACCTGCTGATAATTCGGGTAGTTGCCTTCCATCAGCCGGGACGTGAGCAGGAGGCCGCTTTTTCGGAAGATCATCAAATTCTTGGAGAAGCCGATCAGCGGTTCACCGTCGCCCCCCTCCTCCAGCAGGTGCCGGATCTCATGGGCGGCCTTTTTGGGAATGATGG
>CABVRS010000050.1 GCA_902500745.1 uncultured Nitrospira sp.
GTACCCGCAACCGCGTTCCATGTCTTACGTAATTTCGTGGCACCTTTGCGCCCCACTCAGACCATCGGTGCCTCAAGCTGGTACACAATCCTTATGCACAAACAATCATAGACCAATTTCTGACGACATGAGGCCGATGGCGCCACGATTACCCGAATTTTCACGAAAGTTCGATGTTCGTACGAAGGGGAGACCGGAAGAGAATGAATACGACGATCCTACCGTTTCAGTACAATGTCCCGAGCCACCTTGCCACTTGGGCCAAATGGTTTTTGCGGCTTGCCGTTCAATTCAGCTTTCACTCCTCCGGCGTTCCCGAGGGTGAGGATGAATTGATCTTGCCCCGTCCAATGGGACTTTTCGCCAGGTCGGAGCAGTGATTCCTGAGGGCTTCCATTATCGATCTGGACGACGACCCAGCTCAACTCCGTGGCTTCAAGATCCAGGACGAGTTGCCCATCGTCCTGTCCCCCTGCTGCATTCAACGACAATCCCGCCAATGGACCATCAGTTCCCGGAGACGCTGTCGATACCGTGGACACCGCGTGTGGCTCGAGCTTGGCAACCGCCACAGCCGATGAGTTTGACTCATGCTTGAGCGGTGATTCAGTTGCCAGTTTGGATGTACCGGTCGGCAGTTCGTTTGGCTTAGGCAGCTCTGCCGGATGTTCCGGCTCTCGGACATTCGCTTCTGTAACATCCTTAACCGCTTGAGCCGCTCGTTTCGTCGCCGAAGCTTGTTCGGGTGTTCCATTCCGAAAGACAGCCGATTGCTCCCGGCTTAAGAGAAAGATCAACGTCAAGACGGCAATACCGATCGCGATGCCCACGGCCTTCCGATTGGCCTGGCGCTTCCGATCTTCCTCCACCTGCCGAACCTTCAACCGTTCTCGCTCGTCCTGCTTCTCATAGAAAGATCCAGCGGATTGGATAAAGCGATGAATGGCATCCTCTTCATCCAGCCCGAGCGATCGAGCATAGGAGCGCACAAACCCCCGAGCGAACACCTGGTCGGGCAACTTGGCGAAATTCCCGTCTTCGAGCGCCTTGACGAAATCCGTACGAATACGGGTTTTGGATGCCACCTCATCCAGGGTCAACCCCTTCGCCTCTCGAACTTGCTTAAAGAATTCGCCGACCGACTCCATAAGTCTCCTACTTCATACGCGTCAAGAGTTCCGATGCTGCCGCCGCCAGGTCTCCGCCGTTGTCCAGCGTGGTGACTTTCTTCAAGACTTCACGGGCTCGAATTGCATACCCCAACTTATAGTATACCCGTCCAAGCTCCAGATGCGTCAGCGCGGGTGGGACGCTCGGAGGACTGGCCGAGGCCGCATCCTCGAACGCCTCCATCGATCCCTGAAGGTCACCCTGATGCGCGAGTGCACGACCGAGATGAAACCGAGCCAGGTCGGGCGTCGGATACAACGGATTCGCAAGGGCCAGCTTGTAGGAGGCAATGGCTTCATCCCAGCGATCTTGATTCGCCAGAACCTGCCCAAGATAGGTATGGGCTTCGGAATAGGACTCGTCAATCTTGATCGCCTCGCGAAATTGCTCTTCAGCAAGCGGCAGTTTGCCCTGAAGCGTATATACATGTCCTAAGGCGTACCGTGCCTCTTTGTTCGTCGGATTCAACTGGACGGACCTATGAAACGACACGAAGGCTTTCTGACGATCTCCCGAAAGACTCGCCACGCCTTCTTGATAGAAGCCTTGCGACTTCCGCAAGGCTTCTTTGTCGCTTGCACATCCTGCCCCAATCGTTATGAGTCCGACACATATCGGCAGAAGAGACCAGTTCATTCGATCCTGCCAGCCGTTCGCTCTGTTCATCCAATATCCTCGAAATGCGTTAACCGCTTGAACTCTGAGAAGCGAGCCTGAATCTCTTTGTAATCCAGGATTCGCAATCGGTCAAGACTAAAGGCTTCTACGGTAAACGACGCCATGACGCTTCCGAAGATAATCGCCTGCTTCATGGCTTCCGGCGACCGATTCCCCGTCGCCGCCAAATAGCCCAGAAATCCTCCCGCAAAGGTATCGCCCGCACCGGTTGGATCTCGGACGTCTTCGAGCGGAAACGCCGGTGCGCCGAATACCTGCTTGTCGTTGAACATCAGCACGCCATATTCTCCCCGCTTCACGATGAGGTGTTTGGGCCCGCGAGCAAGTACGAGTTTGGCGACTTTCACCAAATTTGAATCTTGCCCCAGCGCGCGCGCTTCACCGTCGTTGATGATCAACACATCGACCTTCTCCAACACCCTCCACAACGCTTCTCGCTGGCCATTGATCCAGAAGTTCATCGTATCGCAGGCCACAAGGGCCGGACGTTGAACCTTCTGCAGCACATCGAGTTGCAGCTCAGGATGAATGTTCCCCAGGAATAGGACATCCGGCGCCAGATAGGCTTCCGGGATCTGCGGGCGAAAGGTCTCGAACACATTGAGCTGCGTATCCAGGGTATGGGCTTCGTTGAGTTGGTGCGTATATTCACCTTTCCACCGAAAAGTGGCCCCGGGTCGACGCTCCAAACCCGTCAGATCGATCCCTCGGCTTTTGAGAAACGCGATATGCTGTTGAGGAAAGTCTTCTCCAACCACCGCAATCAGCGCCACCGATGTAAAAAAACTGGCGGCCGTCGAAAAATAGGTCGCCGACCCTCCAAGGATCTCGGTTCCTTCGCCGAACGGAGTTTTGACCGTATCGAGCGCGACCGATCCGACAACGAGCAATTTCCCCATGACTAACGGACTCCTTTCTGTGGCTTCAGCGCACGATCAATGAGCACGGCAAGCTTCTTCCGAACCGTGACGGGAATCCGTTTCGGCGCAGTCAAAATAGCATGATCCAATGCCCGATGACAGGCGCACTCGATCGGATTGGCAAACGTTGGCATCACCGTACGAAGGATCTGTTTGGCCAATGCGACATTACGATGAAGGGTTGCCAATACCGCTTCGACCGTCACGGCCTCTTCCGTTTCGTGCCAACAGTCATAGTCGGTGACCAAAGCCATCGTCGCATAACAGAGCTCCGCTTCTCGAGCTAACTTCGCCTCGGGCATATTCGTCATCCCGATCACATCGACGCCCCATTGCCGATAGAGTTGTGATTCCGCTTTGGTCGAAAACTGCGGACCCTCCATGCAGAGATACGTGCCGCGACGATGCACCGTGGCCCCGGCTTGTTCTACGGACGCGAATAACGCCTCTCCCAGCTCAGGACAGACCGGATCACCGAACGCGACGTGCGCCACGATCCCGTTGTCGAAAAATGTCGACGCGCGGCGCCTCGTGAGATCGATGAACTGGTCCGGCACCACAACATCTCCCGGCTGAATCGATTCTTTCATGCTGCCGACGGCACTGATCGAAATGACATGCGAGACACCAAGCGACTTCAGCGCAAAAATGTTCGCACGATAATTGATCCCGCTCGGATTCAACAGATGCCCTCGCCCATGCCGAGAGAGAAAGGCCACCCGAATCCCCTCGAGCGTGCCGACCGTAATCGCATCGGAGGGAGCCCCGAAGGGCGTTCGTACCCGAACGGATCGGGTTGCGGTGAGCCCTTCAATATCATAGAGCCCGCTTCCCCCGATGACACCGACCGTCGGGTGCCTATTGCCTTTCTTCATCGTCATACACGTCCTTTTCCCGGCGTGGCCTGCTGCAACGCCGCAACCTTCCCCTGCTCCTCTAGATCTCGCATAAACTGCGCGATGTGGGCGATCACGCGTGCCGCCGTCTGCTCACAGGACTCGCGCTCTTCGATCGGCAGCCATACGACTCCGGATTCCTTTCGAAACCACGTCATCTGCCGTTTCGCAAAACGTCTCGTATCGCGCTTGAACCGACGCACCATTTCTGCATAGTCATACTCATTCGCCAGAAAGGCTCCGACCTGGCGATAGCCGAGGCCTTTCATGGACGCGAGCTCGCGCCCGTATCCCTGGCCGAGCAATATTCGAGTCTCTTCTATCATCCCGTGAGACAGCTGCCAATCGATTCGTGCTTCAATCCTTTGATACAGGGCTTCCTTGGTTCGCATGAGTCCGATCAGAAGCGCCGAGAATGGTTGCTCTTGAAACCGATGTTCATCATGCATAATCGACGCCGGACGGCCTGACAATCGATAGATTTCCAGCGCCCGCATCACCTTCGACTCATCGTTCGGATGCAGCCGAGCTGCGGCCTCGGGATCCACGCGCATCAACTCTGCGTAGAGGCCGTCTCGGCCGCTCGCTTCTCTCAACTTCTTGAGGTCTTCCCTCATCAGGGGATCGGACGGAGGTGCGGGACAGAGACCTCTCACCAATGTCCTGATATATAACCCCGTGCCACCGACCACGAAGGGCAGCCGGTTTGCAGCATACAGCCGATCGATTTCGTCCACTGCCATGCGGCGATACCACCCCGCATTGAACGTCTCGTGGGGATCGACGATATCGATAAGCCGATGCGGCACCTCCTGTCGCTCTGCCGCGGTAGGCTTATCCGTCCCGATGTCCATCCCACGGTACACTTGGCGAGAATCAGCCGTCAGGATCTCGGTCTCGAAATATCTGGCCACGTGCGTCGCGACCCGGCTTTTTCCGACGGCCGTCGGCCCCAGCAGCACCACCAAGGGACGATCGCGGCGTAGATGTTCTAGGCGCATAGGTTCATTCGAGAGGCGCTGGTCGTCGTATCCGGGACTCTCGATTCTCCCCACTCATCGCATCCACTGTGATCCATGATCGCCTACCAGCCGACTCGCCCAAACATTTTTTCCAACTCATCCGTCGTGAGTCGAAACGACGTTCTTCGCCCATGAGGACAGGTCGTGATCTCTCCTTCGCTGCGCCATTCCTCGACCAATACTTTAATCTCTTCCAGTCTCATCGGACGCCCAGCGCGCACGGCACCATGGCATGCCATCGAGGCCAGCACTGAACGCGCCTTGGCCTCCAGACTCGGAAGGCGTTCCCATTGAGTGAGGTCCTCGATGAGGTCCTGGAGAAACATGCCTGCATCGATTCGACCGAGACCAATCGGCGTCGATCTGACCAGAACCGTTGACGTACCGAATGGCTCAATCTCTATCCCTAACTGTTCCAGATCGCTCTGGTACCGTTGGAGTAACCCAGCCTGAGCTGGGGACAGCTCAACCGGATCGGGAATGAGCAGCGCCTGCGCTGCGATCTTCCTGGTCCCCCAGGCTCGGAACAGTCGTTCAAACAGGACACGCTCATGGGCAGTATGCTGGTCAATCACGGTCAAGTCGCCACCGACTTGCGCCACCAGGAAAGTTCGATTGATTTGTCCGAGCGCGATCACTTCCGTCGTTGGCACACGAGCGTAGGGCTCGGCGGCTTCGCTTACGAACGCCAACTGAGCTTCAGCGTCTTGCCAGGCAGACGGCGGCGGACTCGTCGGAACAGACTCGGGCAGAGATGACGGTTCAGCGAGCGAACGAGAGCCGTCATGGCTGGTACCGGTGAAGCGGGCATCCGTCCTTGAAGCGTCCGTCAATTCTTCCTTACTCAGTGCCTGGCGAACGGCTCGTCGAACAAGCTGATGGACGGCTTCGTTGTCGGCAAATCTCACCTCTCGTTTGGTGGGGTGGACATTGACATCGACACAATCTGGATCGACCTCCAAGAACAACACAAATCGCGGGTGACACCCCTTGGCAACGAATGATCCGTAGCCTTCCCCAACGGCGTGAGACACCGCGAGGCTCCGAATAGGACGACGATTTACAAACAGCTCTTGGGGTGTGCGCGACGACTTCGCGTGGATGGCATCGACAATATATCCGGTCACGGCCATACCCGGAAGCGCGGCCTGGAGCGACACACATTGATTGAGAAACGCAGGCCGATACACTTGTGCGATCCGGTCCCTCTCTGAGTGCACGGCCGGATGGTTCAATAGTTCTTGTGCGTTGTGGGTCAAACGAAATTGAATGGATGGCCACGCCAGAGCGGCCTGTTGCACAACCCGAATGATGTGCGAACATTCCGTCGCGATGGATTTCAGGAACTTTTTGCGCGCCGGCTGGTTATGGAACAAGTCCGCCACGTCAATTCGAGTTCCGGCTACGGGCGGTGCATCGGTACTGTTCCCAACCACCCCACCCACGACTTCCAACTCTGTTCCAACTTCGGCTGAACGAGTCGCCGTACGCAAGCGGACATGCGCCACCGCCGCAATACTTGGCAAGGCTTCGCCCCTGAAGCCCATCGTTCGGATAGACCAGAGATCCACATCCGACCGGAGCTTGCTGGTGGCGTGGCGTTGAAACGCGTGGGGTGCGTCATCTCGGCTCATCCCCTCCCCGTCGTCAGTCACCCGAATCAGGGAAAGGCCACCGTCCTTCACGTCAACGGTAATCGCGTGGCTCCCAGCATCAATACTGTTTTCAAGCAGCTCTTTCACGACGGCGGCAGGGCGCTCGACAACTTCTCCTGCCGCAATACGGCCAATGACCTCGTCCGGCAGGATACAGATCTTGCCACGGCCGTCGGTTGTCAGCACGCCGGACTACTCCTCGTGCCTGAGACGATGATGGGGAAAGCAGGACGCCGCGTTACGGCGATGGTCATCGGATTTCGGCCAACTTATTCTTGGCCAACTTGGACTCATCCGATGAGGGGAACTCTTCGAGCACGCGCTTCAAACTTTTTCTCGACCTCGCAAGGTCACCGGTCTCGGCCGTCGCCAAGCCGAGCTTGTACAGCGCCGCAGGTACCTTTTCGTTTCCAGGATATTCCGCCACAAGTGAATCGAATGTCTGGATCGCCCGCCCGTAGTCTTTGAGATTGTAATACGATTCACCCAGCCAATACTGCGCATTTGGTGTCAGCGAAGTACCGGGGAAGTCCTTCACGAACCGTTGGAACCCAGCCACGGAGAGCTCATAATTCCCGTTGAGGTAATCGTTATACGCCAGGTTGAACGCTGACGTGGGGGTAATTCCAGTGACGACCGCTACCGATTCGGCGGGGGGAGTCGTCTTGACCGGTTTGACGGTACGTGGTTCAGACGGAAGATCCGCTTTCGCCGAGGACCGGCTCGTCGTTTCTTCCAGTTTGGCGAGTCGATTTTCCATTTTCTGGAAACGGGTGGAGAGATCATCAAACCGTACCTTGGGCGCCTCCGGATCTTTGACTTTTTCGATCGCTTCCAGCCGGCGCATCATCGCATCCATCCGCTGATGATCCTGTTCCTGCGTTCGCGCAACCGTCGAGAGCTGGTTGCGAGCCTGGATGAAATCGGCATGCCGTGCGCACCCGAGAAGCTCCATCGCCGAGATCGACAGCCCGCATACCACGAGACCCGACAGCATTGGACGAACACACATGGTTGTCACCGTACCTCTTTGAGTTGAGCCAACTTGTCCGATGCTCTTCCTGCTTCTGTACTCCTCGGATACAGCGTGACCACCTGATTGAAGGTCGACGAGGCTCGCTTCATGTCCTTCATGGCCAGATACGCATACCCCTTCTTTAGGAGCGCGGCAGGCACCTTCTCACTGCTCGGATAATCGATCTCCACCTTGTCGTAGGCATCGATGGCTTTCTGGAAATCTTTCTTGCCGTAGTAGGATTCGCCCAGCCAGAACCTCGCATTCGGTGCCAGACTCGAATTGGGATATTCAGAGAGAAAGCTGGTGAACCCTTGCCGAGCGCCGTCGAAATCTCCGTCTCGAAACATGGACAAGAGCCGATCATAACGAACCCGATCCGGGGCGTCGAAACTTCCCTGAGCAAGCTCGGACTTGAATGACTCTTGAGGGGGAACGATCGTTGTTTTCACAGTCGTTGTGCCCGACTCACCGGAAGTGGCTGCACCTGACTCCCCTTCGGCTGTGAGCTCGGTGGGCCCGGTCGATTGTTGCGGTGATTTAGCGCCCTGTTGAAGCGCCGCAGGCTTATTGGAGACGTGCTCTACCGTTTTCACCAGCGCATCGATTCGACTGTCTTGCTCGTCCAGACGAGCGGTGACTTTCTTTCCGACGATCTCAAGCGCCTTCGTCACGGATACCACGCTTCGATTGATATCCTCCGCATGCGCGGCTGTGGCCTTTGAATCGGCCTCGATCTTTGTCGTGAGGCTTTTGGTCGTCTGCTCCCCCGCACCCACCCGATCATTCAAGCCAGACAATGCTTCTCGAAACCCGGTCAACGCCTGATTGAATTGGGTGAATTTTTGAGAGACTTGCTCGATCCTATTGCGGGTTTCTGTCGACTCACGTCGTTGTTCATCAAGTTTCGTGTCTACTCGTTTCGTGAGGCTTTCGTTCGTACGCTGAACAACATCGATGAGGTCTTTCCTGAGGGCTTCCATCGCTTTGGATATGTCATCGAGTCTGGCCGAAACCTTCGCATCCTGAGTCTCGAAACTCCTCTGCACCCATAGGTACCGGGTACTGATATCACCTTCAAGTTTTGTCGCCAGCTGCTCCAACTTTTTGGTCTGTTGCTCCGACTGCGCCGAACGATGTTTGAGGTCATCCTGCCTGGCCTGGAGTTCCTTTGCCACATGCAGCGCCTTTTCCAGTTCCCCCCGCAACTGCGGGAGCTCTTGCTCTCGCAGAGTCAGGAGCTCCTGACTCTGCTTGGCGCTTGTTTGAGACAGTTGATTCTTAAAATCCTTTTCCGTCCGTTTGAGGTCGGACTGCTGTGCCACACAACCCGACAGCACAAAACCGATCGTCGCGACGCCCACGAATAGACGATGAATCATTGGTTGTTGGATCGGCATATCCCGGCCTCTACGGAGCCATCAGAGCACGTATGGGTGAATCATGGTCACGCACGCATCATTTCCCGGTCCGAACGACAAGGTGCCCACGACGATTTTGCGAATAACACGATTCTGCATGTTCGGTGCAGAACGGCCGTTCCTTACCATAGGAGACGACCGACAAGTGATCGGGCACGACCCCGAGTTCGACGAGATAGTTCCGCACGGCTTTCGCACGCTTCTCACCCAACACCAAATTATAGGCCGACGTGCCTCGTTCGTCACAATGTCCTTCAATTTTCAGCTGGGTGTTCGGATTGGACTTCATCCATTCCGCATTACTGGTGAGTGCATGGCGTCCCTCGTCTGTGATCGAAAAACTGTCATACCCGAAAAAGACATCCCGCAGTCCTGCCGCTGTCGATGCCACCTGCTCAGCCCGGATTTCAGCCAACTGACGAGCTGCGGCTGCAGGATCGGATTTGGCCATCAATTTATTCCCGCTACTCCCGGCACCACCATTGCCGCCACTCCCCCCGTTGCCACCGACATCGCCACTGAGCCGTTCTTCGGAGGGATCACGGTCTAACCCTCGCAAGCTGTTCGAGCCATCTCGACCAGAGAATGCCGTGTCTGGAAAGTTCGGGCTGACCCCTCCTCCTCCTCCCCCGGCACCCTCTCTCGCCGTCCCACTCTTGCCCATCTCTCCGTGAAGGGTCTGGGCATCTCCACCCGATTGAACCGCCTTCTTCGAACAGGCAGGGGTCACCGCAACGAGTAGACCAAGAATCAGCGGTAGGTAACTGGCTGTCAACTTTTTCATGGGAATGATTCCCTCCTGTAGGATATCCCCTCTTACATACAGCGGAGGATGATTGACGTCAATGCCTTCCAGAAAATCACGACGCGGGAGACCATGTCGGCGCACTGTTGTGCGTCCCGGTGAATGTGATGCGCTCAAGATCTTTGCCGTCTGCATTAATCATGTAGATCTGGCTCTTGCCATCCGCCGTCGAGCTGAACACGAGATGGCGCCCGTCCGGCGACCATGATGGAGAATCGTCCACTCCATGCCCGGTCGTTAACTGCACGCGCTTCTGCCCATCGGGCGAGATCAAACAGAGCTTGTACTCTTTCTTATGCGTCCTGCAGACATACGCGATCCAGTTTCCACGAGGAGACCAGGTCGGAGCGGCATTATAGTCCCCATCAAATGTTAACCGACGCACATTCGTCCCGTCTGCACTCATAAGAAACAGCTGTGGCCCTCCGCTCCGATCAGAGGCGAAGACCAACTCTCGTCCTGAGGGGGACCAGGATGGAGAAAGATCTCCTCCTGGATTGGTCGTCAACCGCTGAACAGCTTTGGTGCGCGTATCTAATCGATACAGCTCGGCATTGCCCTCATGGCTCGACGAATACGCGAGCGCATGCCCATCGGGAGAGAGCGCAGGGGTGATATTCAGCCCTCCTTGCGAAACCAGCGTCCAGCGCTTGCCCGTCGCGAGTTCGATCATATCAATCTCTTGCGTGTTCCGATTCCGATAGGCGGTGAAGACGAGGAAGCGCCGATCCGGCGACCAGTGCGGCATCAAGTTCAAAAAACCGTCGGCCGTGATCTGACGAGATTCGAACCCGTCATAGTCCATTACGAATATTTCACGCCCCGAGCCCTGCTGCGACACATACGCGATCTTCGTCCGTGCGATGCCTGGCTCTCCAGTGTAGCGGAATACCAACTCATCGGCAAATCGATGGGCCATCAGCCGGATCACCGACGTTGAACCCGCGTACCGTTTTCCACCGACCACCTCATCACTCCCAGCGTCATAGACGTATCCGTCCATACTGACATCGGACGTCTTAGTATCGGTCTTCATCCCCGCCTTCCCCCACACAATGACGGAGACTCCGTTCTCCGCAGCTTGTTTGAAGGAGGGGTCTGGCTCTCCACCCCGACCACCGGCCTTGATGCCAAGCGTGGATAGATCGACAAGGGAAAATACCAAGGAGCGTCGCACATCCGCCTTGAGCACTTCTTCGATACGGCTCCCCAGTTTCGCGCGGCCTTCAGGCGACTCCGGGCCACCGACAGCGTCAATGCCCACGACCCCCAGCGGAATCTTCTGAAAATCCGGCCTCGTGGCTTCAAGAAAGACATCGGCGGCACCGGATTCGATGATCCACATGAGACCGAGCAACGCACAGAAACCGACGATGACACCAGTTCGAAACGTCATGATTTATCCTTGGGGCTCTCCGACGGTGAAGGTGAAATGCGCATCGAAATAGGCATCGGTGATGTCGGCTGGGAATCGAGGCAGGGGGACGGCGCTCAGAACCGCCCGTTTGCCCGCCAAATCATAATACTCGTTTCCGGAGGACTGTTCGATGGCCACCCCGGTCACCGTTCCGTTTCGATGCAGCCTGAATTGCACAATGACGATATAGATCTGATTCGTCACGTCGACCGGCGGCGCACTCCACACGCTACTGATGCGTTGGCGGACTAACGCAAGGTAGGCATTCGATCCAGGAGCCATGCCTGGGACTTTAAGGGTCGTATCAACGGCCTTCACACTCGGCGCCTTTGCCTCAACGCGCGGCACTGGCTTGGCCGGCGCCTCCGCGGGAAGCGGCGGAGGAGTCTGTTTCGGCAATTCAAACTTTTTGATCCTCTTGAGTTCTTCATCTAATTCTTGCGCTGATTCTTCAGTCAAGGATGACGACGATGGAGAGGCAGCCGCTTGCTTTTCAATCACTTCTTTCGTCTCTCCCATAACCGGGATATCCGGCAACTTGATGGCCGGTGCTTTCTTTGGAGTGGTCTCAGGGCTGATCTCCCCGAGCTTCGGAGCATTCGGCGGCAACTCAATGTCTTTCAATACATCGCGCATAATATCGTTCGACTGTTTGACCAACGGAATAGGAGGCGGGGGAGGCGCAACGTTCACGGGTGGAATCGGTGGGGGGGTTGCTTTCACAGCCGGAGCAGGCTTGGGTGATTCAACCGGCGTAATCGGCTCGACAACTTTTGATTGTTCAACCGGCTTGGGTGGTTCGACGGGTGGAGGCTGCTCGACAGGCTTCGGTGGCTCCACGCGTTTTGATTGCTCCACCGGTTTTGGCTTTTCAGCGGCTTTCGGTTGTTCCACCTCTTTTTTGACCGGCTGTTTCTTCTCAGGCTCAACGGCCTTTGCCGGAAGGGTCGGGAGACTTGCAAGGGAAATCTCGATGGAGGTCAGCGGCCGTTCACCCTGGCGAGGCAACCGAACCCACGTCAACAAGGCCACGATTCCGACGTGCAAAACCAAGGATACAAAGACGGCACGGCCTAAGCGACGCGTCAGTGTCGCCTGCCATTCATCGCCCGCTGACATGCCGGCTGAGGTCCAAGCCTGCACCGTAAACCTTATCCTACTGGTTACCTGAAGGGGGCGTGTTGTCAGTGACTCGTTCCGGGCCGGTAGGATCCGTCACCATACCGAGCTTCTCGATCCCGGCTTTTTTCACTCCATCCATCACTTGAACCACGATTCCGTACGGCACATCGCGGTCGGCACGCAAATAGAGCGAGACATCCGCATGTTCGGCTTTCAGCGTGCGCAACTTGCGTTCCAGCTGAGCCACACTCACTGGATCCTTGTCGAGGTATAGACGCTGATCCTTTTCAATGGTCAGCACCGCCCGTATCTCGGGCTTGATCGTGTTGGTCGCCGAAGTCGGCAAGTTGATATCCATACCACGATACAGCATGGGTGCGGTGACCATGAAAATCACGAGCAACACCAACACGACATCCACGAGCGGAATGACGTTGATCTCCGCCAGAAATCGACGTTGTCGGGTTTCAAAAATCATCCTTTGCTCCCGGAAGACGCCGAACCCGTGGGCTTACCTTGGGCCGGGATCAAGGCCAACAGTTCGACCACGACGGAATCCATCTGCAACGCGGTGCGCCTAATGCGTGTCAGAAAATAATTATATGCGATGACGGCAGGAATGGCCGCGAACAATCCGGCTGCCGTGGCAATCAAGGCTTCTGAAACCCCAGGGGCCACGGCCGCGATGCTCGCGGTGCCTTGGGCTCCGATTTCGTGAAACGCGTCGATGATCCCCAAAACTGTTCCCAAGAGACCGACGAACGGGGCGATGTTCCCGGTCGTGGCAAGAAACGGCAGATACGACTCCAACTTGGAGATTTGCCCCTGGGCGAGATGCGCCGCCGTCCGCTCCATCACATGACGATCAAAGATCATCGCCCCACTATCGCTGAACCCGGTCGGAATTTGGTCCAACCGTTGGATCACGGAATGAAAAATTTTTGCGCAGGGGCTTCCGGCCGTTTGTGGTGCGTTTCGCGTCACCTCTTGGACATCTCGGGCCCGCAGCAACAAGGCCATAAAGTGGCGGTCTTTGAGGTCGACCGCGCGAAAGGTGGCCCATTTGTAAAAGATAATCGCCCACGAAATAATGGAGAATCCGAGCAGCACCAACAGAACCACCTTGGAGATAATCCCAAGCGATGCAATGATTGCCAGTGGACCGGCTTGAAACATACGAGTCTAGCCTCTCACTCCTGAGCGCTTAACACTTCGTGGCAAAGTGGAATTGTACCAAACACTGAGGAAAATGGCGGGGCCGACGGGATTTGAACCCGCGACCTCCAGATTGACAATCTGGCGTCCTAACCAGGCTGAACGACGGCCCCGTATTATCTAGTTATGGCGGAACATCGAACACGACAAGACAACATCAACGGTCGCCGGTCAACCCTTGAGCGAGGAAGGGAACCTCATCCCTGCAGGACTTTTCCCGTCCCTCCTTACCAGAGCTGTGCTCGTTGGTAGGCGGAACAGGGATCGAACCTGTGACCTCTGCCTTGTAAGGGCAGCGCTCTCCCAACTGAGCTATCCGCCCGATTTTCCTAACAACCGCCGCGGAGCGTATCAAGTCCGCTTGTCCTTGTCAACCAGACTGTGTGTAGTTCTCGCCCTCATCAGCACATCACCTGTCATGCACGCGACATCTATTGCTGTTTCCGCACCTTCTTGTCTCTATCATCTGACTGTTGGTGATTGAGTTGCCGAGGAAAGAATTGTCGGTGGACATTTTTCAGCCGGCGACGGTCGACATGCGTGTAGATCTGAGTCGTCGCGATATCCGCATGCCCCAACATCGCTTGAACCGTACGAAGATCGGCGCCACCTTCGAGCAAATGCGTGGCGAACGAATGTCGCAGCATATGCGGAGAGATGGGCTTGATAATTCCCACGCGGCGCGCGCGCAAGGCCAATAACTTCCAACATCCCTGCCTGGTCAGTTCATGCCCCCGGCGACTGACAAACACGTGACGAGAGGAGCGCCGCTTCAAGAGAGTCGGTCGCACCTGCTCAAGGTACTCGACCAACACATCTCGTGCGGTCTGTCCCATCGGCACAACACGCTCTTTGGCGCCCTTTCCCATCACGCGAAGGCAACCAAGGTCGAGATCGATCTGCGAAAGGGTCAGTCCAACCAGCTCTGATACGCGAAGCCCCGACGCGTAGAGCAATTCCAGCATCACACGGTCACGGCGATCCTCAGCACGATTCCCAATCGGCGCCTCAAGCAACACCGTCACCTCTTGGAGGGTCAACGTCTTGGGCAACCGTACTGAGCGACGCACGGCAGTCACATTATGAAGCGGGTTGGCATGGAGAATTTTTTCACGGACGAGAAAGCGATACCATCCTCGCATGGCCGAAAGCATTCGGGCCACCGATGCTGCCGCCAGTGCTTCCTGTTTGAGTGAAGCCAGGAACGACCGTATGATGGGCGACGGTACGAAGTCGCTCATGCTGAGTCGATGCCGCAGCAAGTAGCGCTGCACTCGAAACAGATCCCGTCGGTAGGACTCCAGCGTATTGGTCGCCAACCCTGCCTCGACCCGCAGCCGGTTGAGATATCGCTCAACCAGAGGATCTAACAGAAGAACCGATGAGTGATCCGTCGTCATGGAAGGACAAACTATAGCCAACTCTTTCCATAGGCACAACGAGAACGCTGCAGTTCTCCTTGACAGCTCACACCCTTTCCGATACTAGTCTCTTTATGGCTCACCGCTGATCGAACGGAATGCTCGCCTACTCGCACCATCCTTCTCATATTGCTGCTTGGCCGCTGATGATCCTCATCACAGCGCTGACGGCGTGCCTTGTCCCGAACTCCCCGTTGACCCGTTCAGGTCAGGCGGAGGCGGCGGAGACCGTCAAACCTCTGATTCCGAATCCGCCGGTGTTGAGCCAGGCCAAGCAACTGATTGAGAAAGGCGACCACGAGTCCGCCGCAAGTACCTTGCGGCGATTCTTGACCACCAATCCACGGCCTGAACATCTCGATGACACCTACTTGCTGTTGGGGGCAGCCCTGTACGGCATGAAGGACTACGGCGAGACACTCCGTTATCTCAACCAACTCCATACAGAATTTCCTGAATCCGAGCTCCTGGACCGAAGCAAGCTCCTGCTAGCCCGGACCCATACAGCAATGGGGAATATCGACCTAGCATTGCCATTACTCACCCAGGTTCGCACGACCACACCGGACGCCGTCACCAAGCGCGAGGCGCAGCAACTGACGGCCGACGCGTTGGCTCAGAAGAAAGACTATGTGCGGGCTATTCAGACGTTGTTAGAGGGAATGGCCGGCAGTTCTGAAGAGCAGGTCAAAGAAACGCGGGAACAGATTCGGCAATTTATCGCAGAGAAGCTAGACAAAAAAGGACTGATCCGCGTGCGCGACGCCCATCCACGCTCGTATCCTGGCGACCTCGCCTCACTGCGGCTGATCGACTATTACATCGGGCGCGGTGAAGACCATCTGGCGGAACGGGAGGCGCAGCATTTTCTCGGAGCATTTTCCGCCCACCCCTCTGCTCAAAAAGCCAGCGAGTCGCTGCAACTCATCCGGTCACGATTGAGGACCAATCAGTATGTCATCGCCGCTGTCCTCCCCTTGTCTGGAAAACTATCGACGTTTGCCACCGATGTCTTGGAAGGCGTTCAGCTTGCGGTGGAAAAAGCTCGTGAGCAGCCCGGCGGCCCTTCCGTGGGCTTGATCGTCAAGGACCATGACGTGGATCGTCCGGGTTTCCTGGATGATCTCTCCGCCCTGCTCCATGATGATCGACCGCTGGCCGTGATCGGCCCGATGCTGTCACGAAATCTACCGGTCATGGCGGAGATGGCACAGAGGACCAGAATTCCCTTGATTACGCCGGCGGCGACTCTCCCCAATGTCCGCCGGTTGGGCAATTACCTCTTCAGCACATCGCTCACCTACGCACTGCAAGCCCAACGCATTGCGACCTACGCCACACAGGATCAAGGGTACCGACGGTTCTGCATCGTCCACCCCGACACCGTCTATGGGCGGGAACTTGCTCGCCTCTTCGCCCAAGAGGTGTATCACATCGGAGGCGAGGTCATCGCCATCGAATCCTTCAAAGAAGGGGAAACGGATTTCGCGCCGCAAATCCAGCGACTGAAGGCCGAGGACCTCAAAAAATACGGTCTAGCAGTTCCGGTGGAGATTCCTCGCCCGACCGGCAAACCGGCCAGCCGAACCGAAAAGCGCATGCTGTATACGCCTGGGTTTGACGCAATCTTCATTCCGAGTCGTTCTCAAGATATCGGCCTGCTCGCCGCCCAGCTGGCATTTCATGACATCAGAGCTCCCCTGCTGGGCACAAACGGCTGGAACTCGCAAGATTTCGTCCGAACCGCCGATCGGACGGTCGACGGAGCCACCTTTGTTGATGGCTTCTTCCTCGACAGTCCGAATCTCGCCGTCCAGGACTTTGTTCAACGATATCGGAAACGCTTTGAATCGACCCCATCGCTTTTCACGATGCAGGGATATGACGCAGCCAGAGTGGTGATCGAGGGAATCCGTCATGGGGCGACCTCGGGGGAGGCCCTTCAAGAATTTTTCACCACCCAGCGTGACTTGCCGACACTCGCCGGCCCAGCCAGCTTCGGCCCAGACGGCACCTTACATCGTCCACTCTTTCTTCTACAGGTGAAACAGGGTAAGTTTGTACAA
This sequence comes from uncultured Nitrospira sp., assembly GCA_902500745.1. Classification (GTDB taxonomy): domain Bacteria; phylum Nitrospirota; class Nitrospiria; order Nitrospirales; family Nitrospiraceae; genus Nitrospira_D. Next base: position 16,824 of record CABVRS010000050.1, read on the forward strand.
TTGAACTGAATACCGTCTCATGAGTTCTCTTTCGCAAATTCTTCACACCGTCTCGTATATGGGACTCCCCCTTTTGTTCGCCATGGTGCTCCATGAGTTCGCGCATGGATGGGCAGCGGAGAAATGCGGAGACTCGACTGCGAAACTTCAAGGACGACTCACCGTCAACCCCCTCGCCCATATCGACCCCTTCGGCACCGTTATTCTGCCCTTGATGTGTTTGCTGCTTGGAAGTTTTCTTTTCGGATGGGCGAAGCCGGTTCCCATCGACCCACGGAATATGCATCAGCCTCGCCGTGACATGGCCTTAGTGGCTGCGGCCGGACCTGGGATGAACCTCCTCTTGGCCGTTGCAAGCGCGCTGCTGTTGGCCGTGCTCCTGACGATCGAGCCGACCTTATCGCTCCGAGGATCGACGGAGGCCGAGGCGTCGACGAGCCTACTTGGGGCCATGTTTTTGCGTCCCCTCGCCGTCATGGCGCTGTATTCCGTGATGATCAACGTATTTCTCGCGCTCTTCAACCTGCTTCCGATCCCACCCCTCGACGGTGGTCGCATCTTGACGGCCATACTCCCGACGAAGCCGGCGATGGCGTTGGCACGATTAGAACCGTATGGAATGCTCATTCTCGTGGGATTGATCGTGTTCGATAAAGAACTCGGCGTGATTCATACGATCACCGGAACCTTTGCTAAAGGCCTGTCCGGTACGATCCTGTCTACTGCCCTTGGCCTTCGCCCAGGAGTCTCGGAATGACGACATCACGGAGGCGAGTCCTCAGCGGCATGCAGCCGAGCGGACTCA
>CABVRS010000051.1:0-11901 GCA_902500745.1 uncultured Nitrospira sp.
TTACGAAAATACGCTAATCCGAGGCAAGAAGTTTGTACTCGATGCTATCCGCCAGCGCTTGCCATGTCGCCTCGATGATGTTTTCCGATACCCCAACGGTACCCCATTTATCCTTGTGATCCCCGGATTCAATCAGCACCCGCACCTTGGATTCAGTCCCCTTATTGGCGGCTAAGACACGCACCTTGTAATCGAGGAGCTTGACTTCTTGCAACTGTGGATAGAACTTCTCCAGCGCCTTGCGCAAGGCGTGATCGAGAGCGTTCACTGGACCCGCGCCGATTGCAGCGGTATGTTCCACGACTTGGCCGACCTTGACCATCACGGTTGCCTCGGAAAGAGGAGGGCCATCCTCTTGTTTTTTCTCGACAATGACGCGAAATCCCAGTAACTGAAACGAGGGCCTGTGGCTCCCCATGACCTTGCGCATCAGCAGTTCGAATGATCCCTCGGCACCTTCGAATTGGTAGCCTTGGCTTTCTCGATCTTTTAATGCGTAGATGAGTTCGTTCACCTTGGAGTGGTCTTTAGGTAGTTTGATTCCAAAGGCTTCGATTTTGTCCAGCAGTCCGCTTCGCCCTCCATAGTCGGACACCAACATCCGCTGTCGATTGCCAACTCGCGCTGGATCGACATGTTCATAGGTCGCCGGATTCTTAAGCACCGCATGAATATGTACGCCCCCTTTATGGGCGAAGGCGGAATCCCCGACATACGGCTGGTGTTTATTCGGCATCAAATTCGCGATCTCTGTGACAAAACCGGCCACGTCTTTGAGATGGCTCAAGCGATCAGCCAATGCATGGCGCTTCATCTTTAATTCGAGATTGGGAATAATTGAACAGAGGTTGGCATTTCCACACCGTTCGCCAATCCCATTGATCGTCCCCTGCACTTGGAGAATGCCACTCTCAATCGCCACCAGTGAGTTCGCCACGGCCATTTCACAGTCGTTATGCGCATGAATGCCGAGTGGGACTTCACACTCGCGTTGAACCACGTTACAGATCTCGCGGATCTCCCACGGCATCGTTCCCCCGTTCGTATCGCACAAGATGACCCGTTCTGCTCCAGCCTCCACCGCTTTTCTAATCGTGGTCAGCGCATAGTCAGGATTGGTCTTATAACCGTCAAAGAAGTGCTCCGCGTCGTAGAAGACTCGGCGTCCTTTTCCGCGCAGATAGGCGATGGAATCTTCGATCAATTCCAAATTCTTCGCCAATGAGATTCCCAGGGCGTCGGTCACATGCAACGACCAGGTTTTCCCGAACAGCGTGATCGTCTTGGTTTCAGCAGCGAGCAACGCCTGAAGATTGGGATCCTTTCGAACGCTGTTGCTGGCTTTTCTGGTCGATCCGAATGCAATGACGTTCGCATGCTTCAGTGGGATAGTCTTGATCATGCGGAAGAACTCGATGTCTTTCGGATTTGCGCCTGGCCAACCCCCTTCAATAAAATGAACGCCGAGATCATCCAGCTTTTGCGCGATGCGGACCTTGTCTTCGGCCGAGAAGCTGACGTCCTCAGCCTGAGCCCCATCGCGTAACGTAGTGTCGTAGATCTCCAGCGCTGCGGTGTGAGCCACCGACAACTTTCCTTCAGCGATCGACTGTCGCTCACGAGAAGTACGGGAAGCGCCGGACTGAGTGATTTTTCGAGCCATGATGGGAAAGGGTATCAGGTAGTCAGGTGATCTGTCGAGACGCGACCGCTTGAAGCGACTGAGTCATTCACCCATTGAAAAACCAGGAAGAGGCTCTTCCCCTCGCAACGATATAAGAACTATGCCGCGTCGAGATCAAACGCCGAATGGAGCGAGCGCATGGCCAGTTCGAGATATTTCTCATCGATAACGCAGGAGATTTTGATCTCTGATGTGCTGATCATCATGATATTAACACCCTCCCGAGACAGCACTTCGAACATCTTTGCCGCCACTCCCGAATGCGATCGCATCCCGACTCCGATAAGTGAGACTTTGGCGATTGCTTCGACGACCGATACCGACTTGGCCTCAATGTCTTTTGCGACTTCTTGAATGATCGGCTCAGCTTTCTTGAGATCGGCGCGTGGGATGGTAAACGAGAGATCCGTCATAGTGGCCTGGCCGATATTCTGGATGATCATATCTACATTGATATGAGCCGCAGCCACTGGCCCGAAAATTCTGGCCGCGATTCCCGGTTTGTCCGGCACTCCGACGATCGTGATCTTTGCTTGATTGCGATCTCCGGTGACACCGGCGATGGCCGCTGCTTCCATGTCCGCATCTTCCTTCGTCACGAGTGTTCCCTTTCCTTCCGTGAAGCTGGAATTCACTTCCACCGGGACATTGAATTTAGCCGCAAACTCGACCGATCGAGTTTGGAGCACTTTTGCCCCAAGGCTGGCCATTTCAAGCATCTCTTCATAGGCGATCCGATCGATCCGCCTCGCCGCAGGGACAATGTTCGGATCTGCGGTGTACACACCATCAACGTCGGTAAAGATGATGCACCGATCGGCCTTCAGGGCTGCCGCCAAGGCGACTGCTGAGAGGTCGGACCCGCCTCGTCCCAGGGTCGTCACATCCGACTGTTCGTTAATACCCTGGAACCCGGCCACAACGGGAACCACGCCTTGCCCCAGAGCCTCACGAATACGATCCGCCGTGACTCGAGCGATCCGTGCCTTGGTATGGGCACTGTCCGTCATGATGCCGACTTGCCGGCCTGTAAAAGACCGTGCGTTGATTCCTCGACCTCGCAACTCCATCGCCAACAACGCGATGGTGACTCGTTCTCCCGTCGAGAGCAACATGTCCAATTCACGTTCATCAGGGGTGGTCGTCACCTCGTGGGCCAGTTTGATCAGTCGATCCGTCTCACCGCTCATCGCGGAGAGCACGACTACGATGCGATGTCCCGCTCCTTGCCCCTGAGCCACACGGTCGGCGACTCGATGTATACGCTCGACGGTTCCAACTGAAGTCCCACCGTACTTTTGAACGATCAGCGCCACAGCCGTCAGCTTTTTGAGAAGAACTTGTTCGCAAACATGGTGGCATCACGGGCAGGGGTGCTGGAAGCAATCGCATCGGCCTCGGTGAAGCGGCGAGTGACGGTCCCGGCCCCTTTCCCACCACCTTCACCGAACGCATAGAACGCCGGGCCCTCAATTCCCGCAGTGTGGTCGCAGATCACAAGAAAACGATAGGGGCCTTGCTTGTCTAACCCTTCAATTAAGGGGCCAACCAGGTGACGATCGAACTCTTCGACCCCTCGAACCTTCGCGTTCATGTCGGTCCCATGCACGACCTCATCCGTCAACTTGGCATGGACGTAGACAAAATCTTTCTTGGCAAATTCCTCTAATGCCGCGGTAGCCTTTGCGCGGAGGTCCCCACCGTCGAGTCGGTCAGGATCCACCGCCTCGAGGCCCGCACTGATCCCTACACCACGATGAACGTCGTTGGTAGCAACGACCGCCCCCTCGATCTGGTATCGTTCTGCCAGACTCGGCCACACGACGGCTCGCCCCTCGCCCCAGAGCCAGAGACAGTTTGCCGGTTTCTTGCCCGCAGCGACCCGTTCATCGTTGATTGGATGATCGCGCAAGATGAAATAGGCGGCCTCCATGAGCTTCCGGAGAATATCTGCCCCATCGCCGGAGGGTAATGCATCGGCGATCGATTGACCAAGGACCGACTGTGGATCGGTGCAGATCACTCTCGGTTTTCCCTTGACCCAAACCATCAGATGGCGATGGCCCGCTCCCGGATAGAACTGGATGGTTTCTGAACCGAGCTGTTCATTGATGGCATCGATCAGTTCACGAGCGTCTTCGGTTTCAATTAAACCGCCCGTCGCATCGTCCATAATGACATGTGGGCCTAATTTCTTGATTTCACCACCTTTGCCGCCTTCCGGCGCCAACGTCACCATCGTGCAACGATACACCACGTCCTGTTCCGTTGCGGACACCCCCAAGCTGGCGGCTTCAAGCGGCCCAGGACCAGGATAAAACTTTTTAGGGTCGTACCCAAGGATCGCCGTGCCGATCAGCCCTCCCCCAGGATGCACGCCGTCAGCGGGGATCATGAGTTGGCCAAGCTCTCCGCTCTGCGCCAGACGATCAAGAAAAGGAGTTGCGGCCGCTTGAAGCGGCGTCCGACCACCCAGTTCGTCTTGTGGGTGATGCGCCATTCCACCAGCCTGCACGATCACATATTTCATGGACTCTCTATGCCTTTCAGACTTTCAAAAATCGGGCAACATCTTCGCGCGTCGCTTTGACGGTTTGTGGTGGCTTCGACACGCCGATCGCCGTATCCGCATCCTTCAGCCCATGCCCGGTCAGCGTGCAGACAACCGTCTCTCCCTCTTTGAGCGCCTGCTGTCGATGAAGCTTAGCCACCCCGGCAACAGAGGCAGCCGATGCCGGCTCACAAAACACCCCTTCCGTGGCTGCCACGGTTGTATACGCGTGAAGGATTTCCTCATCCGTTACCATATCGATTGAACCGGCGGACTCCTCGACCGCCGTCAAGGCCGAGGACCAGCTGGCGGGATTGCCGATTCGGATGGCCGTAGCGATGGTCTGCGGTTGCTCGATAACTCTGCCCAATACGATCGGGGCCGCCCCTGAAGCTTGAAAGCCCATCATGCGTGGCACTCGCATGATCTGGTTCGCCGCACGATACTCTTTGTACCCCTTCCAATAGGCGGTAATATTGCCGGCGTTCCCGACCGGTAAGACATGAAGCATCGGCGCGTCGCCGAGCTGATCGCAGATCTCAAACGCGGCGGTCTTCTGTCCCTCAATCCTGAATGGGTTCACCGAATTGACGAGTTCGATGTGCAGCGATGCGGAAAACTCTTTCACGAGCGCCAGAGCTTGGTCGAAATTACCTTCGATTTGAATGACCGTCGCTTGATGCATCATCGCCTGGGATAGTTTACCCATAGCAATCTTTCCGGCTGGAATCAACACGTAGACAGATAACCCGGCACGAGCTCCATACGCCGCGGCGGATGCTGAGGTATTGCCGGTTGAGGCACAGATAACCGCCTGCGCACCACCTTCAACGGCCTTCGAGATGGCCAATGTCATTCCCCGGTCTTTAAAGGAGCCGGTTGGGTTGACCCCCTCAAACTTCAGATAGAGTTCAACTCCTGGAGCAATGGCCTTGGCTAATCTCGTGGCCCGAATCAGAGGGGTGTTGCCCTCTCCCAGACTAATGACCGGGGTTTTCTCGGTCACCGGGAGAAATTTGCGGTATTCTTCAATGACTCCGTGCCAACGATTCATCGATCACTCGTCCTTGCCTTCGACTCGAATAAGCATCGTCGGCTCGGAGACGAACGGCTTTCGGTTGATTTCACGAAGGGCCGTTTGTACATCACGTTCTTTTGCGCTGTGTGTCTTGATGACAACCGGAACTGTTTGTCCTTCACAACGTCCTTCTTGCACCATTGAGGAAATACTGATTCCACATCGCCCCAACTCTCCTGCGATCTGTGCCAACACGCCGGGTCGGTCCACAACCGTGAATCGGAGGTAATACAACGAGCTGATTTCTTCCATCGGCCTCAGACGAATCGGCCGTCGTTGGTCCTGCTGAAACGATGCCGCCGGTACTCGACCGACGGTGCCCTTGAGGACATTCCGTCCGATCGCAATCACATCGCTGACCACGGCGCTGCCGGTCGGCAAGGACCCTGCTCCCCGCCCATACAGCACGACGTCACCGACGGCATCACCGACCACTTGAATGGCATTGTAGACATCCTCGACCTGGGCGATGGGCGAGGTGGAGGGAAGCATCGTAGGGTGTACGCGCGCTTCAATTTCTCCGTCCACGAGTTTTGCGATGCCGAGCAACTTGATCGTACAACCAAACTGTTTCGCGTACGCGATATCGGTAGGCGTAATGCCCGTAATACCTTCCGTATAGATGTCTTTAAAATTGACCGGCGTTCCGTACGCGAGGTTGACAAGCACGGCAAGCTTATGCGCTGAGTCGATCCCGGCCACATCAAAGGTGGGGTCGGCTTCTGCATACCCGGCATGCTGCGCATCCTGAAGGACCTCTTGGAACCCTTGCCCCTCATGAGTCATTTTCGACAGAATATAGTTCGACGTTCCATTGATGATGCCGTAGATGGATTCAATCGTATTTCCTGCAAGCCCTTCCGTCAACGCTCGAATGACTGGAATTCCCCCACCGACACTGGCCTCAAATCCCACATCCACACCCTTACGTGTGGCGGCATCGAAGATTTCCTCTCCGTGGAGCGCCAAGAGCGCTTTGTTGGCGGTGACGACGTGCTTCCCGGCGGCAATCGCCTCCATGATCACTCGCTTCGCCGTATCGTATCCGCCGATGAGCTCGATCACGATATCGATGTCTGGGTCGGTGAGAACGGCCTTCAGATCCGTCGTCAGGAGCCCAGGACTTAACGCCAGCCCCCGATCTCTCACGATATCCAGATCCGCGATTCGAACGAGTTCGATCGGTATCCCCACCCGTCGTCTGATGAGGACCGCATTGCGCAGAAGGATTGTGGCGACGCCGGTCCCGACCGTGCCGAATCCCACAATGCCGACTCCGATGCGTGACCTCACTCGTCGTCTCCATCCAGTTTGAGGGCCTTGCGAATTCCCCGCACTGCTTGCCTCGTTCGATGTTCGTTCTCTACAAGCCCAAATCGCACATACTCGTCCCCACCCTCACCAAATCCAATCCCCGGTGAAACGGCAACTTTCGCCTCTTTGAGCAGAAGCTTCGAAAACTCTAATGAACCCATGTGGCGATAGGGCAAGGGGATGTGTGCCCAGACAAACATCGTGGCGAGTGGTTTTGAGACCTGCCAACCGATCCGATTCAACCCGCCCACCAGAGCATCTCGGCGTTTTTGATAGCGCAGCACCGTATCTTTCACGCAATCCTGAGGGCCATTTAACGCAATCACACTGGCGATTTGAAGTGGCTGAAAAATCCCATAGTCGAGATAGCTTTTGATCTTCGCCAGCGCTCCCACCACTTCCCGATTGCCCACACAGAACCCGACGCGCCAGCCCGGCATATTATAAGCTTTCGATAGCGTGTAAAACTCCACCCCACAGTCTTTCGCTCCCGGAATCTGAAGAAAACTCGGAGCCTTATACCCGTCGAACACCAGATCGGCATAGGCGAGGTCGTGGATCACGATGACGTTGTGCTCCTTGGCAAACGCAACGATTTTCTTGAAAAACTCCAGATCCACGACCGCGGTGGTCGGATTGTGTGGGAAGTTAATGACCAGAATCTTCGGACGCGGAAATGTCTGCCGATAGACCCGGGTCAGATCTTCAAAAAAATCGCTGTCTTGTCGGAGCTCAATCCCGCGGACTTCGCCTCCCGCGATGATAAAGCTATACATATGGATCGGATACGTTGGGGTCGGAGTGAGAACCACGTCACCCGGACCGATCGTGGCCAACGCGAGATGGGCGAGACCTTCTTTTGATCCAATGGTGACAATGGCTTCGGTCTCTGGATCCAGGTTGACGTCGTAATTGCGCTTATACCACCCACAAATCGCGTGCCGCAGCTTCGTGATTCCGCGCGACGCCGAGTAACGATGATTCTTCGCTTTGCGTGCGGCTTCAATCATCTTTTCGACGATATGAGGCGGCGTGGGTTGATCGGGATTTCCCATCCCAAAATCGATAATGTCCTCACCGCGTTGCCGAGCTTCAAGTTTGAGTGCTTGAACTTGGGCGAACACATACGGCGGGAGCCGTTTGATCCGATAAAAACCGTCGCCCAACCCCATGAACTTCCTTTGATTGTTTTTACAAAATTAGCAACGGCCTCACGCGTCTTACAGGCGCGTGTGGCCACGTGCGGGGCCTATTCTAATTCAGGGCTCTAGGCGAGTCAATTTCCCTCATTTTCTCTATGCTTCTGAATGCCGTATGTCCCGGCTGTTCCATATCATGCGGCGACGGTTCGGTGAAGCCGTTCTTGCCCCCCTCTTTCCTTTCTGCTACTAATATCCGGGATAGCCCTGTGAGTTTCCCAAAAGTTACATATCGGTGCCGAATTATGGAGGGACGATGGCGCGGCTCGGTGTAAATGTCGACCACGTTGCGACTTTGAGACAGGCTCGTGGGGGAACCGATCCTGATCCGCTGGCAGCTGCAGTCCTTGTTGAGCTCGCAGGAGCCGATGGGCTTGTCGTCCATTTACGGGAAGACCGCCGTCATATTCAAGATCGTGATTTGCGGCTTCTCCGTGAAATGACTCGCACAAAACTTGACCTTGAAATGGCCGCGGATACGGAAATGGTGAAGATCGCACTCAACGTCAAGCCGGACCTGGTCACATTGGTGCCGGAAAAGCGGCAAGAATTGACCACCGAAGGGGGTCTCGACGTCGCGGGGCAGCGGGATCGGATTCAGGGCATCGTGACGCTGTTACATAACGGCGGGATCCCGGTCAGCGTCTTCATCGAGCCGGATCTGAATCAAATAAAGGCCGCCCATAAAATTGCCGCCGATTTTGTGGAGCTGCATACTGGGCGCTATGCGAACGCGACACGCTCGAAAGAAGCCGATATGGAATTCGAGTCCATTACACAAGCGGCCAGGCTCGCGTATAAGCTGGGGATCGGAGTGAATGCCGGTCACGGGCTGAACTATCGCAATGTCAAACGGCTGACGCATATCCCTGAAATTGTTGAGTACAACATTGGGCACAGCATTATCGCGCGTTCCGTCCTCGTCGGGCTCGTCCAGGCCGTGAAAGAAATGAAGGCCTTGCTTAGTTAGCTGATGTCATGGACCGATCTGGTCCGTCCGTTCGTCATCCTTCGCTTACCATGACCAAGATCGTCACCGCTGCACAGATGCAGGAGCTTGATCGCAGAACGATCACCGAGGCCCGTATTCCGGCCACGACATTGATGGAACGCGCCGGACTCGGCGTCGTGTCGTCCCTTGAGCAACGATTGGGATCCATGCGCGGCAAGAAGGTGATCATCGTCTGTGGTAAAGGAAATAACGGAGGAGATGGATTCGTCGCTGCGCGCCTACTTCGCCGACGCCAGGCGAAAGTCCGCGTCCTCGCCCTGGCATCTGTTTCTGAACTGAGCCGCGATGCCGCCACCATGTACAAACAATTCGTCCGTAGTGCAGGCAAGTCGGCTGTCTACGCCTACGCTTCCAAGGCGCAGGCGCAGGCTCTTTTGCAAGACAGCGACATCCTGGTTGATGCCCTGCTTGGAACTGGACTTTCCTCTTCCGTCACCGGGCGCTATGCTGATGTCATTGACAGTATTAACGATGTCCGTCGTCCTGTTGTCGCCGTTGATCTTCCCTCTGGTCTTCATGCTGATACCGGGATCATTCTGGGCCGAGCTGTGCGTGCCTTCCTCACTGTTACTTTTGGACTTCCTAAATTCGGCCTCTATCAGAATCAGGGCATTGATCATGTAGGCGAAGTCGATATCGTGGATATTGGTATTCCACCCGCCTACGTTGACGCAGTCGATAGTCGTACCACTGTGATGACGCGAGGAGCGGTACAGATGTACCTTCCGAAGCGGCACCTCTCAAGTCATAAGGGAACCTTCGGTCACGCCGGTATTATCGCTGGGTCTGTCGGAAAAACCGGTGCCGCAGCCCTTGCTGCCCGAGCGGCCCTTCGAGTGGGAGCCGGCCTCGTTACCGTTGCAACTCCCTCAAGCGTCAATGACACATTGGAGGCGAAATTGCTGGAAGCCATGACGGTTCCGATGCCGGAAACCAAGGCGAGGACCTTGGCACGGACTGCCTTGGAGCGATTAGTTTCATTCATGGCAACTAAGACTGCCATCGCCATCGGACCAGGACTCTCAACGGCTCCCGAAACAGTAGAGCTCATTCAGGCCCTGACGAGACAGCTCGACCGGCCGGCGATATTTGATGCAGATGCGCTGAATGCACTGACCGGCCGGACTGCACTCCTAGCATCCTGTAAGACCCCTCCGATCATCACGCCCCATCCTGGTGAGATGGCGCGACTGGAGCAGGGCGCAACGCCTCAATCTATCAATAGCGACCGGATCGGTATTGCGACCCGATTTGCCCGAGAGCGCGGTCTGTTCGTGGTCTTGAAAGGCGCCAGAACTGTTGTGGCTCGGCCAGATGGGGCTGTCGCCATCTGTCCAACGGGAAATCCTGGAATGGCGACGGCCGGTACCGGCGATGTGTTGACCGGCATGATGGTTGGATTATTAGCTCAAGGCCTGCCTTCTTGGGAAGCCGCTTGTGCCGCCACCTATCTCCATGGATTGGCCGGTGATTTGTCTGCGGCCAGTAAAGGTCAAGCCGGGATGATCGCAAGTGATCTCGTTGAACAGATTCCTTACGCACTCAAACTGGTCAGCGACACAGCGCCTAACTAATTCGCCCCAATTGTTCGATACGCTCGTACACGATCGTTGCTATGGTGAAATCTCTCGATGTCCCTGACCTTGTGCTTGCATCTCCTCAGCAGACTGATTCGTTCGGGCAGACGATCGGCAAAGTCCTTCGTAGAGGCGATGTGCTTGCATTAGTTGGAGAATTGGGTGCCGGAAAAACTGCGCTGGTACGTGGCATCGTGACGGGCCTTGGCGGACCCGTCGCGTCGGTCACCAGTCCGACGTTCATGCTCATGCATGAATACCAGGGGAGGCTTCGGCTCATTCATCTTGATCTGTACCGTTTACAGCGACCGGAGGAAGCCGAGTCAATCGGACTATCAGCCTGCTTTACTAATGACACTGTGGCCGCGATTGAATGGGCCGATCGTTTCCCTGATTTACTCCCCGCAGATCTCCTGGAAGTGCGCTTGAGCCATCGAACCCGAACTACCCGAATGGTAAAATTCGACGCTCGGGGGGCACGATCTCGCTCGCTTCTGACGAGGATTCATAGGGCTTGCCACGCCGTCGGTTTCTCAACCCGATCGTCTCAGCCGACTACTCGACCCAGGAGAAAGGCATCGCAGCGATGACTCGTGTGATTCTAATCGGCATTCTCATCCTACTTTCCCTGGCTTTCTTCCTTCAAAACCAAGAGCAGGAAATCACCCTCAGATATTTCTTTGGTCTCCTTGAAGCCTCTACTCCTATTTATCAACCTATTATGGCCGGGTTTCTTGTCGGTCTCCTGGTTGCAGCCATTCTGCTCTTCCCTCCCTGGGTGCGTGCTCGAATCGAGCTGCGGCGAAAAACAAAGGCCTTACAGCAAGCCGAAGTCGATCTGGAACGTCTCCGCCAATCCTTAGAGAAAATCTCCAGGCGACCTTCGGAATTGGACCCTTCTGGGACCTTTCACGATGAGTGATCTCAATTTAAGCCCACTGATGCGACAGTATCGCGATATTAAACAGGGTTACCCTGATGCGATCCTGTTTTTTCGAGTGGGGGACTTTTACGAGATGTTCTACGAGGACGCTCAGGTGGCCTCCGGTATTCTCTCCATCGCCCTGACTTCACGAGATAAGAACTGCCCTGATCCCGTCCCCCTTTGTGGTGTTCCTTTTCACGCAGCAACCGGCTACATCTCGAAGTTATTGAAGGCCGGCAGGATCGTGGCCTTGTGCGAACAAGTCGAAGATCCGAAGGTCGCCAAAGGTTTGGTTCGCCGAGAGGTCGTCAGACTCTATACCCCAGGCACATTGGTCGATACGGAATTTCTTTCTCCAGATGAGTCCAACTATCTTACCGCATTGGCGATTCGACCAGACTCAAGCCGAGGATTACTCGTGGGTCTGGCCGCCCTGGAAGTGTCGACTGGTGAATTTTGGGTGATGGAGATCGATGGTCCTGATGCGGTGAATCAAGCGTGGAATGAACTTGCGCGTTTGGATCCTCGTGAATTGCTGGTCCCTGCTGATCTTGATCGCCA
>CABVRS010000051.1:12001-17364 GCA_902500745.1 uncultured Nitrospira sp.
GCTTCTAAACCGACCACGCTCCTGAGTGTTCTTGATCGGACTAGCACGGTCATGGGAAGTCGCCTTCTCCGTCACTGGGTGACCAGGCCGTTGATTCGTTGCGAACAGATCCGCCCGAGATTAGATGCGGTTGAGGAACTAAAGGACAAGATGATGGTCCGAACAGCTCTTCGTGCCGCCTTACGAGATATTCAGGATATTGCAAGACTCGGTAGTCGGCTTGTTCTGGGGTTATCAGGGCCCCGAGAATTGCTGGCCCTAAAACTGTCTCTCGGCGCGTTGCCAGAGATTCGAGCCCAGGCGGACCTCCTTCGAAGCCAACTGTTCTGTGAGGCAATGGCTTCGTGGGACAGCGCTCAAGATCTCTATGAGCTGATCGAACAATCCATCCGTCCTGATGCCCCGCTGTCGGCTCGTGATGGGAATATTATCAACGATGGGTACGACGCCCATATTGATGAATTGCGCAAAGTGAGCATTGAAGGCAAAGGGTGGATGACTGCCCTTGAGATTCGTGAGCGGGAACGAACTGGCATTGATTCACTGAAAGTTCGTTACAATCAAGTCTTTGGTTATTATATCGAGATCACCAAAGCCAATCTTCATCGTGTTCCGGATGATTACATCCGCAAGCAAACTTTGGTCAATGCTGAACGGTTCATGACGGCAGAGTTGAAGGAGCTTGAAGAGCGAGTCCTCGGCGCTGATGCGAAGCTTCTTGCCAGGGAACAGGAGGTGTTTGTTCAGCTTCGTGTTCGATTAGCCAAGGAAGCTCATCGGCTTGACAGAATCGCCACTACTCTTTCGTTGATTGACGTGCTGGCCGGACTAGCTGAAGTCGCCGCTCTCAACCGATACGTGAAACCAATCGTCACGGAAGATGACACTCTGAGCATTCGAGACGGTCGCCATCCCGTGGTAGAACGCCTCTGTGTCGATTCCTTTTTCGTCCCTAATGATACGCAATTGGATCTGGGATTCAACCGCCTCTTGATCATTACCGGACCCAATATGGCAGGGAAAAGCACGTATCTTCGGCAGGTGGCCCTGATTGTTCTCATGGCACAAATTGGAAGCTTTGTCCCGGCATCGGAGGCTCGGGTTGGGGTCACCGACCGTATTTTCACGCGAGTCGGTGCTTCTGATAATTTGGCCGCAGGCCAAAGTACGTTCATGGTTGAAATGGTAGAGACCGCCCATATTCTACGCAACGCCACACAACGGAGCTTGATATTGTTGGATGAGATTGGTCGAGGCACAAGCACTTATGACGGTCTCAGTATCGCGTGGGCCATTGCTGAGTACATCCATGACTGTACACAATTGGGTGCGCGCACCTTATTTGCTACACATTACCACGAGATGACCAACCTAGAAGAGCAACGGGCTGGGATCAAAAATTACTGCGTTGCGGTTCGGGAGCAGGGCGACGATGTCGTGTTTCTCAGAAAAATTGTGGCAGGCAAAGCGGATCGAAGCTATGGCATTCACGTCGGTAAACTCGCAGGCCTACCTACTGAGGTTATCATGAGAGCTCAGTCCGTGCTGTCGCAGCTGGAACAACCGGCGTCGTCCTGTTCCAAACCTTCACAGGACCAGCCCCCTATGGACTCCCCGCCTCTTCCCAGGCCTCATCCTATTATTGATGAAGTAAAGCAGATTGATCTCTTCGCGATGACTCCGCTTGATGCAATGAATCGCCTTGCCGAGCTTCAGCGCATGCTCAAGTAGCATTCCCGTTATTCCCTATAATTGGAATTGGTATTAGTCAGGGAAGTTGAAAAGGAAAGGGCGGCCTTCCCAGGAAGGGAAGCCCGCCCTTTTGTATTCTCGCGTTAGGCCTTCTACTGAACCTGATTATACGATGCGGTCCAGGGAATCAAGCCACCGACTGTTTTTCCGCCGGGAAGCATGACATCATATTGCATGCCTACGTTACTCCCATCCGGTGTCACCGGGGATTCATTGAGGCTTGTCTTCGCCTTTGAACAGGCTGAATCAAACTCGTTTTTCCCAGCGCATTCCTTCAAGCGAAGGCCAGAAATGCTCAGAGGCTTACCCATGTTACCAGCAACCTCAGGAAGCTTTTTCACTGACGAAATCACACGATGGTTCTGCTCACTCTCCACGGCAACGAATTCGATCAAATCCGTGGTGCTACCGGGAGGCACTTCTTTTGCTGCTGCCGGTCCTGCGTGAGGTCGCCCCATCTTTTTCAGTTCTTGCCAGACGGACTTTTCGGCATAGAACTTCAATGTCTTCCCTGGGTGAACTTTTTGCCAATATAGCCCACTCTCAGCATTGCCGCCAAAAACCGCCACATTGATCCAGACTGCTTCATCATACGGATCCAGCACGATCACCCGACCTTGGATGGTAGTCGGCTTACTCATATCTCCCCATTCGAACCGTTCCTGGAATGACTCAATCGCCGAGGCAGTCGAAGCCATACCAACGACCAGCGCAACGGCTGTCAGAATGGCTGCACCTTGCTTCTGCAACATCATGATCGCATCCTCCTTACAACAACGTCTTTGCGTATTGAGAGTGTCTAATCCTTCAGCACTTTAAAAGCGGTAATAGTCCTGCCACTCAGTGTGACCTCCATAGCCACCAATTCTTGTGAGGCCTTGATGATCTGATCCATCAACGCCTTGTCTTTCACTGCCAGACGAACCGTCGAAGCGGCATGATACCAACCTGAATAGGTAGAATTCTTTTCGGTTCCTCCGGAGAATCCCCACGCACAACAACTAAACAAGGGATCTGGCGGCTTGACGTCAAGCATGGTCGAGGATCGGCCTCCCGTGTCACCGGACCCTGGTTCTCCTGTATTCCAATACTGGATGCCGAACAAAAGTTCCCCGTCTGGATTATCGGCCCATTGTGACCACACACGTCCTTGCAGCGTCTTGAGCCCAGCTTCGCCCTTCAGCGGTTTCCCCCCGACGACGGCATCTGCGAGTCCCAGCTTTTCTATGCCCCCTGCCGCAAAGGAAAACTCGGCCGCTAGCAAGCCGAATCCCCAAAACACCGCCACGGCAGCTAGAACGACAGCCCTTTTCATACCTAATCCCTCCTTCATCAATGTGAACGCGATAGTTTTACCAGTCGATAATTATGCAGTACTTATGATGTACCAAGTAAATGAGTTTCCAGTTTTCAGATTGGTGCGGCCCTTCGTACAAAGATTCCCAAAAGCTAAGCTCAAAGCGCCTCCGACGGTACCGGAACGGTACTGAAACTGCGATGTCCTGTCAAGGAAATGTTTGTAGGAACCTGCACGTGAAACATGACGTGAAAAACCATTTGCAAAACAATCTGTTACGAAGCAGAACTCCGCATGCTCAACCTGGGTAATTATGAGAATCTGGCACTTAAGTTACTCATCTGGCGAGAGGATAGCGGTCCCAAGCCTGTCAATGCAATTCCTTTTGCCAGGAATGATTGCTGTGCCACTTGCAGGACCTGTTGTTCCGTCACCGCATCTATTTCTACAATCATTTCCTCCAGCGTCGTGTGACTTCCAGCAATTAATTCATCTTTGGCCAGCTTATTCATACGACTATGAGAACTCTCCAAGCTGAGCATGAGTCCACCTTTCATTTGATCCTTCGTCCGCTTCAGCTCGTCGCGATCGAGGCCCTGTTTGGCAAGCTTCCGAAGTTCACGAAACACGAGGTCGAGGACTCGCTCAACTTCTCGTGCTTGAGTTCCCACATAAACTGTCACGGTACCGCCATCAGAGTAACCGGATAAGAAGGAGTAGATCGAATAGGCTAAGCCACGTTTTTCTCGTATTTCCTGAAACAGTCGGGAACTCACACTCCCGCCCAAGGCACTATTCAATGCATAGATTGCGTATCGATCTTTATGGCCGGCCGCCACTCCTGGCAGTCCTACGCAGAGATGTACCTGCTCCAATGGCTTTTGCTTCATGGTTACCCCGCCACAGAGTTCTGCGGGCCAGCGTTTGCTCGGCACAGCACGATGGTGATGGCGATACTTTCCGAAGGTACGGGCGATGGTTGCCTCCAGTTTCGGTTGATCAAAATTTCCGGCGACTGCAATGACAACCTTTTCTGGCCGATAGTACATCGCAATGTATCGCACGAGATCTTGCCGGTTGATGTGAGCGACGGTTGACTCTCGCCCAAGAATCGATCGACTCAAAGGATGTCGTCCCATAACTAATTTTGCATGAAGCTCTTGAACCAAATCTTCCGGGTCGTCTTGGACCATGCGGATTTCTTCTAGGATGACCTGCTTTTCCTTCTCAATTTCTTTCTTCCCGAGTCGTGATCGAAGGAATAGGTCCGACAGTAAATCCAGCGCCTTCGGGAGATGTTGATCCAATACCTTGACGTAGAACGTCGTCGTCTCCCGCGTCGTAAAGGCGTTCATTTCGCCTCCCAACGAATCGATTTCCCTTGAGATATCGGTTGCTGACCGAGTCGTCGTCCCTTTAAAGAACATATGTTCAATGAAGTGGGAGTAACCAGCCTCCGCCAGACTTTCGTCACGAGAGCCCACATCAACCCAGATACCTATGGTGACGGATTTGAGAGACGGGATTCGCTCGGTGACGAGGCGAATCCCGTTATCGAGGATACGTTTGCAGTACAAGAGTTACTCGCCGGAAGAATCTTTTGTGCCGCTTCCTGTCGGCACAGGGATCGTCTCTTTTCGACTCAATCGAATCTTACCCTGCTTATCAATCTCGAGCACCTTCACAAGAATTTGGTCCCCTTCCGATACTTCGTCGGACACGGCTTTTACACGGTGATGCGCCAATTGTGAAATATGCACCAACCCATCCGTCCCAGGTAACACCTCCACAAATGCACCAAAGTCCATGATCTTTCTGACTGTCCCCATATACACCTTCCCTACTTCTACTTCCTCGGTCAAGCGGCCGATAATGTCTTTGGCTTTTTGTAATGACGCTTCATCAGAGGAGGCAATGGTCACAATACCCGTATCCTCAACGCTAATCTTAACTCCACAATCGGATTGAATCCCACGAATGGTCTTGCCACCCTGACCAATGATGTCTCGAATTTTATCTTGTTTAACCTTCATCGTGTGAATTCGCGGAGCAAACGGCGAGAGATCGGTCCGGGGTTCGATAATCGCCTTCGACATATGATCAAGGATGTGTAGTCGTCCCAACCGAGCTTGCTCCAATGCCTGCCGCATGAGCGTCGTAGTAATGCCTCCGATCTTGATATCCATCTGCAGTGCAGTGACACCATTCTTCGTCCCACAGACCTTGAAGTCCATATCGCCTAAATGATCCTCAAGACCAAGAATGTCCGACAAGATAATGACGTCGTCGCCTTCCTTGATCAGACCCATCGCGA
>CABVRS010000052.1 GCA_902500745.1 uncultured Nitrospira sp.
AGCGTCGAAAAGATCATGGATTGCAGGCGGCGTTGGCCAGTGTCTTCCCCATTCCAGACTATAACAATACCGCGATGCTCGAGTTTTCCAGTTACACGTTAGGGACACCGAAATACGATGAGCGCGAATGTCTTGAGCAAGGGATGACCTACGCGGTTCCACTCAAATTGCGCGTCCGTCTGGTGGTATTTGACAAGGAAGATAAAGGGCCGCGCAAGAAAGTGCTCGATGTGCGCGAGCAAGAGGTCTATGTCGGTGAATTACCCCTCATGACCGAGCGAGGAACGTTTATCGTCAACGGGACTGAGCGGGTTGTCGTCAGTCAGCTGCATCGATCACCGGGTGCGTCCTTTACGCATGATAAAGGTCGGACGCACGCCAGCGGCAAGGTGCTGTATTCGGCGCGCATCATTCCCTACCGGGGTTCGTGGCTCGATTTTGAGTTTGATGCCAGGGACATTCTGTATGTCCGCATCGATCGCCGTCGAAAAATGCCGGCCACTATTTTACTGAAAGCGTTCGCATTTTCGAGTGACGACTTGCTCAAGATGTACTACCCCGTCGAAGAAATTCGAGTGTCGAAGGGGAAAATGTTCCGTAAGCTTGATCAGGAGATCCACCATGGACTTCGATGCACGGTCGAGGTCACGGATAAAAATAGCAAGGAACCGTTGGTGCGGGAAGGTGCCAGGCTGACCAAGGGGGTCATTGCCAAGCTCAAAGCGGCAGGAGTGAAAGAAATTCCTATGCTTCCCACTGAGTTGGTGGGGCGCGCCATTCTCACGGAATTAGTCGATTCCAAAAATGAGAAGCTTGCGGAGAAGAACCAGCGATTGACCGCGGAGATTGTCGAACAGATCACCGAGAGCGACGTCGAAGAATTCAAGGTGATCTATCTCGATATGGCCACGGCGACGCCGGTGATCCTTGATACCTTGGAGATGGATAAGATAGGGTCCAAAGAAGAGGCGATGGTTGAAATCTATCGTCGACTCCGCCCCGGTGAAACTCCTTCCGTCGACACCGCCCGTGCGCTATTCGATAATTTGTTTTTGAACTCTAAGCGTTACGATTTATCCCCGGTCGGTCGACTGAAGCTCAATAAAAAACTCGGATTGGACCTGCCCCTCGAACAGCGGACCCTGACGGCCCAGGATATCGTGGAAGTCATTCGGTATCTCGTCAATCTCAAGGTCGGAAAGGGCGACATCGACGACATCGACCATCTGGGTAATCGCCGTGTGCGGTCCGTCGGAGAACTGCTTGAAAATCAATTTCGGTTGGGGTTGGTTCGGATGGAGCGAAGTATCAAGGAGCGCATGAATCTCCTGGATATGGAAACGGTACTCCCGCACGATCTTATCAACGCCAAACCGGTTGTTGCGGCCGTGAAGGAGTTCTTCAGCAGCAGTCAGCTTTCTCAGTTTATGGACCAAACGAATCCATTGGCTGAAATCACGCATAAGCGCCGGCTGTCTGCGCTGGGACCAGGCGGACTCACGAGAGAGCGAGCGGGATTCGAAGTTCGAGACGTCCATCCTTCTCACTATAGCCGCATTTGTCCGATTGAGACGCCTGAAGGTCCTAACATCGGCTTGATTACTTCGTTGGCGACGTATGCGCGTATCAACCAGTTTGGGTTTATTGAAGCACCCTACCGGAAGGTCGCCAAGGGTCGCGTGACGGACGAGATCGAATTTCTGTCGGCAATTGAGGGTGACAAATACATCATCGCTCAGGCGAACTCGAAGCTCGATGCATCGGGGAAGTTGGTGTCCGAAACGGTTTCGTGCCGTCATGGCGGAGACTTTGTCATGGCGACGCCGGATCGGATCGACTACATGGACGTTTCGCCGAAGCAGGTGGTGAGTGTGGCGACGGCTCTCGTGCCATTCTTGGAGCATGACGATGCCAATCGAGCCTTAATGGGTTCCAATATGCAACGCCAGGCTGTTCCATTGCTGACTTCCGAGTCGCCGTTAGTCGGGACGGGGATGGAAGCCGTGGTGGCCCGAGATTCGGGATACGTCATCCAGGCCCGCCGAGCCGGGGTCGTCGAGAGCGTCGATGCGACTCGGATCGTGGTACGGGCTGATTCGAAAGACGGGAAAAAGGGAAAAGATTCCGGGCTTGACGTGTACGACCTCATTAAATTCCAGCGATCCAATCAAAATACCTGTATTACTCAGACTCCAGTGGTCGGAATAGGTCAACCGGTCAAGAAAGGGCAAGTGCTTGGCGACGGGCCGGCTATTGATCATGGGGAGCTCGCGCTGGGCAAGAACGTGCTTGTCGCGTTTATGCCTTGGGGTGGCTACAACTTCGAGGATGCCATCTTGCTCAGCGAAAAACTGGTCCGCGAAGATGCCTTCACCTCGATCCACATCGAAGAGTTTGAAGTGGAAGCTCGGGATACCAAGTTGGGCAAGGAAGATGTCACTCGGGATATTCCCAATGTCGGGGAAGAGGCGCTGCGGAATTTGGACGAGAGTGGCATCATTCGAATCGGGGCCGAAGTGAAGCCGGGGGATATCCTGGTTGGAAAGGTGACGCCTAAAGGCGAAACCCAGCTGACTCCTGAGGAAAAACTGCTCCGGGCGATCTTCGGTGAAAAGGCCGGTGATGTGAAGGATACGTCGCTGACCGTCCCTCCTGGGGTGGAGGGCATCGTCGTTGACGTGAAAATCTTTTCGCGCAAAGGATTGGATAAAGACGAGCGTTCGAAGAGTATTGAGACCGACGATCAGATGAAGTTGCAGCGGGATCACCATGAAGAGCTGCGGATCATCGATGAGGAGAAGACGAAGAAGATACGGAAATTATTACTTGGTAAGGTGGTGGGTCGCGATCTCATGGATCCCGAGAGCGGCGACGTCATCTTGAAAAAGAAGGGTAAGTTGACGGCGGAGATTCTGCGTCGATTGCCCGACGATACGGTGCGTCACATTATTCTCAGCGATCCTGATGAGCAAAAGGAGCTGGAGGATGTCGAACGGCGGGCAAAAGAGCAGATTGAAATTCTCCAGACTTTGTACGATGAGAAAGTTGGTCGGTTGAAGCGAGGTGATGAACTGCCTCCGGGTGTCATCAAGCTTGTCAAAGTTTACATTGCCATGAAGCGCAAGATTCAGGTCGGCGACAAAATGGCTGGCCGTCATGGGAACAAGGGTGTCGTATCGAGAGTCCTGCCGGAAGAAGATATGCCCTATTTGCCCGATGGAACACCGGTGGAAATCGTCCTGAATCCTCTCGGCGTGCCGTCGCGTATGAACGTCGGGCAAATTCTAGAAACTCACTTGGGCTGGGCGGCAAAAGCCTTGGGTATTAAGGTCGCGAGCCCGGTATTTGATGGAGCGTCTGAGAAAGAGATCAAGGACCTGCTCAAGAAGGCGAAGTTGCCGCTGAGCGGTCAGTCTCAGCTTGTGGATGGTAAGACGGGTGAGCCGTTCGGCAGTCCGGTTACCGTCGGGTATATGTATGTTCTCAAGCTTCACCATCTTGTAGATGACAAGATCCACGCTCGTTCCATCGGCCCATATTCTTTGGTCACCCAGCAGCCGCTAGGTGGTAAGGCTCAGTTTGGTGGGCAGCGGTTAGGAGAAATGGAAGTCTGGGCGCTCCAAGCCTATGGTGCGGCGTCGACTCTGCAAGAGTTTCTCACCGTCAAATCTGACGATGTGCCGGGGCGATCGCGCATGTATGAAGCGATTGTTAAAGGCGAACCGTTTCTCGAGCCTGGCTTACCGGAGTCGTTTAACGTGTTGGTCAAGGAATTACAGAGCTTGGGACTCGATGTAGAGTTGGTTAAATCGCAAGACTAACCGCTTGTGTGCCGGAGGAAAACCGGCATCAGAGGAGGTCACTACCTTGGAAGGCGTATATACATTGTTCGAGAAGCAGCGGGATTCTGTGTCGTTCGATTCGATGCGTATTCGCATTGCATCGCCCGAGAAAATCCGCTCGTGGTCATATGGCGAAGTCAAGAAGCCGGAGACGATCAACTATCGGTCATTCAAGCCGGAAAAAGACGGGCTGTTCTGTGCCAAGATTTTTGGTCCCACGAAGGACTGGGAGTGCAATTGCGGTAAGTATAAGCGGATGAAGCACCGTGGGATTGTTTGTGATAAGTGCGGCGTTGAGGTCATTCAATCGAAGGTGCGTCGCGAGCGTATGGGCCATATCGAGCTGGCTGCGCCTGTTGCGCATATTTGGTTTTTGAAGGGGGTCCCGAGTCGAATCGGAACCTTGCTCGATATGAGCCTCAAGCAACTGGAGAAGATTCTCTATTTTGAAAGCTACGTCTGCGTGGATCCAGGTTCAACGGATCTCGCTGAAAAAGAGCTGGTTCCTGAAGATAAGCTCCGCACGCTCATCTCGGAATTTGGATCAAGCGGTTTTAAAGTCGGTATCGGTGCTGAAGCTATTCGGGATTTACTGAGGAAGATCGATATTAATGCGCTGTGGGATGACCTCCAAGTAAAAGCGAAGGCGTCGACTTCGGCTGCGATGAAGAAAAAGTATGCCAAGCGTTTGAAAGTCTTGGAAGCGTTTCGCAAGTCCGGGAATAAGCCGGAGTGGATGATTATGGATGTTATTCCGGTCCTTCCTCCGGAGTTGCGTCCCTTGGTTCCGCTCGACGGCGGACGGTTTGCCACATCTGATTTGAATGATCTCTATCGTCGTGTGATCAATCGAAACAATCGTCTCAAGCGATTGATGGAACTGAAGGCTCCCGGCGTTATCATCCGAAATGAAATGCGGATGCTGCAAGAGGCAGTCGATGCGTTGTTCGATAACGGTCGACGTGGACGTGCCATTCGTGGTCCCAACAAGCGTCCGCTGAAATCGCTGAGCGACATGTTGAAGGGGAAGCAGGGACGGTTCCGTCAAAACCTGCTGGGGAAACGGGTCGATTACTCCGGTCGTACGGTCATCGTGGTTGGCCCAGAGCTACGCCTTCATCAATGTGGTTTGCCTAAGAAAATGGCGCTCGAGTTGTTCAAGCCGTTCATTTTCCATAAGCTGGAGGCGCGAGGGGCGGCTACCACCATTAAAAGCGCGAAACGGCTGGTTGAAAAAGAGCGACCGGAAGTTTGGGATGTTTTGGATGAAGTGATTCGAGAGCATCCGGTGTTGTTGAATCGTGCTCCCACGCTTCACCGATTGGGCATCCAAGCCTTTGACCCAGTGTTGGTCGAAGGGAAAGCCATCCGATTGCATCCGCTCGTCTGCGCGGCGTTCAATGCCGACTTTGACGGAGATCAGATGGCGGTGCACGTGCCATTGTCCGTCGAAGCGCAAGTTGAAGCGCGGGTGTTGATGATGTCGATCAATAACATTCTCTCGCCGGCCAACGGCAAACCGATTGCGGTGCCGTCACAGGATATGGTGCTGGGGTGCTACTGGTTGACCAAAGAACGATTGGGCGCCAAGGGCGAGGGGAAGGTATTTGGGTCTCCCGAAGAGGTTCGGATTGCCTTTGATGCGCGTGAGGTAGAAGAGCATGCGAGAGTCAAGGTGCGTATCGCGGGCGCGCTGGTGCAAACGACCGTCGGTCGTGTGTTGTTATCCGAAATCCTTCCTGCGGGCTTGCCCTTCGCCAACGCGAACAAGCTGATGACCAAGAAGGAAATGACGAAGCTTATCGATTCCGTCTATCGTCAGACCGGTCATCGTGACACCGTCGAATTCCTCGATAAGATCAAGGATCTTGGATTTACCAATGCCACGAGGGCTGGGTTGTCGATCTGCATCGACAACATGCATATCCCGAGCAAGAAGGAAGACTTTATCGGGAAGGCGCAGCGTGAAGTGAACGAGATCGAGAAGCAATATTCAGACGGCTTGATCACCAACGGAGAACGGTACAACAAGGTGATCGACATTTGGGCGCACGTCACTGAACAAGTCGCCAATGAGATGATGAAAGAGCTTGGTGCGGGAGGCGATCCGGCCAAGGCGGAATCGTTCAATCCGATCTTTATGATGGCGGATTCCGGTGCTCGAGGGAGCTCGCAGCAAATCAGGCAGTTGGGCGGAATGCGCGGACTTATGGCCAAGCCGTCCGGCGAGATTATTGAAACTCCGATCACCGCCAACTTCCGCGAAGGGTTGACGGTGTTGCAGTACTTCATTTCGACTCACGGTGCTCGTAAGGGCCTTGCCGATACGGCGTTGAAGACTGCTAACTCGGGGTACCTCACCAGGCGATTAGTCGACATTGCGCAGGACGTCATTATCAATGAGATCGATTGTGGAACGCGTGACGGTATTCTCGTCAGTGCCTTAGTCGAAGGTGGTGAAATTATCCAGCCGCTGGAGGAGCGGGTTCTTGGTCGTTTGGCGGCAGAAGATATTCGGGATCCCGTCACTGGTGAGATCATCGTGTCGTGGAGCGAAGAGATCAATGAAGAGCTGACGAAATCGATCGTGGAGGCGGGAGTTGACCGTGTCAAGATCCGGTCCGTGTTGACCTGTCAATCACCGCGTGGTGTGTGTCGGGCTTGTTATGGCCGCGATCTGGCGCGAGGGCGTCTGGTGGAGAAAGGTGAGCCGGTCGGCGTCATTGCCGCCCAATCAATCGGTGAGCCGGGTACGCAGTTGACGATGCGTACGTTTCACATCGGCGGTACGGCCAGCAAGGTTGTGGAACAGACGGTGCTCGAGGCGAAGCATGCCGGTCGAATCAAATTCATGAGCTTCGATGCAAAGAAAAACGCAGATATTCACAACGCCGGAATCGCGGTGCGGAACAAAGAAGGCGAATGGGTTGTGATGAATCGCAATACCAAGATTGCGATTGTCGATGATAGCGGGCGTGAGCGTGAGAAATATCCCGTGGTTTATGGGGCTAAGATTAAAATTAAAGACGGCGATCCGGTAGCGGTTGGGCAGAAATTAGTTGAGTGGGATCCCTACTCGCTGACCATTTTGACTGAGGTTGGCGGCAAGGTCGCCTACGGTGACATCGTTGAAGGTGTCACCATGAAGGATGAGTTCGATGAGGTAACCGGTTTATCACGAAAGGTTATCATCGAGCATAGCGGGCAAACCCTTCGGCCACGCATATCGATTAAGGACGAAAGCGGAAAAACGGCCAAAGTTGCTGGCGGATCGAATGCAGTTGCGAGGTACTTGTTGCCGGTTGGTGCCCATATCTTCGTCGAGAAGGGTGCCATGGTGTTTCCTGGAGACGTGTTGGCGAAGATTCCTCGTGAAACCACGAAGACGAAGGATATCACCGGTGGCCTCCCACGCGTCGTCGAGCTTTTTGAGGCACGAAAACCAAAAGAGCAAGCTGTCATCACTGAAATCGATGGGGAAGTCTCGTATGGCGGTTTTGTCAAAGGCCAACGCAAGGTTCTCGTCGATAATAAGATGGGCGACGTAAAGGAATACTTTATTCCAAAAGGTAAGCACGTCAATGTGCATGAAGGTGATTGGGTGCGGGCTGGCGAGCCATTGATGGATGGATCCGCCAACCCGCACGACATCCTTGATGTGCTTGGACCCAATGAATTGCAAAAATACCTGGTGGATGAAGTACAGGATGTATATCGCTTGCAGGGCGTTTCGATCAATGACAAGCACATTGAGATCATCGTGAGGCAAATGTTGCGCAAGGTGCGCGTCGAAGACCCCGGTGATACCCAATTTTTGCCGGGTAGTCAGGTGAGCAAGAGTGTTTTTGAAAAAGAAAATGAACGAGTCCTGGAGAAAGATGGAACGCCGGCTTTAGGTAAGCCAGTGTTACTCGGTATCACCAAGGCTGCGTTGACCACCGATAGCTTCATTTCGGCGGCGTCATTCCAGGAGACGACTCGAGTGCTTACTGAAGCGGCGATCAATGGGCGTGAGGATGATCTCTTGGGATTGAAAGAAAACGTCATCGTGGGCCGCTTGATTCCAGCCGGATCTGGATTTGAAGAGTATCGTGACACATTCGTCATTAGTGAAAAGGTGGAATCGTTACCGGTAGGTGTGGCTCTGGCTGGGGCCTCTACACCATCCGATGCCACGATACCCGCAACTTCAGGAGAGGCAGCGCGGTCGTGATAAAAAAGGAATCATCTTCACTTGACAGCGAGGTCCTTCATCACTATAATTCTGCGGCTTTGGGCATGATTGTAGTTGCTTGATGTTTGTGAAGAGGGTCTAAATCTAATGCCGACGATTAATCAGTTAGTTCGAAAAGGGCGAGTCCTTCTAAAGGCAAAAACAAAGAGTCCTGCCCTGAAGTCTTGCCCGCAAAAGCGGGGTGTCTGCCTGAGGGTCTACACGACAACACCCAAAAAGCCAAATTCGGCTTTGCGGAAAGTTGCGCGTGTGCGTCTTACGAATGGCATGGAAGTGACGACTTATATTCCTGGAGTGGGACATAATCTACAGGAGCACTCGATTGTCCTCGTGCGTGGAGGGAGAGTCAAAGACCTTCCTGGTGTACGATACCACCTAGTCCGTGGAGCGCTTGATGCGGTGGGAGTCGCTGACCGAAAGCAGAGTCGCTCAAAGTACGGAGCGAAGCGGCCTAAGTAAGTCGGACCGCTTGTACGATTCTAACTAAAGATTTTATTTAATAGGATACTATGCCACGCAGTAGATTTTTGGGTCAACGAGAAGTACTTCCTGATGTGCGATATCGCGACAAGCTCGTCGGGAAATTTATTAATACCCTCATGAGTAACGGGAAGAAGAGTACGACTGAGCGGATATGTTACGGGGCGTTCGACGTTATCCAGGAAAAGACCGGAGGCGATCCGCTGAAAGTATTCAAGGCTGCGGTGGACAACGTCAAGCCGATTGTTGAGGTCAAATCTCGTCGAGTTGGTGGAGCTTCTTATCAGGTTCCTGTTGAAATCAGGCCGGCGCGCAGGGTGTCGTTAGCGCTTCGTTGGTTGTCGCAGTATGCCCGTACGCGCGGTGGCAAGAGTATGCGTGAAAAGCTCGCAGCCGAGTTGATGGATGCATCGAATAATACCGGGGCTGCGGTGAAAAAACGGGAAGACGTACATCGAATGGCGGAGGCGAATAAAGCATTCGCCCATTATCGCTGGTAGCGTCATTCTGTGCTGCAGTTGAGCCGTGCTGCGATCCGCAGACCGAGGTGCTCCTACATCGCAGCAGCGTGATGCGGCTTGATCTGCAGCACAAGTGTTTTTAGAGGATTAAAGTGGCTCGTCAAACATCGTTAGAGCATACGAGAAACATCGGCATCATGGCCCACATTGATGCAGGGAAAACTACAACTACTGAACGTATTCTCTATTACACTGGCATGACACATAAATTGGGTGAGGTTCATGAGGGTGCCGCCACGATGGATTGGATGGAGCAGGAACGGGAGCGGGGTATCACTATTACCGCCGCTGCAACGACCTGTTTCTGGCGGGAGCATCGCATCAATATTATTGATACTCCTGGGCACGTCGACTTTACGATTGAGGTGGAGCGTTCATTGCGTGTTCTGGATGGAGCAGTGGCTGCATTCGATTCTGTGCAGGGTGTTGAGCCTCAGTCTGAGACGGTTTGGCGTCAGGCGGATAAGTATAATGTTCCGCGCATCGCGTTTATGAATAAGATGGATCGGATCGGGGCGGATTTTTATGGCAGTGTCCAGTCCATTATTGATCGGCTTGGAGCGACGCCGGTTCCGATTCAAATTCCGATCGGTCGTGAGGCTGAATTTCGAGGATCGATCGATCTGGTCAAGATGAAGGGGTACTTCTACGACGACGAGACACTGGGCGCGAAGTATAAAATTGATGAAATTCCTGATGATCTTCTCGCGCAGGCGAAAGAGTATCGAGAAAAATTGCTCGACGCAGTCGCGGAATTCGATGATCAGGTGATGGAAAAGTATCTGAGTGGTCATTCGTTGACGGAAGAAGAAGTGAAGCGTGCGATCCGCGCCGGGACTATTTCGATGAAAATTACTCCGGTGCTTTGCGGATCGGCCTTCAAGAATAAAGGGGTGCAGCAGTTGTTGGATGGTGTGGTCGACTACCTGCCGTCACCGCTGGATGTTCCTCCCGTGAAGGGAATCGAACCTAACGGTAATAAGGAAGTGGAGCGGAGATCGGATGACAGCGAACCGTTCGCGGCGCTGGCGTTCAAAATCATGTCCGATCCGTTTGCCGGCCAGCTGACATTCTTCCGGGTCTATTCGGGGACGCTGAAGACGGGTACGCCGGTTCTGAATGTGACGAAGGGAACAAAGGATCGGATTGGGCGTCTCTTGAAGATGCATGCCAATAAGCGGGAAGAAATCGATGAGGTTCATGCGGGAGATATCGTCGCGGCTGTGGGATTAAAGGGGGCGACCACCGGAGATACGCTGGCGGATGAAAAGCAGCCCGTATTGCTTGAGGTCATGAAGTTCCCAGAGCCGGTCATTGCGATGGCAATTGAGCCCAAGACAAAGCAGGATCAAGAAAAGATGGGTTTTGCGCTCCAGAAGTTGGCGCAGGAGGACCCATCATTCCGTGTGCGGACGGATGAAGAGACGGCGCAGACGATCATTGCCGGGATGGGCGAGCTTCATCTTGAGATTATTGTTGATCGAATGTTGCGTGAGTTCAAAGTCGAAGCCAACGTCGGAAAGCCTGAGGTAGCATTCAGGGAAACAATCCGACGGAAGGCCGAGGCTGAGTCCAAATACATTAAGCAGACTGGTGGACGCGGACAGTATGGGCATGTTGTGCTGACGGTTGAACCATCTGAGCCTGGGAAAGGGCTTGAATTCGTTAATAAAGTCGTCGGAGGAGCGATCCCTAAAGAGTATGTCCCGGCTATTGAAAAAGGGGTTCGGGAGCGGATGGAGAGCGGCGTGGTTGCGGGCTATCCTCTCCGAGACGTGAAAGTGACCGTTATTGATGGGTCGTACCATGATGTCGATTCAAATGAGATGGCGTTTAAAATTGCTGGGTCAATGGGTTTCGCTGACGCCTGCAAAAAAGCTGACCCGGTCCTGCTTGAGCCAATCATGAAAGTTGAGGTTCTGGTTCCGCAGGAATTTATGGGCGACGTCATTGGTAACCTGAATGGGCGGAGGGGCAAAGTGCAGGGTATGAAGGTCAGGGCTGGTGCGCAAGCAATCGATGCCGCCGTGCCCTTGATGGAAATGTTTGGCTATGCGACCGACCTTCGGTCTCGAACTCAAGGTCGCGCCACCTATAGTATGGAGTTTGAGCGGTACGACCAGGTGCCAAGGAATATTGCAGAGGCTATCATCAAGAAATAGCAGTTAGTGAATCAGGGAGGAGTGGGTTATGGCGAAGGCGAAATACGAGCGGAAGAAGCCGCACGTGAACATTGGGACGATCGGGCACGTGGACCACGGGAAGACGACGTTGACGGCGGCGTTGACGAAAGTCTGTGCGGACAAAGGGATGGCGAAATTCATCAGTTACGACGAAGTGGCTAAAGCCTCGGAGAGCCAAGGGCGCCGAGACGCGACCAAGATCATGACCATCGCCATCAGCCACGTTGAGTACGAGACCGACAACCGGCACTATGCGCACGTCGATTGTCCCGGCCACGCCGACTACGTCAAGAACATGATCACCGGGGCAGCCCAGATGGACGGGGCGATTCTCGTCGTGAGCGCGGCGGACGGCCCGATGCCGCAGACCCGCGAGCATATCCTGCTGGCACGGCAGGTCGGCGTGCCCTACATCGTGGTGTTCCTGAACAAAGCCGACAAAGTCGACGACAAAGAGCTCTTGGAGTTGGTCGAGCTGGAAGTGCGGGAGCTGCTGTCGAAGTATGGGTTCCCGGGGGACAAGACCCCGATCATTCAAGGCAGTGCGTTACAGGCCATGGAAGGGAATCAAGGGCCCTTGGGTGTACCGGCCATCATGCAGTTGCTCGAGGCCGTCGATACCTATATCCCCACGCCGCAGCGGCCCATTGATAAGCCGTTCCTGATGCCGATCGAAGACGTCTTCACCATCAGTGGCCGTGGGACCGTCGTGACAGGGCGGTGTGAGCGCGGGATCGTCAAGGTGGGTGATGAGATCGAGATCGTGGGGTTACGGGCGACGCAGACCACCATCGTCACCGGGGTCGAGATGTTCCGCAAAGTGCTCGATGAAGGGCAGGCGGGAGACAACATTGGGGTGTTGTTGCGCGGGACCAAGAAAGAGGATGTGGAGCGGGGGATGGTGCTGTCGAAGCCGAAGAGCATCACGCCGCATACCAAATTCAAGGCGGAGATCTATGTGTTGACCAAGGAAGAGGGGGGGCGGCACACCCCGTTCTTCAACGGGTATCGGCCGCAGTTCTACTTCCGGACGACGGATGTGACCGGCGTGGTGCAGTTGAATCCGGGGGTCGAGATGGTGATGCCGGGGGACAACGTGAGTGTGACGGGCGAGTTGATCAGTCCGATCGCGATGGATCAGGGGTTGCGGTTTGCGGTGCGCGAAGGCGGCAAGACGGTCGGCTCGGGCGTGGTGACGGAAATCTTGGCGTAACGAAGCCTGTAGGCGGGCAAGGAGAGCAATCGGCGCAAGGGCGCTGCGCTCGTCTACATGTGGTCGTGTAAGTATGTATCGAGGAGAAAGAGATGCGTGAAATTATCGACATGGCGTGTACGCTCTGCAAACAGCGGAATTACTCGACCATGAAAAACAAGAAGAACGATCCGGATCGGTTGGAGCGAAACAAGTTCTGCAAGTTCTGCCGAAAGCACGCGCCTCATAAGGAAGTGAAATAAGGTGCTGAGCGGTCAGTGTTGAGTTTTCGAAGCGACGGTGAGCTTAGCACTGGGGGTTCAGGAGGGGCATGGTGTTAATGGTAGCACATCGGTCTCCAAAACCGAGAGTCTGGGTTCAAATCCTAGTGCCCCTGCCACCCCAAGCTTGCTCGTACCGTCTGCTATCGGATGGTTCTTAGCAGATGATTTTGGGTCAGCGTGGGAAGTTCATCTCGGGGAATGAGATGTGGTTTGAGGCGGCTGTAATCGCGTTGCGTAGACAAATGGTTTGCCCGTAACTGCGAGTTTCTAAAGAAATTAGAAACATCTAGGTAAAAGACGGAGCTTCGATGTTCAAACGCATGACGGATTCGATTCGATTGTTTATGACCGATGTACGGGCGGAGCTCAAAAAAGTTTCGTTTCCGAGCCGTGGAGAAACCGTCGGGTCGACGGCAGTGGTCATTGTGTTTTGTGTCCTGATGTCGGTGTATTTGTCCGTCGTTGACTCATTCCTTACATGGTTGGTCGGTAAGCTCATTTGAATTCGGCGAGAAGCGATAGGTTTAGCGGCAGTTCATCGAAGTCTGAGGGTGGTGCATGACAAAGAACTGGTACGTCATCCATACGTACGCGGGTTTTGAGGGGCGGGTGAAGACCAGCCTGGTGGAGCGGGCGAATCAAATGGGGCTTGTCGAAAAGGTCGGGCAAGTACTCGTTCCAACCGAGGATGTAATTGAAATAAAAGATGGGAAGCGACGGACCTCACGACGAAAGTTTTTCCCGGGCTATGTCCTGATCGAACTCGAGTCCCCATTGGAGGATGAGACCTTGCAGATGATCAAGGAGACTCCAAAGGTGACCGGATTTGTCGGAGGAGGTACGGTCCCGATACCGCTGACCAATGAGGAAGTGGAATCGTTGCTCAAGCAGGTTGATGCGGGTCAAGCTGAACCTCGAGAGCAGATCAAATTTATCAAAAGTGACAATGTTCGCATCATCGATGGCCCCTTCCTTGGGTTCAACGGCGTGGTGGACGAAGTCGATCAGGATCACAGTCGGTTGAAGGTGATGGTGAGTATCTTTGGTCGATCGACTCCGGTTGAGCTAGGATTTTTACAGGTTGAACGGATATAAGCTGATCGGTCGCCGTTAGCCAAGAATCATGGGTAACGACTGAGGGCTGATTGCTGATCGCGTAAGGAGAAAGAGAACGACATGGCGAAAGAAATTTCGGCACAAATCAAATTGCAAATTCCAGCCGGTAAGGCCAATCCAGCCCCTCCTGTCGGCCCATCGTTGGGTCAGCATGGCGTCAACATCATGGAATTCTGTAAGCAGTTTAACGCCAAGACTCAGAAGGAGGGGGACAGCATTATCCCCGTCGTCATCACGGTCTACAAGGATCGTACCTTCAGTTTCATCATGAAGACGCCCCCTGCGTCGGATCTTTTGAAGAAGGCTGCGGGGATTATCAAAGGTTCTGGCGTGCCACAAAAAGATAAGGTGGGAAAGATTACCAGGCAGCAGTTGGATGAGATAGCACGGAAGAAAATGGGCGATTTGAATGCCGCCGATGTAGAAGGGGCGGCCAAGATTATTGAAGGCACTGCCCGCAGCATGGGCGTCGTCATCCAGGGATAATTTCGAGAACGAACGAAGGAGCGGCAGGTATGGGGAAAAAAATGAATGCGGCCCTTAAAAATGTTGAGCCGCGTGTCTATGGATTGCGTGAAGCCGTTGAGACGGTGAAGAAGGCAGCGTTTGTCAAGTTTGATGAATCGGTCGATCTTGCGCTCAGACTGGGGATTGATCCGAAGCGCTCGGATCAATTGGTTCGTGGGACGGCCTCGCTCCCACACGGGACGGGGAAAAAAGTTCGCGTTCTTGTCTTTGCAAAGGGTGAAAAAGAACAAGAGGCACGACAAGCGGGAGCCGACTACGTGGGGGCGGATGATTTGATGGAGAAAATTAAGGGCGGATGGATGGATTTCGATTGTGCGATTTCCACCCCGGACTTAATGGCGTCCGTCGGAAAACTTGGGAAGGTGCTTGGGCCTCGGGGGTTGATGCCGAATCCAAAGACGGGCACCGTGACTTTTGAAGTGGGAAAAGCGGTCGCGGATATCAGGAAAGGCCGTGTTGAGTTCAAAGTTGAAAAGGCCGGTATCGTGCACGTGCCTGTCGGCAAGGTGTCCTTCGAGCCCACGAAGTTGTACGACAATGCCTCCGCGATCATTGAATCTGTCATCAAGGCAAAACCCGCTTCATGCAAGGGCCGATATCTCAAGAGTGCTACCATTTCGAGTACGATGGGTCCGGGCGTGACATTGGATACCGTCGCGCTCACGAAGCAATGGAGCTAATCGAACGCCGTTTGCCGCCAGGTGAAACTCCGAGCGTTCTGCGTTTCTTGATTGGCGGTTGGTGATTTTTCGAAGAGGGAGAGCGATGAAGAAGGAAGCGAAGGTTACGGCAATAGCGGAATTGGCTGAAAAGTTCGGTCGCGCGCGTCTAGCTATTTTGACGGAATGCGTCGGTCTTCCAGTCAATCAAGTGACGGAGTTGCGCAAACAGCTCCGAGGGGTCAAGGCGGAATATCGAATCGTAAAAAATACCCTTGCTGCTCGCGCTGCTGAAGGGACGGTATTGGCCGGACTCAAGGCGCATCTGAAAGGTCCGACCGGTGTTGTCATTGGGTATGACGACCCTGTGTTGCCGACAAAAATTTTAAAAGATTTTATCGGCGCGGAAAAGCGTGAAGAGAAGATTCGGATGACGGCCGGGGTGCTGGAGGGAAAGATTCTCCAGCCGGATGAACTGACGGCCGTTGCGAAACTGCCGAAAAAGGAAGTGCTTATTGCGATGTTGCTTTCGGCCATGCAGGGGCCGATTCGTGGAGTCGTCTATACGTTGAGCGCAGTCTTGTCGAAGTTTGTACGAGTCATTGCAGCCATTCAGGATAAACGGAAAGGAGAAGGGGACATGCCAGCTACAGAGGGAAAATTGTCACAAGAGGAATTGATTAAGGCGATCGAAGGCATGAGCGTGCTGGATCTCGCCGAACTGGTGAAGGGGTTGGAGACGCGGTTTGGTGTGACGGCAGCCGCTCCGGTTGCGATGGTTGCGGCACCGGCTGGTGGTGGGGCTGCAGCTCCAGCCGAGGAAAAGACGGCATTTGACGTCGTTCTTGCGTCAGCACCTGCCGATAAGAAAATCCAAATCATTAAAGTGGTGCGCGAGTTGACGAGTTTGGGGCTCAAGGAAGCCAAAGATCTTGTCGAGGGGGCGCCGAAGCCAATCAAGACAGGGGTGGCCAAGGAAGAGGCCGACACGATCAAGAAGAAGCTCGAAGAGAGCGGTGCGAAGGTCGAAGTCAAGTAGACAAGAGATTCGTCATCGTCGTGGGTCATTTTTGGGTTGATGGGGGCGTGTTGTTCGCCCCCTCGTCATCCTATCTCGACCGACGATAGCTGTTCACCGCCAACTAGCGTGGAGGAGTAGGAATGTCCGAAACGACTCTGCAAGAGTTCGTCGAGCGAAAAGATTATTCTCGCATCCGTACGAACATCGATATTCCAGATCTGATCGAAATTCAGAAGCGTTCTTACGAAGAGTTCTTGCAGCTTGAAGCCGAACCTGAGCGTCGAAAAGATCATGGATTGCAGGCGGCGTTGGCCAGTGTCTTCCCCA
>CABVRS010000053.1 GCA_902500745.1 uncultured Nitrospira sp.
CATCAGCAATTAACCTCATAGGCTCTCCTACTTCCTCTCAATAAATGATCCCGCCCACCACCCAATGTCGATCATCAGGAATATCGATTAACAATCGTGTGAGATTCATGCGGGCCAGCTGGGACCCAATCTCATCCTCGGTGAAGGCAGCCAGCAGAGAATTATAGAAATCGCGGCGCAAAATTTCCGGCTCGTTGGCTGCATATTGATCGACGATTGCCTGTGCCGCTTCCGGCGAGTCTGGCCGGAGCAGGTCCATCACCAATACCGGCGCCCCGGGCTTCACCAACTGGCGAAGCTTCTGCCAGAACTGCAACGGATTCGGCAGATGATGAAGCAGACTGTTCGAGATCGCGGCATCGACGATTCTAGCGCCAGCAATCTCTTCAAACCGTTCGCAACGCAATGTAATGCGGTCGGATAGACCAGCTTGTTTCACTGCGTCCTCCCCAAGCCGGATCATCGGACCTGACGCATCAATGCCAATGATCTGACAGGCCGGATACAGTGTGGCGAATCGAATCGGAATATCCGCCGGGCCGCAGCCGAGATCCAACACGGTTCCGCGCGAAAATTCTGGAAAGTAGTCTTTGAACAGCTCGACGAACCCTTGATTTTCTTCCGCAAAGTTGGCGCGTGCGTACGCCTCGGCTTGTTTCGGATCGTCCATCAATTCTGGTTCGAGGACACGGTCTATCATCTTCGTCGCTCGTCGTTCGTGACGCTTCACGAGGTGCGCTTCACATATCCACTGTTACTTTGTCTCCCGGCTTCACCACACCCCCGTGCAGCACCTTGGCATAGACACGACTCCAGCCGGGATTGAGCTTCTGCGAAATGCGCGAGAAGTCCTCGTCACGAAACCAGCGGCCATTGTGGCTGCACGGAGTCGTATAGCTGGTGACCTCAAGCTTCACATCTGGTCCGATTGTGACCTGAACGCCAGGTTGTATCAATTCCCACTCCAATCCCGACAAAGTCAGATTCTCCCCGGATGACCCGGCGTCGATCGGGTGGCCTTCATCTTGAAGTCGTTCAATGAGTTCGAGCGAATACAAACAGACGGCCCGATCTGGTCCTCCGTGGAACTTGAGGTTGCGCTGCCGATCGCCACTCAGCCCCTCTTTACTGACCATGGCTTCCCAGACGGGGAGTTTCGGAACTCCCCCGTCGGACACGTTGATCTGATGCACATGGGGATAGGGTGGCCTGCTCGGCATCGTTAGCCCTCCCCGTCGCATGATTCGGGCTTCAAGAATTTCATGGCTACCCACCCCTCTTCCTCACACCGTTCCGTGCACACCAGGCCGAGGCTAGACAAGTGATCGATAATCTCATCCTGCTGTTCAACGAGAATGCCGGAGACCACGAGTTTCGCCCCCTGCATCGCCAAGCCGGCTAAGTCGTCGGCGAGATTCAAGACTGTTTGTCGATCAAGATTGGCCAGCACACAATCGGCGACTGGTTGTCTTTCCAGTGGCAGATCGGCCAACGTCCCGCACAGGATATCGATCTGATCGTTCAATCCATTCTGGGCGACATACTCTCTCGCACAATCGACCGCGACAGGATCAATCTCAACACCGACAGCGGACGCCGCACCAAGCTTTACCGCAGCCATGGCCAAGATGGCGCTACCGGCACCGACATCCAGCACCCTTTCTCCACCGCGGATGTCTTGCTGCAACCACATGAGCACCATGCGCGTCGTCGCATGATGACCGGTGCCGAAGGCTTGTTTCGGATCCAGCACGATCTCGATGTCGTTCGCATCCACCGTGACCGGTTCCCAACTGGGTCGAACGACCAGTCGTCCGATCCGGAG
The DNA here is from genome assembly GCA_902500745.1 of uncultured Nitrospira sp. GTDB lineage: Bacteria > Nitrospirota > Nitrospiria > Nitrospirales > Nitrospiraceae > Nitrospira_D. The sequence goes on from CABVRS010000053.1 coordinate 1,826, forward strand.
GGGCTGCACGGAACGAGCCCAGGCTTCGTTCCAATCCTGGGAGGGAACCTGGTTCACCGACACAGGAACCTCTCCACGCAACGGTACCAGGTCGGCGAGAACCAGCCGCAATGAGACAAGCCGTGCCTCGCTCCACTGAGCCTCCGGCCAATACAGATGGATCACGCCATGATCTTCCCATGCGCCTTGCACCGACGCATCGTCCAACCGACTCAATAATTCCCCTGCATCCAGGTTTTCCTGGATACAAACATCGATCCACTGGTCGGGCATGTGACTCCGTGACAGAATGTGGTGATCTGGACCGTTTGCAGTTTCTGAAGTCAACAGATCAACAGATACGTAGATTGTCATTTGACGTGCGAATCTGTTCCCAGTAATGTCGCGTATATATGACCACCTCACGAAGCGCTCAACTCACCACGATCATTCGTCGGACGGATCGGCTCATCGAACGCGGCACCGGCATCAGCGCATCCTTCACACGGTGGCGGCTGGCCATTTTCCTCATCGGCCTCGTCGTGACGATCACGCTCTACAAGCTCGACTGGTACCAGAGCGGAAATCTCAGTCTCGGACTGTTTCTGGCTCTCTTCATCACCGTGGCGGCATATCATAACAGGGTAGAAACTGGGATTCACCGGCTTCGCCACTGGAAACAGATCAAGCTGACGCATCTGGCTCGGATGGCGTTGGATTGGTCCGCGATTCCACCACGGCCCGGTGAGGCCCCGAAAGCTCATCCGTTCGCCGCCGATCTGGATCTCTTCGGCGCACATTCGCTGACCCATCTCCTCGATACCACGGTGTCGGACCATGGCCGAGCACGGGTACAGAATTGGCTCCTGGAGCAACCAGCTCCCCCGGCACAGTGGCATAAGCGGCAGTCTTTGGTGAAAGCACTGACATCTCGCTCCTTGTTTCGTGACCGGCTCGCGCTCGATGCGAAACTCACAGGAGACCAAGAAATCAACGGCGCGCGGTTGGCCGCCGTCGCGGAACATCCGATCAACCTGCCGCACCTGGATACCATCTTAGTGGTCCAAAGCCTCCTCGCCTTGACCACGATCAGCCTCGCCCTCGCCACGTTCTTCGGCCTACTCCCCGGCTATTGGATGTTTTCGTTCGCAGCCTACGTCCTGATCTACTTCATGACGGATCAAGGAGAAGAGTTGCTGGAGCACGCCGTCGGCTTGCATCACGAAACTGAGCGTCTAGCCACGTTACTTGGTTATATTGAGCGGTACGCGAAACAACGAAACACGGCACTCGCTTCAACATGGGCCGCGCTGATCGGCGACGCCAGTCCCACATTGCAGCTCGCACGCGCCGCACGCACACTGCACGCGATCAGTATCAAGGCGCACCCACTCGTCCATCTGGCAATCAACGCGCTGTGCCCATGGGATCTCTGGTTTCTGCGCCGGCTGATTCGTACGCAACGCGAGATCAAACAAGCCCTCCCGCAGTGGCTGAACTGTTTGGCGGAGGTCGAAGCGGCGTCGGCACTGGCCACCTTTGCGTATCTCCACCCCACCTACACATGGCCGACTCCACTCACCCTGACCGGCGAACAGAACGGCACCCCTCCACGTGTGCAGGCTGATTGCCTCGCACACCCGCTGCTGTCCGTCCACACCCGCGTGGCTAACGATGTTCGTTTAGCCGAGCGTGGCTCGATCCACCTCATCACCGGCTCCAACATGTCCGGCAAAAGCACGTTTCTCCGCACGATCGGCATCAACCTCTGTCTCGCGCAAGCCGGAGGGCCTGTCTGCGCGCGCTCGTTCGAATGGACATGGAGCCGGCTGGCCTGTTGTATCCGCGTCGATGACTCGCTCGATGCCGGTTTGTCGTTTTTCTATGCGGAAGTCAAACGACTCAAAGCCATCCTGGATGCGACTCAGGAGCCGACCGCGCCACCCACATTGTTCCTGATCGATGAGATTTTCAAAGGCACCAACAATCGGGAGCGGCTCATCGGCAGCCAGGCATATATTACCGCCCTGTCGCAAGGAAACGGCTTTGGGCTCGTCAGTACCCACGATCTGGAGCTGGCGGATTTGGAACCGGCCGTGCCGAGGCTGACCAATGCGCATTTCCAAGAAACTGTGTCAAACGGCGCACTCGAGTTCGATTACCGGCTGCGACCAGGTCCATGTCCGACGACCAATGCCCTGCGGATTATGGAGCTGGAAGGCCTGCCTATTTCCAGAAACATCAACCATCAGGCACAATAACCGTCACGAATGGCCATCTCGAACGGTCCTGCAACCCACTCTCATCCCTCTCCGCTCCGTGGGCTCCTGACTGCCCAATTTTTCGGTGCCTTCAACGACAACGCATGGAAACTCATGGTGGCGCTGCTCGCCATTCGCCAAGCCACCACTGGACTGGCACCGGGGCCTGAACTCGAGACCGTCGCTCAGACCCAGACCGCGATGGCCTTTGTCGTCTTCACCTTGCCGTTAGTCCTCCTCTCGCTTGTCGGAGGCACCTTGGCCGATCGGCTCAGTAAGCGATCCGTGATCATCGCTATTAAAGTCGTGGAAGTGTTCCTCATGGGAGCCGGTACGGTCGCCCTCTGGTTGAACCCTGCCGGCGGCACACTGCCCTTGATCGTCCTCTGCGGCATGGGCGTGCATAGTGCGCTCTTCAGCCCGTCAAAGTACGGCATCCTTCCAGAATTAATCCCTCATGAACGCCTCGCGGCCAGCAACGGCCTCTTGGAAATGTGGACGTTTGCCGCCATTCTGTTGGGCACAGCCGCCGGAGGGTTTCTGCTGCAGCTGGCTGGATCCCAGACCTGGGTTGCGCCACTGGTCTTGACCGGCCTGTCAATTGTCGGTCTCATCACTGCCTTCGCCATTCCTCACGTTCCACCTGCTCGTCAGGCTGGAGGTATCGGGGCCACCCTCCGCGGCGCATGGGCTGCCATTCAGGATGAACGGATGCTGCGGATGGCCATTCCTGGTGAAATTCTTTTTTGGACCATCGCAAGCTTATTCGGACAGAACGTACTCGTCTACGCGAAAGCGGTTCTCCATCTTTCGGACTCTACGTCGGGCCTCCCGCTCACTGTTTTATCCGTGGGGATCGGCATCGGTGCGATGCTGGTTGGACGACTGTCGCGAAACCGAGTTGAGTATGGATTGATCCCATTAGGCACCATCGGTGTGTTCCTTGCTCTGCTCCTGGTCGGCCTCCTCTCACCGCCCTTGGTCGGCACCTTTCTCTTGATGGGAGTCCTGGGAATTTCCAGTGCGTGTATCTTTGTTCCGTTGAAGACCATCCTCCAATGGAAATCGCCGTCGGACCGACGTGGGGCGGTCATCTCGTTCTCCAACACCTGCGTCTTCGCGGGGATTCTCCTCGGATCGCTCGCCGGCGGCGCGCTGGCCACTGCCGGTCTCTCCACAGCCAGCATCTTCTTGGCCACCGCCGGCATGACGCTGGCAGGCACGCTCTGGGTCCTGTGGCTGCTTCCCGACGCGCTCCTTCGGCTGATCCTCGTTCTTCTCACCAACACCCTTTATCGCCTGCGCATAGTCGGCGAGCAGCACATTCCTCAATCCAGCGGCGCGCTCCTCGTTCCTAACCACGTCTCGTTTATCGACGGCTTCCTCTTGATCGCCAGCTTGGATCGCCCCGTGCGCTTTGTTGTCGACGCGCAATACGCCGAGCAACCGATCTTTAAACCATTCATGAAGGCGTTGGGCGTCATCCCCATTTCGTCCCATGGTGGATTGCGAGTGATATTGAGAGCGCTCCGAGAAGCCGGCGCCGCACTCGACAAGGGCGACCTCGTCTGCATTTTCCCTGAGGGCCAAATTACTCGTACCGGTACGCTCTTGCCGTTCAGACGTGGATTCGAACGAATCGTGAAGGGACGAACTGTTCCGACGATTCCCGTTCATCTGGATCGCGTGTGGGGCAGCATCTTCAGTTTCAACCATGGGCGGTTTCTCTGGAAGATCCCGGAACAGGTCCCCTACCCCGTCACTGTTTCGTTCGGCACACCGCTGCCTTCAGACACACCGGCAGACACGCTGCGTGGGAAGATTCGGGAACTCGGAGAATCCGCTTGGCAGCTCAGGAAGCAGAATCGCCAGCCGCTCCATCGTGAATTTATCCGATCCATGCGTCGCTATCCGTTCCGCCTGGCCATGGCCGACCAGAATCGCCCGCACGTGTCATCCCTGCAGGCTCTGATCGGGTCGATCGTCCTAGGGAGAACCCTTGGGCCCTATTGGAAAGATCAAGAACGGGTGGGCGTCCTACTGCCGCCCACCGTGGCTGGCGCCTTGGTGAATGTCGCCGCGCCCCTCTGTGGGAAAACCATCGTGAACTTAAACTATACGGTCGGGAAGTCCGGATTAGAGGCTGCCGTGAACCTGGCCGGTCTACGCACCATCGTAACCAGTCACACCTTCGTCGAGAAGGCCAAACTCGAGCTGCCGGATGGGCCGTCGGTGATTTGGCTGGAGGATGTGGCCAAGACCATCACGAAAGGCCAGAAGCTATTGGCTGCGCTGCTGGCCTTGTTCGCTCCCTGCCGCATCATCGAGCGAGCCTGCGGACAGATGACCCCTCTCACGCCAGACAGCCTCGCCACGATCATCTTCAGCAGCGGCAGCACCGGTGAACCCAAAGGCGTCATGCTCTCGCACTTCAGCGTCGATTCCAACACCCAGGGCGCCACGCAGGTGCTTCATCTCTACCAAGATGAACGAGTCCTTGGAATCCTGCCGTTCTTTCATTCATTTGGATACATGGTGTTCTGGTTCGTGATGTTCAACAACGCAGCGATGATCTTTCACCCCTCGCCGCTCGATGTAGCAGCGATCGGCGAACTCATTCGGAAATATCGCATCACCTTCCTGGTCACGACACCGACATTCATGCAGCTCTATTCCCGGCGCTGCACGCCCGAACAGTTCAGTTCGGTTCGGGTCATCCTCACCGGCGCCGAAAAACTACAGGCACGCCTTGCCCAAGCGATTGAAGATAAGTTCGGGGTAGGACCGATCGAGGGCTATGGGGTCACGGAATGTGCTCCCGTCATCGCCGTCAATTGCCCAGACTTCCGCGCAGCTGGGTATTACCAACCAGCTTCACGCCGAGGGACGGTCGGCCAACCACTTCCTGGGGTATCGGTCCAGATTGTCGATCCAGACAGTTACACCCCTCTACCGGTTGGCACACCCGGCATGTTGCTGGTCAAAGGGCCGAACGTGATGAATGGCTACCTCGGCCGTGAAGACCTGACCAAACAAGTCCTCCGCAATGGGTGGTACGTCACCGGCGACATCGCCAGGCTGGATGAGGACGGGTTTCTCGCGATCACGGACCGGCTGTCACGCTTCTCGAAGATCGGGGGCGAAATGGTTCCACATGGGAAAGTCGAGGAGGCGTTGCAACAGGCCGCCGAAGCCGATACACAGGTTTTTGCTGTCACCGGCATTCCTGACGACAAGAAGGGAGAACGGTTGGCGGTTCTGCATACACTCGACGAAAGCCAGATTCCCGATATCCTGGCCAAGTTATCGACCAGCGGCCTTCCTAATCTCTTTATCCCCTCGCGGAGCCAGTTCGTGAAAGTCGACGCCTTACCGGTGCTCGGCACCGGCAAGCTTGATCTGCGAGGTGTGAAGCGAATCGCGCTGGAGCGGCTTCCCCTTGCGTGAAGCGTGAAGGGTATCTCGTGAACGGAAGGCCTCAGGTACCAGAATGATGGACCAAGCGATGATCGATTCCGAACCACGCTTCACAAATGGCGCTTCACGAGATACGGCTAGGAAGTCCCTGATCGATTGCCATGTTCATCTCGCTGCATTGCCCGATGGTGATAACGGCTGTTTCATCTCACCGAAGCTCCTTCGTAGTCCGCTGTTTCGATTTATTTTGTGGAAACATGAGCTCTCCCCTTCCCATCCGCGGGACACCAACCAGAAATACCTCGAGCATCTTCTGGTGGAGCTGCGCGCCTCGCGGTACGTGCAGAAAGTTGTGCTCCTCGGGATGGATGGATTCTATGACCAGACGGGCTTGCTCAATCGCCAGCACACCGACTTTCTTGTTAGCAATGATTACGTCTTCAAGACCGTCTGCGCTTACCCAGATATGTTTCTGGCCGGCCCCTCGATCAACCCGCAGCGTGAAGATGCCATCGACGAAGTTCATCGCTGTGCCGATGCCAAGGCGGTTCTGATTAAAGTCCTCCCCAACGCCCAGCATTTCGATCCAGCTGATCCGAAGTACATCCCGTTCTACCGAGCGCTGGCTCAACGGAAACTGCCCTTCTTGAGTCATGTCGGTTATGAATTCAGTCTCATCGGGAAAGACCAATCGCTTGGAGATCCGGAACGGCTGCGTCTCGCACTTGACCAAGGAGTAACCGTCATCGCGGCTCACGCCTGCAGTTACGGCCTGATGCTGTATGAGAAGTTTCTGCCTACTTTTCAAAAACTCGCGCGGAGTTATCCGCACTTCTATGCCGACATCTCGGCCCTCACCCAGCCTCATCGCATGAAGATGCTCCTGCTTCTACGACATCAGCCTGAACTCCAATCTCGCCTCTTCTTTGGGACAGACTACCCACTGTCTGTGTTCCACATGGCAGCTTGGGGACGGGTAGGTCCGGGCACGTTGTGGAGGATGATCCGTACGAAAAACCGGTTCGACCGACAAGTTGAGGTATGTGCAGGGCTTGGACTCGAATTTCGCTCTTTCGGAGAACTCTTGGCACCCCTAACAAGTCACTAGGCAAAAATGGACCGAGATCAGATACTGACCACCCTGCGCGAAAGGATTCTCGCCTTCGCGACATCACGTGTATCGAGGGATCATGCCGAGGACCTGACCCAAGATGTGCTGGCAGTCCTCCATGACAAATACCCAACAGTGAACGAGTTGACTGACCTGGTCCCTCTTGCCTTTCAAGTTCTGCGATATAAGATGCTGGATGCCCATCGGAAAGCCTTAAGGCGCGGGGAGTATAATCAGGAATCGATCGAAGAATTGCCGCTGGCAGATATCAACGACGATCCGGTCACGCAACTGGACCAGAAACAACGCGTCGATCGGCTGCTCGCCGCCATTGGCCAACTCGGCGAACGTTGCCAAGCGTTGTTCAAATGGAAGTTAGAGGGCAAGAGCTTTCCAGAGATTCAGAAATTGATGAATCAGACCTCGATCAATACCATCTACACCTGGGACTTGCGGTGCCGAACGCAATTGCTGGCGTTCATGGGTGGAAGTTGGGAGTGACGGCGCCATGGCGATGTCCGAACGTAATTTAGAGAAGCTTCTTGGTGGCTTTGCAGCCGACACGCTGACGCCTGATGAGCAACAACAGCTCTACAGCGCGGCGCTCCAAGACCAAGAACTATTCAACTCGCTCGCCGACGAACAGGGACTGAAGGAGTTACTGGCAGATCCTGTGGTACGCCGTCGGCTCTTGCAGGCTTTAGAGAAGACGCGCTCGACAACTGACAGAAACCCTACGTCATGGCTTGATTGGTTCCGTCGCCCGTCCGGACTTGCATGGGCCGGTGGCCTCGCCGCAGCCATATTTGCGGTTGTCCTAGGCACTACCGTCTATCAGGAGAGTCTAAAACAGGCAGACCGATCCGTCACCATCGAAGAGGTACCGCCTAACACACAACCTGCGTCCGAATCCTCGGTACCTCAACCAGCCTCCCCTCCGATCAGTGAGCCTCGGCTGAAAGCCCCGACCGCTACAAAATCGGCCGGCGCACCCGGGCAAGAAACTCGCGCCGCTAAGGCGGCTAAACAGGCAGCCGAGGTGTTGGCCAAATCAGTAGAAGAGCGGGCAATTGTGGACTCTGAACTGGATGCGTTGCGAACGCCTTCTCCAGCAACACCACATCGATCTCCACCATCCAACGAAGACGCACCGGACTCAGCCGATCAGAAAGGTGCGAGCGCGCCCTTGCCTTCCCTTTCGGTGCCTACGCCAACCGCTGTACCGGCCACCAAGGAACCTACTGGTCAAATTGGGACAGCGCTGAGCGCGCGCTCCTTATTCTACGGAGACACAGCGGAATTCACTCCAGGACTGATGGCGGGTGAACAGAAGGAGCGTTTGTCACACCCGAGCCAAATGGGCAACCTTACCGGCTCTACCAAGCCGTTAGGCATTCGTTACAACCTGGTGACTCACGGAGTGAAGGAACCGCATGAGGGCGGAGACGTAGGAGCCCTCCATCTGACAAATTCGATTGATCTGATGATCGAAGCCAATCAAGACGGATTTTTTCACGTGTGGGGAGAGACCGGTTCCCAGCCGCCCCATCACCTTTTCCCATTGACAGAGGAGGATCCGATTGCATCACGGCTGATCGCCTATCAGCGTCGGAGAATTCCCGTACTTCCTGTTTATCGGACCATTACGATCCACTTCTCTCGCACGCCGTTCGGAACACTCTCCAATAAGGACTTCGTTGAGATGAATCGAGTGCCATCCGGGCAACTCCAAGAATCCTCCGCTTCTATCGAGGCTTCCGGCTCTCAAGATGTGTCCATCTTCGTCGCCAACCAGGACCCCTCTGCAGCCATGCTCATCGTCCGGATTCCAATACACCAGCCATAAGAAGGCGACTCGCGCGGTCGAAGAGTGCTCCGGCACAACAAAAAGGCCGTTCTCCGGAAGGAGAACGGCCTTTTCAACTGCTCTCGCGAGCGATCACAAGGATCTATGGGCTTACCGAAATACGATCTTTGATGAGGTCAAACGTTTCCTTTGGCACCACATTCTTCGCAACTAATTCACCCTTCACCCGATAGGGACGATTGTTCACGATCCGATCGGCTTCATCCTGTTTCAGCCCCAAAAAGAGAATCATCTCGTTTGCTGGGACTTTATTGATGTTCATCGATGCGGAAGTCGCGGACGGAGCAACAGAGGCGGTTCCGGCTGCCCCCTGTTTGGGAGTCAATGTGGCCGCTTGTACCGATCCCCCTGACTGAGACCGATCCTTCAGCTCCTTCTGATAGCGAGCCACCAACGACTTCAGCGTGTCGTTATGACGCTTGACGTCCTGATATTCCTGCTTCACGTTCCGATTTTGAGCCGACAAGGCTCTGACCTTATCCTCCAGCTCTTTCGTTCGGGTCTCCAGGGTGCCTCGTTCGGCATCACGGCCATGCTCAATTCGTTGCAGTTCGTCCCGAGCGGCCTCAGCCTCGTTGTTGAATTTGACATTCAGTTCCTTGAGGGTCCGGACCTGCTGTTCCATCGCGCCTTTCTGCTGGCGAGCTTTTTCGAGCTCCATCTTGGCGCTATCCGCTTCGGTCAGCGCTTCCTGGTATTTCTTGTTGGAGACGCAACCCGTAGTCAACACCGCGCCAATCAACACTATCGCCGTCCACTCGCGTTTCATGCGATCCTCCCTCCATCAAGTCGTACAGCGTGAATGTGTTTCATACGGATCCCCATTCCCACCCTGTCTTGGACCTCGTCCATTGGAATGGCTTTCTTTGTGTGTATGCCAACCTCCGAGCATTGTCAACATATTTGCTCTTGCGCGAGACTGATCTCGCGCTCATCTTCACAGTGACAAGAAGGTCTCCTGCGCTTGACGGATCGTCGTCGCTCTGTGATTATCCGACACATTCTATCAAACATGGCTTGGGAGGATGACAGCTCCCTCGTCGCTATCGGACGTGGAGTACATCATGAACGAATGGGGTCCAGCACTCGCGGTGATTCTCGGAGTCGTGGAAGGGTTGACGGAGTTTCTCCCCGTCTCGTCCACCGGGCATCTCATCCTCGTCGGCCATGCCCTTGGGTTCACCGGTGACGTGGCCGCCAACGCGGAAATCGCGATCCAGCTGGGTGCCATTCTGGCCGTCATCGTCTTTGAACGAGAAAAGATCAGCCGGCTTCTTTCTGGTGCCTGGCAGGAACAAAAGATCTGGCGTTCGACGACCGAGCGCGAACCGCATGCGTCCTGGACCGACCGCATCAAAGCTTCCATGCGACGTCATCCGAACTTGTGGTTCCTGATCGGATTAGGAATCGCCTTTCTTCCGGCTGCGGCACTCGGCCTCGCGGCACACGGATGGATTAAATCGCATCTCTTCACCCCGCAAACCGTGGCCATCACGTCGATCCTCGGAGGCATCATCATCCTTGTCGTGGAAGCCACCAAACGCACCAGTCAGGCGATGAGCTTGGAGCAGGTTTCACCCGTCCATGCGTTCTGGATCGGCGTCGCACAGTGCGCATCGCTGATTCCGGGCATGTCCCGATCCGGCTCAACCATCATCGGAGGCCTCCTCGCGGGACTCGATCGGAAGGTCGCCACGGAGTATTCCTTTTTTCTCGCGCTCCCGACCATCATTGCCGCCACTCTCTACGAAACATGGAAGGCACGTGGGACCTTTACCGAGCAGGACTTTCTGGCGCTCGCCCTTGGGATGGTCATTTCATTCCTGGTGGCGTGGGCGGTCATCGCTGCCTTCCTCACCTACGTCCAGCGGCATACCTTGCGAGCCTTTGCGTACTATCGTATTATGCTCGGAGTATTGGTGATGTTGGTCGCTAGTTGAAAGGAGTTACTCATGCCTTCGGATACGATTCATGTCTACGACACGTGGGTCAATGGGAAGAACGGTCGCATTCACTTCGATGTCATGACGACGGATGAAGCCACCGCCCTCAAGCTTGCCAAGGAATACTTGGTCGGCATCGGGGAACCAAACGCTGCGGTGACGACAAAAGAATGTCAATTTTGTCACAGCGAACCGCTGGTCATGTTTACAGCGGAGCAGCAGAAACAAGTCAAGGAGAAGGGTGGATTTATCGTCCCCATGCCTGCCTAATGCCGAAGCCACGGATATTCGTGCCGGGCATTCCGGCACGAATATCCTTCCACTGCCCACACACTAGACACACATCGCATTACGGAACTGAGTTCGGCTCTGAAGCTGTCGAGGGGTCGGGCTTCTTCTCAAATGCGAAGTGAATGATCAGGAAGGTCACGCCGACCGTGATGGCAGAGTCGGCCACGTTAAACGCCGGCCAATGGTAGCTTTCCACATACACATCGAGAAAGTCGATCACTTCCCCGAATCGTAATCGATCGATCAGGTTGCCGATCGCACCGCCCAGAATTCCCGCCACACTGACACGACCGACCCAGTCCTGCTCGGGCATCCGCAGCAAGATCGTGCCGAGCAACCCGAGCGCGAAGATCGAGGTCAGCCCGAAAAACACCATCCGAAACGCGTTGCTGCTCCCAGCCAACAAGCCGAACGCCGCACCTGGATTCCGGATATACGTCAGGCTGAAAAGATTGGGGATGATGGGAATCGACTCGTGCAAGCGCATCGTCTGCATGATCTGCTGTTTCGTCAGTTGATCAAGAAGAACGATGCTGCCGCTCACCAACGCCAACGCCATATTGCGAAGCCACGATGCACTCAATGGACGGCCTCCACACAACGCTCGCATAGGGTCGGATGGTCGAGATCCTTTCCGACCGCGTCTCGATAGTTCCAACAACGTTCGCACTTCGCGGCAGCCGATTTCTCAACCGTGATCTGGATATCCCCAGGGCCGGTTCCTTTCGGCACAAGCGTTACGCCAGACACGATGAAGATCGTGCTGAGATCGCCGGAGTAGGTGTCCAGGAATTGATGCGCCTCAGGGCTGGCCTCGATTCGCACATGGGCCTCCAGCGACGATCCGATTATCTTATCGCGGCGGCGAGCTTCTAACTCGCCTTGGACCTGGGTCCGATACGACAACAGCTTTTCCCATCGACTCGCCAAGGCGTGATCTTTCCAAAGACTCTGCTCTTCCGGGAACGAGGCCAGATGCACACTAGTCGCTTCGTTGCGGGCCGCCTCAGGTAACATTTGCCAGATCTCGTCGGCTGTAAAACTCAATATCGGAGCCATCAGTTTCGCAAGTACCCCAATCATCTCATAGAGGACGGTCTGAGAGCCTCGTCTCAACGGAGAGTCCGCACGAAACGTATAGAGGCGATCCTTGAGGATATCAAGATACACCGCGCTCAGATCGACCGAGCAGAAATTGTTCAGGGCATGAAAGATCGCGTGAAACTCAAAGTCTTCGTAGGCTCGGCGTACTTTCGCAATCAGCTCCCCGAGACGCATCAGCGCCCACCGATCCAGCTCCGGGAGTTGGTCATAGGGAACCCGATGTGCTGTCGGATCAAAGTCGTACAGATTGCTCAACAAAAACCGGGACGTGTTGCGGATCTTCCGATAGGCCTCGATCAGATGAGTCAGAATTTCCTGAGAGATGCGCAGGTCTTCGCGATAATCCTGAGCTGCGACCCACAAACGGAGAATTTCCGCACCAGACTGTTTGATGACATCCTGCGGCGCGACCACATTCCCGGCCGACTTGGACATCTTCTTCCCCTGCCCATCCACGACGAATCCATGGGTCAACACCGCCTGATAGGGCGCCCGATGATCCGTCGTGACACCGGCCAACAAGGCGCTATGGAACCAGCCTCGATGTTGATCGGACCCTTCCAGATACAAATCCGCCGGCCACCACTTCCTCGATTTGAGCACAGCCGCATAGCTCACGCCGGATTCAAACCAGACATCGAGAATATCGCGTTCTTTCTGGAAGCCTGTTCCGCTACATTTCGGACAGGTTGTTCCAGCAGGTAACAGGTCGGCGGCGGATCGTTCGAACCAGACATCGGCGCCATTTGATTCCATTAAGACCGCAACATGTTCAACGATGGCAGGGTCGGCCAGCACATGATGACACGCGCGACAGGTAAACCCTGGAATCGGAACGCCCCACACCCGCTGACGTGAAAGACACCAGTCCGGACGGTTTTCGATCATACCGAAGATCCGATCACGCCCATAGCTCGGAATCCATCGAACTCGTTCGATTTCCGCCAGAGCTTCTCTCCGCAAGTCATTCGTCTCCATCGAGACGAACCATTGCTCGGTCGCACGGAAGATCACCGGATTCTTACACCGCCAACAGTGCGGATACGAATGGTTCAGCGAACCGTGCCCCAACAAACGCCCGTTCCCCTGCAGATACTCCACAATCTTCGGATTGGCCTTCAAGACCTGCTGGCCGGCGAATTCCTTCACGATCACTGTAAACCGGCCACTGTTGTCCACCGGTGCGAGAATTTCAAGCCGCTCACCGGGCGACGCCTTCGCGTTGTGCTCCAGCACAAGCAGATAGTCCTCCATACCGTGGCCGGGCGCGATATGAACACACCCAGTCCCCTGATCGAGCGTCACAAAGTCCCCGAGCAAGATGGGTGACAGGCCGGTGGACAACGGTCGTTGCGTTTCCAACCCCTCAAAACCTTCTCCACCTTTTTTTACTCCCACGACACGATAATCACTGATCCCACAAGCCTTCGCGACGTTATCCACGAGCTTCTCTGCCACGATCAGCAACTCATCGCCGACCTGAATAAAGGCATAGTCGAAATCTTGGTGGAGACAGACAGCCTGGTTGGCCGGCAAGGTCCATGGCGTGGTCGTCCAGATGACGACGGACACCAGCTTCATCCCGTCCGGAAAAGAAATACCAGGAAAGGCCTTCGCGAGAATCGATGGCGCAGTGACGACCGGAAACTTCACATAGATCGATGGCGATGTATGATCATCATATTCGACTTCCGCTTCCGCCAGCGCCGTTTGATCATGGGTACACCAGAGCACCGGCTTGAGACCTTTGTAGACTCCCCCGCGCTCAACAAATTGCGCAAACTCGCGAATGATGGTGGCTTCATACGCCGGAGTCATCGTCAGGTAGGGATGGTCCCATTCTCCCAGCACCCCCAGCCGCTTAAATTCGTCTCGCTGAATGTTGACGTAGCGCTCGGCATAGTCCCGGCACAGTTTCCGAATGGCCGACACATCTAAGTCTTTTTTCTTGTCGCCCAATTCCTTCATGACTTGATGCTCGATCGGCAACCCATGACAGTCCCACCCCGGCACGTAGGGCGAGTGGAAGCCCGCCATCGTCTTCGATTTGACGATGATGTCCTTGAGCACTTTGTTCAGGGCATGTCCGATGTGGATACGGCCGTTGGCATACGGAGGGCCATCATGCAGCACGTATCGAGGCCGCCCCTTCCCCAAGGCCTGAATCTGGTCGTAGAGCTTCTGCTCCTCCCACCAGGCCAGCATCGCAGGTTCCCGCTGAGGCAAATTGGCCTTCATCGGGA
>CABVRS010000054.1 GCA_902500745.1 uncultured Nitrospira sp.
ATCTCGCTCACCTGATCGCAAAGCTTATCACGGCCTTGAGCGATCAAGTTTTGCCGAAGTTGCTTGACCATCTCGACCCCTTCCGTGGTTTTGGCCAATTGCCGTTCGGCCGGTGTGAGTACACCTTTCAATCGGACGACGACGAGATCACGCGCGACCAGCGCACGGACTTCATCAGGACCCCGCCCCATAAACTCTTGTTCAAACTTGATGACCGCGTTTCGGATTGAGTTTTCCATGTGATCAACCTTGATGATTATAGGGTCGCATACGAAGTCGCACAAGTACCATCCTTAGGTCTTTTGTCGACAACATCGCTTACCCTAGGCCTTTCGGTTTTGATGTGTAGGGATGGAAGCCCTGATTACGCATTTCGGGCTTGACCCTTTCCTCTGCCCCATATTATTCATGGAGCCGTATTTTTGCAGATGGCAATGTTGCTTCCCCTCGAGATTGCTCGTGGAGAGGCAGGCGGCCTAAATTGATCCTTGCATGGCCGTAGGGCGACCTGCAGTCTATTGAGAGGCCGGTCGTAGTACAAGCCAACCGTTTGGTTCCACACCGAACGGTTGGCTTTTATTTTGTACTCGCTGGTGAGGTGTCGATGTTCCTGTGTGTACTGGTCCCGTTACTTCCACTGATCGCCGCGTTGATCGTCATCAGCGGTGACGACTCGACTCTTCACCGTCGCGCCAAGCTCGCGGCGTGGCCGATCGGCTTGGCCTTTGGGTGCGCCTTGGCCACAATCTACGTGGTCACCATGAACGGCCCACTCGTGTTTCGACTCTATGACCCAACGACACCCATGGGGTTCATCATCCCCCTCGGCTTCTACGTTGACCGATTGAGCGCAGTGATGATGACGTTGATCTCCGGGATCGGCACGATTATCTATACCTATTCCGTCGAGTATATGTATCAAGACGCGCACCAGCGCCGATACCTCGCGCTGATTGGGATTACGGTGTTCGTCCTCCTCTGCCTGGTCTCCAGCGCGAATCTTCTGATGCTCTTCGTGCTCTGGCAGGTGCTCAGCTACCTCCTGTATATCCTGGTTCACAATCACGGCCACCGTGACACGTTGGAAAGCGCGTTTCGCACATTTACCCTACTACGGGTCGGTGATGTCGCCTTCATGGGTGGGATCGCCCTGGCTTACGCGCTCTACGGAACGTTGGAATTTCCGGATCTGTTTACCGTGGCGGCGCACTCGACGGCAACCGTGTCTCCGTTTCCCGGTATCGAGCTCGAGGGCCATACGGCCGTCACGCTCTTGCTGCTGGTCGGAGGGATGAGCAAATCTGCTCAATTCCCGTTCTACGTCTGGCTCCCTCGCTACCTCTACGCGCCGACATCCGTCACAGCTTTATTGCACGCGGGTATCATCAATGCTGCCGGATTTCTCATCAACCGCATGGCTCCCCTGTTCGGAATGAGTTCGACGACACTCCACATCACGCTTTTCATCGGGACGCTGACTGCTGTTGTCGGGGCGACCATGATGCTAGTTCAGAACGACATCAAGAACATGCTTGGGTTTTCGACCATCGGCCAAATGGGCTACATGATTATGGAATGCGGTCTGGGAGCATTTTCTCTTGCAGTCTTCCATCTCATTGCACATGGACTCTTCAAGGCCACGGTCTTCCTGAACTGTGGAAACGTCATCCACAAAGCCCGGCAAGAACCCTCGCTCCCTCATCGCGGACATCACGCGGAGGAGGAACAGTATTTCCCCCTGACGTGGACTACCGGATTCATCACAACCCTGCTGATCCCGCTCCTCATTCTCTTGGCAACGCATGGTGTGTTGGAGATTCCTCTGTTGGAATCTCAAGGAACCGTCATCTTTCTCTTTTTCATTTGGATCACGTCCTCACAAGCGATTCTCACTCTGACGCGGCTGCGCGCAGTCGCCTCATGGAAAGTGTCGGCCGCAATGTTAGTCACCCTCTTGTTTATCGTGTTCGTGTATCTGTTCGCCGTCGAAACGTTCACGGCATTCCTGTACCCAAACCCCGAGGAAGTGGCCTCGTACTTCAAAGCTGCCGAGCTCCCCACCTGGCTGTTCGATCTCATGCTGGTCGTTTCGACGCAGCTGACGATTGCGGGGTGGATCTACCTGTACTTGCGCGCTCATGGTCGAACCATATGGAGCCCGCCGTGGATCGACCACCTTCGTGTTCGCCTGTACGTCTTAGTTCTCAATCGACTCTATGTCGATTCGGTGTTGCATCGAACGGGTCGAGTGCTGACCTCCGCGATCCAGCGTGTGGATAAATATGCTCGGGAACGCGCGCTCTGAGTGACAGATGATGGACGCTGGAGATATGGCTCACGGCATCCAGCACGAGACGCATGTGCCTCTCAATACAGTGCGTGAATGCACGCCTCTTGAACCGACCGTCTTGACGAACATGAAGACACCGTATTAATGGTTACCCTGCCGTTCGTCCGGGTCGGATCCGGGGCGAGCCAACGGAGTAAGAGAATGGACGTTGTTCAACGACAAGGAGAGAAGCCGTGTTGCCGTCGCTCATGCTGAGCGTTCCGCTCTTTCTGCTCCTCGCCTCCGCCATCGTGATGTTCGGCGCCGATTTGCCGCGCTTCAGACGTGAGAAGCTCGCCGCATTTCCAATCGGGTTAGCGTTTTTAGGTTCGGTTCTTACATTGTACCTGGTCACAGTTGAAGGGCCCATCGTCATCCGGTTCTACAATCCGGATTCGACGGCGTCCTTGATCATCCCTCTCGGTTTCTACGTCGACCGGCTGAGCGCGGTCATGATGACTCTCATCACCGCCGTCAGCATGCTCATCTATATCTATTCCACGACCTACATGTACCAAGATGGTCATGCCCGTCGATACCTGTCCCTGATTTGCCTCACGGACTTTGTCTTGATCTGCATGGTATCGAGCTCCAATCTCATGATGCTGTTCTTGTTCTGGCAACTCCTGAGTTATCTCCTGTATCTGCTCGCACACAACCATACGCATGCCGGAACCTTGGCGGGTGCTTTCAAGACCTTTACGATCCTCCGCATTGCAGATACGGCATTTCTGGCGGGCATCGTGCTTGCCTTTCAGCTCTACGGCACCTTGGAATTCCACGACCTCTTTCTGCGTGCGGCCGAAATACCGGTGACCCTCTCGCTGTGGCCTGGCATTGAGGTCAGAGGTACCACGGCAGTCACGTTTCTGCTGTTTATCGGGGCCATGGGCAAATCGGCACAATTTCCGCTGCATCTCTGGTTGCCGGGATCGCTCTTTGCCCCGACCCCGGTCCATGCGATGCTCCACGCCGGCATCATCAATGCCGGCGGGTTTCTCATCAATCGGCTGGCACCGCTATTCGGCATGAGCTCCACCACCTTGCACATCGCCTTCGTCATCGGGACGCTAACGGCGGTTCTTGGAGCCTCCATGATGTTGGTGCAGAACGACATCAAGAAAACGCTCGGGTTTTCCACTATTGGGCAAATGGGCTATATGATCATGGAGTGCGGCCTCGGAGCCTTCTCGCTGGCCGTGTTTCATCTGATCGCGCACGGACTCTTCAAAGGCACCGTGTTTTTGTACTGCGGCAACGTCATTCATAAGACGCGGCAGGATCCCCATTTCCCTCACACGGACCACGCGATCACCGATGAACCGGCCTTCTCTCGTCTCACCTGGTCCACTGGCTTTGCCACGACCCTCTTTATTCCGCTGCTCATTTTGCTGGTCACCCACGGAGTCTTGCACATTCCGTTGCTCGAATCGCAAGGGACGGTCATTATTCTCTTCTTCATTTGGATCACGTCGTCGCAAGCTATCTTGACGCTCACGCGGCTTCATGCCGTCGCGTCGTGGAAGGTGTCGGCCACTATGTTGGTCACGTTGTTGTTCATCGTCCTCACATATTTGTTCGCCGTGGAGTCGTTCACATCTTTCCTCTACCCAAACCCGGAGGAAGTCGCTTCGTACTTCAAGGCCGCAGATCTGCCGGACTGGCTCTTCGACCTCCTCATCCTCGGTGCGACCGGTTTGACCGTGCTCGGGTGGTATTACCTATATCTACGAGCGCATGGACACAGCGTGTGGACCCCGTCTTGGATTGAAGGCGTGAGAATTCGGCTCTATCCGTTGCTCATGAATCGGCTCTACGCCGACGAAAGCTATCGGGCGATCGGCCTGAAGGCCGGGCAACTGATTCATCGGATCGACAAACTGGAACGTGGGTGGTCACGATGATGGAGGCGTTGGTGCCATGGCTGTTGGCCGCCATCCCATTGGCAGGAGCGATCGTGGCGCTCACATCCTGGGAGGATTCCGAGCGCGTGAAGAAATTCTCTATGATCGGTTCGATCTTCAGCTTGGTCTCGGTCGTGGGGCTGGCCGGATTCCTCACGATTCCTCCCAACGGATGTCTGTCACTGTACCTACTGCCGCTTGCCGCTTTGACATCGATCTTAAGTCACCCTTTGGGAAGCGATCACCGGCTCTCGTGGATCATGACCTTGGTCTGTTTAGGATTTGGAATAGGAGCACTGACGGCTCTCGAGTTCTCCGGCTCTTTCTTCCTCATGATGTTGCTGATCACGCTCGTCATCCTGCTCTATCGCCATCACACCGCATTGTGGCCGATTTCGTGGTGGGGGGTCGGCCTGTTGATTCTCGGGTTGGTTGGGGTGGGGATTTCGATGATCGCCGATCCGCCGGTCTCGTCCATCGCCGCGCTGGTCACGTGTGCGTTGTTGCTGCCGTTGGTTCCTCTGCATGGTGGCTATCTCACGACCGTGACACGATTGCCGGGGAACCTGCCCTCGTTTGTGGTCGTGTTGTTGCCGGTCATCGGGTTCCAGCGGTTGCCCCAGATCTTGTCGACCGTTCCGGAGGATGTGCTGGTGATCGTTCGGACTTTGGCACTGCTCGGAGCCCTCTACGCCGCCGTCAAGGCGCTGGCCCAATCACGGGTACGCCTCATACTGAGCTATGGAAGCCTGTCCTTCTTTTCGATCGCGTGGTGGTTTGCCGCCACAAGCGGATTCGCGACGCCTCAGGGAACGCTCTTGGTCGGGGCTGTCGGGCTCGCAACCAGCGGTCTCCTGATCGCCTGGCAGGTCATCCGCACGCGATACGGCGACGATGTGGACCCACAAGCCATCAGCGGTTTGGCTGCGGCCATGCCGAAATTCGCCGTGTTGCTCTCCCTTTTGGGCCTTGCCGCGATGGGCATTCCGCCGTTCGGTGTGTTTGCCGGATTTATGGGATTGATGCTGACCTCGTCCCAAGCCTCGGTGTTTGGTCTCTTCCTCACCCTGGCGGCCTGGCTTGCAGCCTCATGGTACATCATGCAGATGGTGCAGCAATTGTTGTTCGGCGCGAGCCGACCCGAATTGCGGTACACCGATCTCTTGAATCCTGAATTGATCTCCTTGGCTATCGTCGTCGTCGTGCTCTTGGCATTGGGTCTTGTCCCATCCGCCCTCTTTGCACCGGAGCAGCCGATCTTAGAACAGGCCGCGCACAGTCGGGAGTTGTTCTCATGGCGGAACTAGAACAAGGACTCAACATCGAATCTCGGCGGATGGAACTGCGCGGAATCGTCCGGCTGGCAGGGGAAGTCATCGCTCAGTACTGGCCGATGCGCACCTTCGTCCACCATAATCCCTTGCATAGCATCGAGTATCTGTCGTTTGAAGAGGCGGTTCGGCGAGGGAAACAGTTCGTTGGAGGCAACGGCTATCTGCCCGGCCATGTGTATCGGAAGTTCCTCAGAACCGGTCGCATCCAAGTGACGCATCTCGATGATGCGCTTAAGCCACTGATACTCGACAAGTCTGTTCTCCTTGGCACGCACAGGATTACCCACGGATCGGTGCTGCGTGCATGCCTTGCTGAGGGGCTCTGCAGTCCGGTTATCGAGCCGCTGGACGATCAATTGCCCGACCTATCGCGCCACACAATCGACAACCTTGCCGCCCGGCTTCGGCCAGTCACCGTCTTCCCCGATCTTTCCGAGCGAATCAGTGCCATGGTGAGTCGCGACGAAGCGGCGCTCGGACGATGGCTGACGCTCTCACACTGGTGCGATGATACCCTCGGCACTCAGATCGTTCAGCAAATCAACGACCAATTGATCAAATGGTGCGAAGCCTTCCTCGATGAAGGTCATGCCACCTGGGCCATGCCGGAGCGAGACAAGGGGCTGTATGCGGCCTGGAAAGCCCTGGCGTCCCACGAATGGTCCGTCTGCGATATTCCGAACAGCCGCGAGAAGATCGCTCAGCTGCCCGACTATCCTGAAGATGCGCTCCTGGAGAGTTTGGATGCGATGGGAATCCCTGCCAACCTTCGGCAAGACTATCTGTCGTTACAGCTGACGTCTTTGCCTGGATGGGCCGGCTTTATCAAGTGGCGCGGAGAGGAGCGCGACTACCCCTGGCAGCAGGCCTACCCCGCCGGGTTGGTCAAGTTCTTGGCCATTCGTCAATGGTATGCACGAGAGCTGGTTCAGAAGGCCTGCCAGGGACACCTTGGTATCCAGGGTCGATTCGATGTCGTGACCGACTACATGCATGGTCATGCCGAAGAATACTATCTAAGGCGCCAGCGCGTGGCCGGGCTCTTGCCTGCCCTGTATGCCGAGGAGGTGGACCGGCTGGCTCATCGTCGAGGCGCGGGCTGGAAGGCCGTGCTCGACCGGTACAAAATGGACGTGGTCCCTCGCCAGGAGACGGCCAAACTCCGTGGAGCTGCCAAACAGCTCCTTTCGCTGATCAGATTTTTGGAGATCGACGTCGGCTGCCTGAATGAGTGTTCAGTGACGGACCTCAAGCAGCTAGTAGATTGGATGGAGGCCTTTCCCGAATCCGAACATGGACCAGTCTGGCTGAAGGCGCTGGAAACCAGCTACCAGGAGCACTTGCTCCAAAAACTCCGAACCCGACCCAACGATCCAGCCCACTCATCCACGAACCGACCCTATTCGCAATCGGTCTACTGCATCGACGTGCGCTCCGAACCCTTTCGGCGGCACCTGGAATCGGTGGGACCTCATGAAACCTACGGGTTCGCCGGTTTCTTCGCCGCGTTTATCCGCTACCGAGCTTGGGGGAAGGAACACGATACGGAGCAGTTTCCAGTCATCATGCGTGCGAAGAACGAAGTCCGGGAAATTCCACGGAGTTACCTAGACGATACCGTATTAAAGCACGAGGTGCGCGCCAGGTGGGTCCATGCCGGCCATACGTTGCTGCACGATTTGAAGGAGAACGTCGTAACCCCCTATGTCATGGTGGAGTCCTTGGGCTGGTTCTACGGGTTCCCGATCTTCGGCAAAACATTGATACCGGCACTCTACCATCGGCTGACTGCATGGTTCCGAAAGTTGTCGGCTCCCTCTCTTCCGACCACGCTCACAGTCGATAAACTCGCACCAGGTGAAACCGCCGAGATGCTCGATGCGGAACAGCAGGCGCTGGTCAGGAAGGCGTTACAGGAACGATTGGGGCTCCGCAGCTCCATGATTACCCCGCCTCTGGTCGAGGCCTTGCGCCAACGCGCTCTGGGAGTAGACAAAGATCCCCAGTCGTCCGTCGTAACCCAAGAAGCTGCGCGCGCACGACTGACACCGGAGATGGTCAACGAACTCGTTGAGACGCTTCAACGGCAATACGACCTGAACGCGCGAGCCGTGTCACGGCATAAAGAGCGGATCACCAGGACCGGATTTACCCTTGAGGAGCAGGTCCTCACGGTCGATACCGCACTCCATATGATGGGACTGACCAAAAACTTCGCACGACTCGTCTTCTTCTGTGCGCATGGGAGCACCTCCGACAATAATCCGTACGAATCCGCGCTCGACTGCGGTGCCTGCGGCGGCAATGAAGGGAAACCCAACGCTCGCGTCTTGGCCATGATGGCTAATAATCTGACGGTGCGAGAACGTCTGAAAAAAACCGGTATCGACATTCCAACGGATACTCATTTCATCGCCGGACAGATGAATACAACGACCGACGAGGTACAGCTCTTCGACTTGGAAGATGTGCCACCAACTCATCGGGCGGATCTGGCTCGACTGCAAGATGACCTGAAAGAAGCTTCACGCCTCACGAGCCAAGAACGATGTGGGCGCTTTCCTGAGGTTCAGCAGGCTCTTCCCGAACGAACAGCACAGGCCCACGTCCGTAAGCGGAGCGTCGACTGGAGCCAGGTCAGACCTGAGTGGGGGCTTTCAAACAATACCTCCTTTATCATTGGGAGGCGTGAATTAACTAAGGGACTGGATCTGAACGGTCGTGTGTTCCTGCATTCGTATGACTATCGTGAAGATCCGAGCAATCGACTGCTTGAGGTGCTGCTCACAGCCCCTCAAGTTGTGGCGCAATGGATCAATATGGAGCACTATTTTTCTGCAGTCGACAATGAGGTATACGGCAGTGGAAGTAAAATCTACCACAATGTGGTGGGACGGTTTGGCGTCATGTCTGGGCCGTGGAGCGATCTCCGTCTTGGATTGGCGAGACAAACCGTCATGAACGGTGACATCCCCTACCATGAGCCGATGCGACTACTGACCATCGTTGAGGCTCCTCGAAAAGGAATTGAGAAACTCATTACACGACACGATGTCCTTCAACACTATTATCACAATCAATGGGTTCATCTCGTTGTGCTCGACCCTCACGATGGGGGGTGGTATCGATATCAGCCGAACGGGGAATGGACCTGTATTGCGCCGCAAGTGGTCGAACATGTGGAATAACCTATTTTCGGAGAAGGAAGAGACCGGAAAGGAGCGTGGCAATGGGCAGCTTAAGTTTGCATCCGATGAAAGAGATTCGTGTGATTGTCGCGGGTGAGCAACGCGCATTCGTGACGGAGCTGCTGGATCGTGTCCACGCCTCCGGTTACACAATCATCGGTAATATTTCCGGAAAGGGACATCATGGAGTGCGAGAGGCGCACTTCATGTTTAGCGAGCAGGAGAGCCTTGAGATGATTTTAACGGTTGTACCGGAAGATAAGGTTGAGCCGATCCTTGCCGGCCTCCGCCCGATCTTTGAGCGGCATTCCGGATTTGTGTACGTCGCAGACGTGGCCGTCAGCCGACAGGAATACTTTGGGAAGAAGACCCAGAAGTCCTAATTGTTCCATGATTTTTGACGGAGAGACCAGAAATCACTCGTTCGGTCCTTCGTGTATTTGCCGAAAACTGTTTCTTGCAATTGAAATAGAGTCAAAGGTAACATTCCTAGGTATTGTTTCGCTTATGAGTAGATTTAAGTCGGAGGTCAGATTACTACTACTTTTGGCCCGGTAATTATTTAATGCTTTTATGCCTGGGGCACGGCTGTAGGTTGGAGTATATGGCATTAGACTGACCCGCCACACTGCTCTTCAGCAGGTTGCTTCTAATTCACACGTACTGAATGATAGCAAGATTCGTATCGGCCATCCATCGGTCGCTTAACAGAGCGTTTTGTGTGACGGCCCTGGCACCAAGCCTGGTGCTACTGATCATGAACTGCCCTGCTTTGGCTGCAGCGCCTAACACCGGATGGTCTGCGACCGGTGGTGGGACCTTGTTTTACACTGATGACGTGGCCCTATTTTCCGCTACCCGTCGTTCGAGTTTGGATGGTGATCCTTCCCAACCCGTGCTGGATGTCTCCCGCACCGGAATTGGAAAGGATATGGTGTTCGAACCGTATGTTCGTGTGTCCAAATTGATTCCTTCCTCACTAGGCGAGACGGAACTTTCCGTACGGGTTCGAGGATTCGTCTACGCGACCAATCCTGAGTTCAGCCAGTCGGGGATATACCTGGAAGCCATCCATGCATTCACCCCTCGCACCCTGCTTCGATTACGGTATTTCACGGCCCCGGACCAGTTGCTCGGGCAGACGGAATTCCATGAGGCTGAACAGAATCTTCAGGATATGCGCGTGACTTCTCATCTTGGCACAGTCCGGCTCGATCACCGTCTTTCCGAACATTGGGAAATTCAGCTGCTCGGTCGCGCGGGAATCCGGAATTTCAACGACCCGTTCATGCAACGGGATACTTTGTTGTGGAGGTTCGGGCCCCATCTGGTCTATCACCTCAATCACCATGCGCGATTCATCGCCGGGTACCATTACGAGCGCGGTCTCGCAGACGGTCGCCATGAGGCCGAACTCCATGATGACGCCTCCTACGTGCACCATTTTGCATCAATCGGCATCGAGGCGGACCTCATGGAACATTTAGAGCTGGAATTGGACTTTCATTACGAGCGCAATAATTTTACCGCCGGCAATCCTGAAGACGAGCGGTTTAACGGACATGAAAATATTTTTCTCGGGAGTGGTCGACTCTCCTACCAACTGACCGACCATACCGCCTTGACCGTCATGGTTCAGCGCTCCAATCGTCGACAGAATTTCCATCAGACGCACGACCACAATACCAACGTCTCAGTGGGAGCGGTGTACAGGTTTTGAAGCCATGGGGAGTTACGACTCCGGTAGATGTATAGTAAGGCTAAAGGCAATGCGACACATCACCAGTGCAAACAGCGACCTTTGGGAGAGTAGCCAATGTTGAGAGCGATGACGCTGCTGGCTCTCTGCTGCTCACTGTTCGGTTGCCATCGTACATTCGGAGTTCCCACGGATATTGCACAAGACCTCCCCGCATTGGCCTCGGTCCGATCAGTGTACATTGAGGACCTGACGCATGGTGAAGACCCACTTCTCGTAGAGGGATCAGACCAGGTCAAAGATAAGATTCAGGCCAGACTGGCTCAATCTGGACGGTTCTCCGTCGTTGAGACTCCTGAACAGGCCGACGCAGCGCTCACTGGAGTCGCCGGTTTTCAGCGCTGGTATTTTGGAATGGAGGCATTTTATGGGCTGGAAGGAAGCCTCAACACTCAGTATGCCGGGATAGGAATGGTCCGATTGCTTAACTCCAAAACGAAGGCGCCTATCTGGACCCATGAGTATGAAACCGGGTTCTTTCATCCTACCCAAAGTGTTGTGGATCGCGTTGCGAATCAAGTCGCTGATAAATTACTGAATGATGCCGCCCGCGCTGATGGCCAGGATCAGCACAGTCAGTAAAGTCTTACCGAAAGCCTCACTAAGAATTGCTTGGTGCTATTGCGACCTAGAGATTGCACTACTTCCTACGCCCGATCTCCTCATTTAGTTAGGAACACGACTGTCGTATTGGACAATTTTGTGCGTGTGTTACGTGACTATTGATATCTCGCCTAGCGCAAATCTATAATTCCGCCCCATTGCGCTGTTCGATCAATTTGGCTTTCCGGCAGGTACTCATGCAGCTTCATTCAATTGGAGGAGGATCCATTATGAGGGTATTCTCGCTGCTACTTGCGGCTTCTGCCTTGACCATATCGGCCAATCACTTATACGCGGGTGAATCTGCACCTGTTTCCTGGGGCTACGAGGGTGAGCACGGACCTTCGCAATGGGGACACCTCCAACCTGAATTTGCTCTCTGTGACAAGGGGATGGCTCAGTCCCCAATTGACTTGCTTGGGGCACATAAGCTTGATCTGGCTAAGATCGAATTCTCTTACAAAGATTCCCCGTTTCATGTGATCAACAATGGGCATACGTTGGAGGAACTCGAACCGCTTTCAGAAACGGCTCAGTCGCGGTATCCACAGCACGGCCAGACGGCGACGCATTTTAATAAGGACAGCACAATTGTCTTTGATGATGACCTCTACCTCTTGGAGCAATTTCATTTCCATGCCCCGAGCGAACACACGGTTGATCAGAGGCACTACCCGATCGAGCTCCACCTGGTGCATCACAACGAACGGCATGAAGCGGCAGTCGTGGCCGTCTTCATAAAAGAGGGCCAACATAACCAGCACTTTGAATCGTTTTTAGACCATGCTCCAAAGAACGTTGGAGAGGTCGTCGATGACCACAAACATGTGATCAATCCAAAGGATCTCTTACCCAAGAATCTCAACTACTACCGCTACTTCGGCTCTTATACCACTCCGCCCTGTCACGAGGGAGTCATTTGGGCCATTATGCGTGACCCGATCGAAGTCTCCGCTGAACAGATCGGTCGATTCCGAACTATTTTAGGCCACGAGAATGCACGACCGACCCAGCCGGTACACAAACGATTTGTTCTTGAAACTAGCTACTTTAATACGGCAGCCCAGTTGAAATAGAACGGAAAGATATTGGTCCAGATATGCTGCTTGGTGGTCTGGACCATTTGTCAGCCCACCGGTTGGATAACGAAGGACACGTAAGATGCTTGGCTTGGTCCACCTGAGAGTTATGAAATGCTCAGCTCTCATGGGTCGGTACGGAGTACGGCACTGATGGTCGAACATAGTCCTGGTATTTGGTAGATGTATGGTATACAGACAGCTCGGGCAGATCTCACGAAAATTTTAGCTGCTGGTAGAGGAGGGAACTCATGAAACCCTTGATTCGCAGTGTACTGGTTTTATTCGCTTTGGCGATGCCAGCTGTCGACTTATCTGCCAGTGAATCGGAACCCATAACCTGGGGTTACGAGGGTGACCATGGGCCATTTCATTGGGGAAGTTTAGGACCGGAGTTTGCCCTCTGCGATAAGGGCATGTCGCAATCCCCGATTGATCTCTTGCGAAGCCACAAGATCCCGCTCACCGACATTCAGTTTTCTTATAAAGATGCCCCGTTTCATGTGATCAACAATGGGCATACGTTGGAAGAACTTGAACCGCTTTCAGAAACGGTCAAGTCTCGGTACCCCAAGCACGGTCAGACCGTACTCCATTTTGATAAAGACAGCACCATTATGTTTGATGGCGACCTCTATCTCTTGGAACAGTTCCACTTCCATACCCCGAGTGAGCACACGGTCGATCAAAGACACTACCCGATGGAACTCCACCTTGTTCACCACAACGAGCGGCATGAAGCTGCGGTAGTAGCCGTATTTATGCAAGAGGGTAAACACAATCCGTTCTTCGAGACATTCTTAGCGCATGCCCCTGCGAAGGCGGGGGAGGTAATTGATGATCACGAACATCAGGTGAACCCAATTGATCTCCTGCCCAAGCGTCGATCCTATTACCGTTATTTTGGATCCTATACAACCCCACCGTGCCACGAAGGCGTCATTTGGGCTGTGATGCACGACCCCATCGAGGTCTCCGCTGCGCAGGTCCGGAGGTTCCGCAGCCTCTTAGGTCATGACAATGCTCGACCGCTCCAGCCGTTGCATAAGCGCTTTGTTTTAGAATCGAACTATGCGGGCAATGCGGCACAATCGAAATAACGGATTGAATACTCAACCGAGTGAGTTCCCGCCCGATTGATCCAGAGCTTGCAGTAGACTCCTGGTCACGCATCCCTTTACGGGATTAAGTTCGCCTCGTCCGGCTCTACCTAATGGCGCGGCACGCGTTTCCCCCTCCCTTTGGGGCATTGTGATGTTCGCAGAGCCTCAGGCATAAGTGATACTCACAAATCATATTTTACTTACCGCCATGTCACAAATCCTGAATCTCAGTGACCACGCCACGGATGAAGATGCACAATTCCTAACCTCTCTGTTCGTATATCACTTAGTAGAGCGATGTGGAGGACAGTTGCAGCTCAGTGCTGAGGATGTTCGACAGATTCGAGAAAACCTTTCCTCCAAGATGGTGCAGATCCAACTTGGGGATGACGTGCGCCTCCGCATCATCGACCGCCTACCGGAACTCCAGTAGGGTCACCCTGAATCAGCAAGAGGCATTCACATCCCGACCAATATCGGGTTCTTCAGGATTTTGTGTGGGTAACGCTCATGGGGCAAAGGCGTAAGAGATCCATCGCCCCCACTGGGGGAGAGGGAAAGGGTGAGGGGGGTAGGAGCCGTGGGCTTGCCAGAAAGCTTCGCAGGCGGCAGACCGACAGTGAGCGGGTACTCTGGAGGCAGTTGCGCGACCGACAGCTCCATCACGCTAAGTTTCGCCGGCAGCACCCCGTCGGCCCGTACATCGTGGATTTCTGTTGTCCGGCACATCGGCTCGTGGTTGAGCTCGATGGAGGCCACCATGCTGCGCAGTTCCAAGCCGATGAGCGACGGACGGCATTCCTCATGCAACGTGGCTATCGGGTGCTTCGGTTCTGGGATCACGATGTGTTAGGCAACCGTGAGGCGGTGTTGCTGGCGATTGAACACGCCCTCTCGCACCCTCACCCCACCCCTCTCCCTCTCAAAGGGAGAGGGCAGGACAAATTATAAGTCAATTAGGGATTAGGAGAGCCTCGCCATGTTCGCCTAGAGGTTGATAAAAAATTGTAGCAGGAAGATGTGATTGATGAGATTCGCATTGCCGGGCAGGTTCCGGCTGTTGAGCATCTGGTTCTGGTAGCCCATGTCCACGTTGAAGTATTGATTAAACGATTTGTTGATGCCGAGAAAGAAACGGTTCTGATCGATTCCTGCCCCTGGGCCCTTTCCGGTCGGTACGCCCACCGTATTTAGGTTGATAAAGATTTCATCATATGTGACGAACGCCCAATCAGGGGCCTGCGGTATCGGGAAATCTGCTCGGAACATTTGACGGAACCGCACGGCGGTTCCGTCTGCATGCTCGATCCACCGCTCTTCCAACCTGGTGCGGCTTAAGAACTTCACGTGGGAGAACTTATGCTTGTAGTTGACCTGCTGATAAATCCGGTTTTCTTCGAAAAAAGGCGACTGTGGAGGCGTATGCCTCTGATTGAAGTTGCCGACCCAGGCATAGCCTTGCCAGATGGAGAGACTCTCCGTGAGTTGATAGCCAAGCGCCGGACGGAGCAGCAGCTGATCTATATTGGAGGCATCATCCCCGATGCGCGGGTTGACCTCCATGTAGGCGATGAATCTCGACGGCAGCTTCACGGTCAGATACACCGGCGTCCAGAGCCGGAAGTCGGACGTCGTATTCGGACCTAATTCGGTGAAGGCCTGCACGGAGTTTACTGTCCCTCCTATGACGCTCCAGACCAGAACTCCGATTGCGATCAGCCGTCTCATTCCACATACCCATCGAGCAGTTTGACATTTCTCCATGCGTCTACTCCAAATCAGCAGATGTTGGTGAAGGTCGTGGTCTTTGTATGCCTCTCGAAGAAGCCTTTTACATCCTCCGATGGAACAAATGCCACCACAAAATCAGGTTCCAGTGAACAGCACTCTCTTGATGTACATTGCGCTGATCTGTGGATTGTGCTAGCTAGTCCTCATGTTGCATATCTCCTCCTCTCTTGCCATCCCGGATCACGAGATCGAACTCCATGCCGTACGGTCACAAGGTGCCGGCGGGCAAAATGTCAATAAGGTCTCAACCGCCATACATTTACGGTTCGATATTCCCGCCTCTTCTCTACCGGCATTCTATAAAGGTGCGCTGCTACAACTCCGAGATCATCGCATTTCAGCCGACGGTGTGATTACGATCAAAGCGCAGCAACACAGAACGCAGGAGCGGAACCGCGAAGATGCCTTGGATCGATTGCGCCTATTGATCCAGAGCGTGGCGATCCCACGCAAGAAGCGAAAGCTGACCAAGCCGACGAGGGGTTCTCAGAATCGTCGGATTGAAGGAAAGAAACGGCAGGGACGATTGAAGACGTTGAGAAGAACCGTCGACTGACTCACGGCAAGCGGGCTGGTCCGGACTGCTTTGCCTGGTTTGAGATGGCTAGGACCGATGATGCTTGATCCTGGTCGCGTGTGTCTTGGCTTGCTGCAGCAGCGTTTGCGCTTCTGGGATGAACTCAGTTTGATGGTG
>CABVRS010000055.1 GCA_902500745.1 uncultured Nitrospira sp.
TCAACGAGCGTCCGCGGGGGATCTGACCGGAGCTGTGTCCCACCAGCACGCTGAGTTGGTTTTCTTTCTGCACCATCTGTCGTTCCAACTCGGCGACACGCGCCACTGCGTTGGCTCGCTCCGACATGAATTGATCCAGGTCGAGTTTGGCGATGACGCCTTCCCGTAGGCGCGCCTGCGCGATCCGTACCGACTCCTGCCATGTTTGCAGCGTGCGTTTCCCGATTTCCAGTTGTCGATCGAACTGCAAGAGGTCGAAGTAGGATTCCGCAACACCGCTGACGAGCTGCAAGACCACGGCTCGCCGGGCTTCCTCGCGTGCCAGAAGATCGCCGCGAGCTGCTTCATTGGACCGCCGGATGCGACCCCAGATGTCGAGTTCCCAGGCGAGGTTGCCTTGGAGATAATAGTTGAACGGGTTCGGAAAGCCCGGGAACAGAAATTCTGCCTTCCGTCCCATGATCGGTGCGTTGCCTGTGATGTCGGCCTTTGGAGCAAAGTCCATCCTGGCGACGAATAGACGCGCTTGGAATTCTTCGACAGAGGCGACCGCGCGTTTGAGATCCTTGTTCTCTCGGAGAGCCGTCTGGATCAGATCGTGAAGCGCCTGATCCTGAAGGAGCTCCCACCACGGCAAATTCGCGAAGGACTCACCTTCTGCCTCAGCGCCGGCCATCCTGAATGACGCCGGTGGGGAAAGGTCCGGCCGGGTATAGTCCGGTCCAACGGCGCAGGCGGCCAGGAAGAACGACCCTATGAAGAGACTAAATATGCGCATGACGACTCCGCTCATTTCGTTTCGCATCGGGTGAAGGACAGATCCGGTTGTGACCGGGTGATCTCTTCCACAAGGTGACCGATGCAACATCCTGTTGCAATCAATTGTGCGCCTTCTCGCCACATCTGCTTTAAGAGAAGCTTGCCGTCCTCTCCCACGAAGGTTACGCTCGTGAGATCCACGACAAGAGGGATTCCTTCAGCCGGTTGGGTGGTTCGCCACTCATGCTCGAGTTCACCGACCCAAGGTCCGGTCAGGCTGCCCTCCAGTCTGAGTCGCACCGTATTTCGATTCTTCTCCGAAGTGATCTTCAGCATGGCAAATATCTTTCGAACCTTTCGTCAGTTCTGTGCCGCCACTGTGAGCAGCGCTTCATCATCAGCATCGAGCGCGATCCCTTCAGGCTCAAGATCCGGCTGGTGTTGGGCTGCGATCAACGAGTAGAACACCGGCACAACGAACAGCGTGAAGATCGTGCCGACTGTCATTCCTGAGACCAATACCGTCCCAATACTGTTGCGGGCCGCGGCTCCCGGCCCAGAGGCCAGCACCAAGGGAAGGTGTCCGAACACGGTGGCGGCGGAGGTCATCAGCACCGGCCGCAGCCTGGTCAAGGCCGCTTCACGCACCGCCGCGATCCGTGAGAGGCCGCTCGCCTGCAGTTTGTTGGCGAATTCCACGATCAGGATGCCGTTTTTTGCGATCAATCCCACCAGCGTGATCAGGCCGACTTGCGAGTAAATGTTGATGGTCGTGAAATCTAAGAAACTAAAGATCAGCGCGCCGGAGATTGCGAGCGGCACTGAACCCAACAAGACGATCAACGGGTCGCGGAAGCTCTGGAACTGGGCGGCCAGCACCAAATAGATGAGCACGACGGCGAAGCCCAATGTGACGGTCAGCGCGGCGCTCTCTTGGCGGATCTGTCTCGACTCGCCCGCATAATCGAGCATGACCGGAGGATTGGTCGCCTTCGCCGCAGCCTCTTCCAGCACGCGCAGCCCTTGATCTTTCGTGATGCCGGGCTTGACGCCGCCGAAGATGCGCACGGCGTTGCGCTGTTGAAAACGGTTCAAGGTGCGTGGCGCGGTGCTCGTTTCGATGTGTGTAAACGTCGACACCGGCACCATCTGCCCGCCCGGCGTCTTGATCTTCAAATCAAGCAGGGGACCGACGGTCGAACGGTCCTTGTCTCCGAGCTGCGGGATGACCTTATAGCTTCGATCGAAGTAGTTGAACCGGTTCACGTACGCGCCGCCGAGCATGGTGCCGAGCTCACGGCCGATTCCGGCCAGGTCGAACCCAAGATCGGCAAGCCGCTCTCGATCCAACACCACACGCGCCTCGGGTAAGTCGATCTTCAAGTCGGTGTCTACATACAAGAACATGCCGCTTTGCCACCCAGCGGCCAGGACTGCTCCCGTCGTCTCGAGCAATCGCTCGATCGGCTGGTCGCTCTGCAAGAGTAGTTCGACGTCGTATTGACCGGGCGTCGGCAAAGGCGGATCCAAACGCGGGAAGACTCGCAGGCCCGGCACTTGAGAGACCCGGCCGAACAGCTCGCCGTACATTTGCTCGGTCGAGCGTGTCCGTTCGTGCCAGTCCTTCGCGACTAAGCCGCCGAACCCGCCCCAGGATGTCGTCAGCGACCAGGTGAACTTCGTTTCAGGAAGAGACGTGATGGCCTGGACGACATTCAGATGTTCGCGGTTGCTGGCGGCAACCGTCGAGTCGGGAGCCGCTTCGAAGAACAAGCTGATGTGGCTTTGATCCTCCACCGGCGCGAGTTCTTGGCGCGAAAAGAGATACAGCGGCCAGATTGATATCATTATCAGCAGCGCTGCCGCCACGATGCCCCAACGCATCGTCAGCGCGACATCGAGCAGCCAGGTGTAGATACGGCGCACCTCTTCGAAGCGTCGATTAACAAAGGCAGTCAACCGACCTTCCTTCCCTTGCGGGTGGACGAACCGCGAACTCATGACCGGCGACAGCGTGATGGCGACGACGCCCGACAACACGACCGCCACGGCGAGCGTGATGGCAAACTCCAAGAAGAGCGAGCCGGTCAACCCGCCCTGGAATCCGATCGGGGTGTAGACCGTCGCCAGCGTGATCGTCATGGCAATGATCGGACCGAGCAACTCGCGTGCGCCGACCAGGGCCGCGTCGATCCGCGACTTGCCGAGGCGCACGTGCCGTTCGACGTTCTCCACGACGACGATCGCGTCGTCCACGACCAACCCGACCGACAGGACGATGGCGAGCAGCGTCAGGAGATTGAGGCTGAAGCCGAACGCAACCATGAAGATAGCCGCGCCGATCAGCGACACCGGCATCGCGACAAGGGGGACCAGCGCGGTTCGGACCGAGCCCATAAAGAGGAACACGACGACGGCGACGATCAAGATCGTCTCAGACAATGTCTTCGTGATTTCCGTCAGCGCATTCCGCATGAACATCGTGCCGTCCCACACCAGCTGCATGTCGATGTCGGGGGGCAGCGTCGGCCGAATGCGCTCCATCTCGTCGACCAACCGGTGCTGGACCTCGATTTCATTTACACCCGGTACCGGCCAGATCCCGAGGTACACGCCTTCCGTCTCGTTGTACTTGGCGATCATGTCGGCTTCTTCCGCCTCGCGCTCGACCTTCGCAATATCTTTTAGCCGGACGATGGCCCCGCCTCGGTCGGCGACGATCAGCTCTTCGAACTCGGCGGCGGAGCGCAGATCGGTATTCGCGAGCAGGTTGATCTGAGCGAAGTTTCCCTTGGTCCGCCCGACTGCGGCCAGGTAGTTGTTGTTCCGCAGCGCGTTCTGCACGTCGCCGGGCGACAGATTGAAGGATGCGAGGCGGTCGGGATCGATCCAGATGCGCATGGCGATTTGTCGCCCACCTTCGAAGGTGACTCGCTGGACACCGGCCAGCGTGGCCAGTTGCGGCTGGAGCGTGCGCAGCAGCCAGTCCGTGACGGCCGAGACGCTGCGTTCCGTGGAGGAGAAACTGATATAGAACGAAGCATAAGGCCGATCGGCGCGCTGCAGCTCGATTACCGGCGGTTCCGCTGCAGTCGGCAACTCCGCTCTCACTTGCTGGAGCCGCGCCGTGACTTCAGCTAGGGCTGCCGTGCTGCTGTGGTTCAACTTCAAATGCACGGTCACGGTGCTGGCACCGGCCCGGCTGGTTGACTCCACGTAATCGACGCCGCTGATCGCGGACACGACCCGCTCGATCGGCGTGCTCAAAAATCCGCGAACCGTTTCGGCGCTCGCCCCGTAATAGATCGTCGTGATGATCACGGACGAGCTCTCGATTTGGGGGTACTGCTGCACGGGCAAGGACGTCAGCGCTCGCCAGCCGGCGAGGATGATCACGAGGTTGACGACCACGGCAAGGACCGGATGCTTCACGAAGATATCGGTGAACGATCGCATGGGTATATCCTTATTTCTTCTTCGACTGGTGATCGATTCAGTCTTTGCTGACCGTTTGTGCGTGGGCCTGGTTTTGCGAGGAAGGTTCAGGCGCAATCGCGACGAGCACACCTTCACGCAACTTGAACGACCCCGACGCGGCGATGGTCTCGCCGACGTCGAGGCCGGCGTGAATCACGACCTGATCGCCGACCATCGTGCCGCTTTCCACTTGCCGCACATGCGCTCGACTCTTGTGATCCTGATCCGGCGCGATCACGAATACCTGATCGCCGCCTGGTCCCTTGCGCAACGCGCTGACCGGGATGGCGACAGCTTTACGCGAGAGACCAACGGGAACTCGAACCCGAACCGACGCGCCGGGGGCCAGTATATGGCGCGTATCATCAACCCGCGCCCGCACCACGGCATTCCGAGTCGTCGGATCCACGCGTGCATCGAGCGCGACGATGTTGGCTCTGACGGCGGGGACTTCGCCGGCCGCAAACACCTCGACCGTCTCGCCACTTCGTAAGCCGGCCGCGACCTGCTGGGCCACCGTGAAATCGACATGGACCGCTTCGCCGACGCCCTGTAGCGTTGTGAGCAAGGTCCCTTCGTCCAGGTATTGGCCGGGATGAACATCGGCAATACCCACGCGCGCCCGGAATGGCGCGCGGATGGTCTTCTTGGCAATGATCGCCCCGGTACGGGCAATTTGGGCATGGGCAATGTCCAAGTCGGCACGAGCCCGGTCGACTTCCTCCTGAGTCGTAGCGAGTTCCTGACTGAGATTCTGTCGGCGACTGAGCACCGTTTTGGTAAGAGCGGCCTGGGCTTCCTGCGCCCTGAGGTCGGCTTCTTCGACGGAGACGTCGAGCGCAACCAACAAGGTACCGGCTTCCACGATCTGGCCCGGCGTGAGCCGGACTTCACGGACTGTCCCTGCGAGTTCGTTCTTCAGCATGATCGAACGTAAGGCCAGAACCGTCCCGATAGAGGTGGTGGTCTGGCGATGATCCATCTCGCGTGCGACGGCGACGGTGATGGACTCCATCGGCTCCGGTTGGTTGGCAGAGGCCGCGGCGGAGTCTTGAATGGATTCGTACTTCCAGGCGACTAACCCGATGCCTGTGGATAGTACCAATGCGAGAAGCAGGACTGTTCCGATCCAGTTACGACGATTCATGAGAACGACCCTCCAAAGTGCCTTGACCAAAAATCATGTAGAATTTTTCCTATCACATGTTTAGTTCGAAGGAACAGCAATGACTGTTCCAAGTAGATTCGAGACACAGACAAATCTTGCAACCGACTGATATAAAATAAACTTTCAATGACTTTTACTTTAACTATAGAAAAGAAGATATGCGAGGTGACGAAGTTAATCCGTCGTCCATTCGTCAACTGACGAAATATCGGCGCACACTGCGCTCAAAATCATTGCTCTTTTGGCCAGTAGCCGTTGAGATTCCTTAAGACCCCGTCAGGGCCGAACGTGAGGACTCTTTATTCCAACCCTGGGCGCCGCCGTAGGCCCTGGACTCCCACCGTAACATTTCTCCACCGTTTCCGACTTTCGTTCGATGCTGATGGAAACGCTGCTCTGCGGGCGACCCAGCCGGCGCGCGTATTCCCCAGCAGCGGACCGGTCATATAGGAAATCATCGCGATGCCGGACAGCCGCCCGCGTATACTATTCGGAACTGCATGGTTCCAGATGACACTCCGGAACAATCCGCTGATCATATCGGCGCCTCCGGCCAGGATTAAAAACAGCACGGCCAGCCATGGCACCGGTGCCAGCCCGACACCAATGATGAAGAGTCCCCAACAGGCGGCGGCGATGACCACGACGCGGCCTTGGCGGCGCACACGCCCGCTCCAGCCGCTGAAAAGCATGGCGATCAGGCTACCGATCGCCATCGACGAAAACAATAGTCCGGCGATTCGAGCGCCGCCCCATTGTTCCGCCATGGCAGGAAACAGCGCCACTGGAAATGCGAACAACATTGCGGCGATGTCGATCAGATAGGTGCCGACGAGTTCCGGCTTCGAAACGGCGAATTGTATCCCTGCTGCGGCATCGGCCAGAGGCGAGCGAAGACTGGACTCGGGATCCGGCATCTTGGTCATCAACAGAAGACAGATCACCGCTCCCAGGAAAGACAAGAGATCGAACACATACGCGCCGGTCAGGCCGAAAGCCGCGACAAGTATGCCGCCGAGCAGTGGGCCGACAATGGCGCCGGCCGAAGCCCGAAAGCCGCTCAATGCGCCGACTGCCGCGTAATCAGCCGGTTGAACCATCTTCTGAGTCAACGCTTCCATGGCAGGGGTGTGAAACCCCGTGACAGCTTGGAGTAGGGCGACCAGGACAAAGATGGCGCTCACAGACGGCTGACGTAACAGGCTGTTCAGGAGTAAGAGAAGAACCAGCAGCGCCATGATTAATTCCGACGCCAGCAACAGCTTGCGGCGATTGATGCGGTCGGCATAGGTCCCTCCGAGTAACCCGAATATGAACACCGGACCTAGTGTCCTGTCTCTGAAGTTTGCTGACAAAATCGGGCGACGCTGGCCAGGATTTCATCGGCGGTTTTGGTCCATATGAAGGGTTTGGGGTGCCTGTTGGTCACGGTGATGTACTGCTGGATGGCGGCCTTGAGGGCTCGGACACTGGAGTGAACGCATCGGCGTAGTTGGCGCTCGGTGAGCAGCGCGAACCAGCGTTCCACCAGATTGATCCAGGAGGCGCTGGTGGGGGTGAAGTGCAGATGAAACCGTGGGTGCTTCAACAGCCACCGACGAATCCGAGCGGTTTTATGGGTGCCGTAATTGTCCAGGATCATATGCACGTCCAAGTGGGACGGGACGCTGGCGTCGATCGTGTCGAGGAATTGACGGAATTCAACGGCACGATGTCGTTGATGGAGTTGCCCAATGACCCGGCTCGTTTTGACTTCCAAGGCGGCGAAGAGCGAGGTCGTACCATGACGACGATAGTCATGCGTGCGGCGCTCGACCTGCCCCGGGCGCATCAGCAACAACGGACGTGTACGGTCCAGGGCTTGAATCTGTGCCTTCTCATCGACGCACAAGACCAGCGCTTTGTCCGGAGGATGGAGATAGAGCCCCACAATATCGCGCACCTTCTCGACAAACAGCGGATCGGCCGACAGCTTGAACGTCTCACTCCGATGCGGCTGAAGGCCAAAGGCTCGCCAAATACGATGCACGGTACTCCGGCTCACTCCGCTCCGCTGCGCCATGGCGCGGGTGCTCCAGTGGGTCGCGTGGGTCGGTGTCGTCTTCAAGGTCTGAGTGACAATCCGTTCCACTTCCACGTCGGTCACCCTGCGTGGCGCGCCGGGGCGCGGTTCATCCAGCAGCCCATCGAGGCGGTGGGTCACAAAGCGCTGCCGCCATTTACAGACGGTTTGCTGCGCCACACGCACATCCCGAGCCACGGCGGTATTCGTCTGCCCCGCGGCACAGGCCAGAATCATCCGGGCTCGCTGCGCCAAGGCCTGAGCGGTTTTCGGGCGACGTGTCCATTGCTGTAGGGTCTCTCGTTCGGTCATCGTCAAAATCAGCGGAGCGGTTGGTCGTCCTGTTCGCATGGTGTCCTCCCTAGAACACCAGCGGTGCACAACTTATTCCATGAACTTCAGAGACAGGACACTAGTTGCGCGACACCCAATGCACCTACGAGGGCGGTCGAATGCGTCAGTTGATACACCTGATACGAGACGGCCATATAGCTGACCATCGTGCCGAGATAGGAGATCATCTGACCGATGAAGAGGAGACGAAAATCGGCATACTTCTTCAGAGGAGCGATATCGATCAACATCGGCGTCCCGCAACTGAATGATCAACGATGCGCCAACCGGCGTGAGCCGCCGGTCCGCCCCCCGCGTGATGGACGAGATGAAGGCTTTGTCGGACGCCGCGTCTTGAGAGAGTTTTCAAGGTCTCCATACGCTCCTGTCACAGGTCGGCATTACCGAGGACGGGCAATCCCGAGCTTTTGCATTTTGGATTGGAGGGTAGTCCGTTTCATGCCGAGCTTTGCCGCGGCACCAGCGGCCCCACCGATGATCCAGCTCGACTCGCGCAGGGTTCTGAGAATATGTTCGCGCTCGGCCTGTTCGAGGGTGACAGCCGCGGAATTCTCCACGTGGTTCTGCGTCGGTTTCAATTCAGCCAGCGACACGTAGAGGTCCGATCCATGCGTCAGGATGACGGCGCGTTCGACGAAGTTTTCCAGCTCGCGCACGTTCCCGGGCCATGAATAATTCTGCAGCGCCTTCATAGCCTCGGATGGAATCGTTTCGATGTGTTTCTTCATCCGTTGGGCGAATTTCTGAGCGAAGTGCCGGATCAACAACGGAATATCATCCGGACGCTCCCGAAGCGGCGGGAGGGTGACCGGGAAAACCTTGAGCCGGTAGTAAAGATCGCTGCGAAACTTCTGCTCTTCCACCATTTTAGCGAGGTCCCGATTCGTGGCCGCGACGACCCGCACACTCGTACGAATGGTGCGAGTGCCACCCAGCCGTTCGAATTCCTGCTCCTGGAGCACCCGGAGGAGCTTGACTTGGAGTTCTAGGGGAATTTCTCCCACTTCGTCGAGGAAAAGCGTTCCTCGGTCGGCCAATTCAAACCGGCCGACCTTGGTCGCAATCGCACCGGTAAAGGCCCCCTTTTCGTGTCCGAACAATTCGCTTTCGAGCAGGCCGGTCGGGATCGCAGCGCAATTTAGTTTTACGAACGTGCGTTCCCGTCGGTTGCTCAGATAGTGGAGCGCTCGGGCGACGAGCTCTTTCCCGCTGCCGGTTTCACCCAGGATCAAGACCGTGGAGTCCGTGGGGGCGACCGTCTCGACCTGCTTGAGGACTTGCTTGAGCGCCCGGCTCTCGCCGATAATTTCTTCAAAGTTGTAGTCCGTCTGAATTTCTTCTTCAAGGTACAGTTTTTCTTCCGTTAACTTATCCTTCAGCTGCGCAATTTGCTTATAGGCCAAGGCGTTCTCGACGGCGATGGCGACTTGCTTCGCGACCTGGCTGAGCAACTCCACGTCCTCCGACATAAAGCCGTCGTCTCTTCGTCGACCCACGTTCAATGCACCGAGCGTGCGTTTGTGCGCAAGGAGCGGGAGAGAGCAGAACGATTTCACGCCACGGTCAAGGAGGTCTTGCGCGCAAGGCGAAGAGTTTGCCATCTCTTTCAGATCCTGTTCTCTAAACAGCGCGGCTTTACCCGTGTTGATCGCGAGACAGGACGGAGACTCCGTACTCTCTTCAATTGTTCCTTCTTCAACGAAACTTTCGTTGTTCTGAAAATCCAACACATGAATACGCCACTTCCCGGTCTCCTCGTCGCAAAGCAGCAGACTGGACCCGTCGTGCTGAATCACTTTTCTCAAGCACTCACTGACGGCCATGAACAAGTCGTTGAGATCAAGATGGGTGATGACGGCGTTGTTCACTTCAAGCAGCAACCGTTGATGGTCTCGCTCACGTGTAAGTTGCGATTGAGTGGACTGCGCACGTTCATAGTTCAGCGCGTTCTCGACGGCGATGGCGACTTGCTTCGCGGCTTGGTGCATGAATTCGATCTCGGACGCTTCATAGATTCGGCGCTCCAGACTGCCGAATCCCAGGGCGCCGAGGCGTTGGTTCGCGGTGGTCAGCGGCACGACGCAGAAAGACTGCACGCCGTTCTCCCGCAGCAACGTGATCAATTTGGGGAAGCGGCGCTCATTTTCAATGTCAGGCACGGTCAAGGGTTTCTGCGTTTTCCAGACGAGACCTCCGGGGGATTCCTCCATCGGCAATTCGAGTCCCTGCTTGATCGTAACGGGTATCGACGTGACCAACAATCGGAGGCGCATGACTTCCTTGGCCGGATCATGCAGTACGATGTTGATGTAGTCGAAGGGGACGATGCTGGGAAGCCGTTGCGCGAGGTCGTGCAGCAGGCGGTCCACGTCATAGTGTAAAGCGATGGATTCCGTGACCTCCAGCAGAAGGCGCAATCGATCCCGATCGTGGATCAGTTCCTGATGGTGCAGGACGTTGTCGACCGCCACTGCGACCTGCTTCCCGACCTGATGGAGAAATTCCACGTCCAATTCGCTATACGCTTCCTTCCGCAGGCTCGAAAATCCCATGGCTCCCAGTCGCCGCACGGCGGTGGTCAGGGGGACGACGCAAAGCGAATTGATGCCGTCCTCCTTCATACGTTGAACGACCTTGGGCCAACGATGTTCGTCGGCAAGGTTGGGCACGAGGATCGGCTGCTGTGTGAGAAAAACCAAGCCGGCGGGAGTCTCATCGAGAGGCTCCTCATGGCCGCCCGCGAACTCAGCCGGCACGTTCGCTTGAATGGTCTGGAGGCGAATGTGGTTGCGTGTCGGGTCGTGCAAGGAGAGGGACGCGAAGTTCACATGTACCACCCGGGGGAGGCGCTGGACTAAATCGCGAAAGAGTTTGTGCAGGTCGCAGTGTACAGAGATCGCTTCCGCAACCTCCAATAGTGCCCGGTGCCGCTCGGTCAGTGCGCTATCCGGCGATGCAAAAGTGGGATCCATAGTTTCAGCGTAGTATGACGTATCGGATTGTCGCGGCTCAATAGGGGCATTCCACCGGCTTCCTGGGGGGCGGTAGCCTTGCCATTGGCTTGGTGAGAGAATCAAGAGGCCATGACTGCACCGGATATTATGAAGTCATGGTTGCTTCGCTTCGCCCGGCAGACCGGTGATCTCTCTTAGCGGCCTGACTTCGACTGTTCCAATACGAGCGCCGGGTATCAGCTTGGCGATACGAACGGCGTCATCACGATCCTGGGCTTCGATGAGAAAGTAGCCGGCGAGTTGCTCTTTTGTCTCGGCGAACGGTCCATCGGTTACCGTTGCCTTTCCGTTGCGCACCCGAACGACGATTCCTGTCGACTCAGGCTGCAACGGGGAGGCATGAACGTATTGCCTCTTGCCGTCGAGCCGGTGGCAGAGCTGGATTGATTCCTCGAGCATTTCCTTCCGCTTTACTTCTGTGATCTTGTTAAACGTGTCCTCATTATGATGGACCAGCAACAGATATTTCATGAGTGACCCTCCCATGACATAGGATGAGATGAAATCGAAGGCTGATTCCCGGATCGCTTCAACTGTTTCAGCGAAAGCGTCATCTACGTTTACGTTTTTTGGGCGTACCAAGCCCGGATGAGCAATGACTGGAAGAACGGGATCGGCATCGGCAACCCGCTGTTCAGGAACAGATGTTCGGTCGAGGCGGGCGGCAACACCGCGACGTCTTCTTGTAATGTTTTTAGGATATTTGCCACCCGTTCTTCCGATGCGCCCGCTACCCTGTGGAGGGTTTTCCATTTTTCACCGATGTCCGGAAACTCCACTGCCGACAGATCGTAGCTAATTTCTGCATGGATCACATAGCCAGCCACCTTTAACCGTGCCGCCATTCTGTTGAAAAGGGCCTGTCGCTCTTGGCTATCTTTTAGGAAATGAGCCACGAGCAGACAGAGAATTGCGTCAAACTGTTCGATCTTCGGCAGGTCCGACAGATATCCATGATACAACTCGCAACGAGTCAGAAGCCCGCTCTGCTGCAGGCGCTTCCGGCAGACATCGAGCATCGATGCGGAGGGATCGATCCCGGTAAACCGCCAATAAGGAAACGCTTGCGCTAATTCCAATATTTCCGTCCCGGTTCCGACTCCGACGCAGAGAATATGTGCGTCGGAGGGAAGGTCTTTCAGGATCAAGCGTATCAAGAAATGCAGGTTATCGATGATCGGGGCGATCGGTTTGATACGTTGATCATAGGTCTCCGAAGCCTGTTTATCAAAAAACTCCTTCGCCATTTTGTTCTCTTGTGACATTTCCCCATCCTCGTAAAACTCGGCGTTCCACGCTCCTCCCGAATCTCCATCATGTAATCCCTTCTAATTCTTACCGCGTTGCGATAGTAGCATGGATGCTGACTTCGATCGTTCCTCATTTATTGATCTATTGATACTGAAAAGGTAATAGTGCAGCATGGACGTTGGCAAGTTGAAGGCATTCATCGTTGTTGCAGAGGAACTCAACTTTAGAAAAAGCGCTGAGATTCTCGGGATGTCTCAGCCGCCACTTACGAGACTTATTGCTTCGTTGGAACATGAACTGGACACCAAGTTGTTTGAAAGAACTACGAGACGCGTCCGGTTGACTGGAGCGGGCGTTCTGCTTCTGAGAGAAGCACGGGAGATTGCGTCGGCTATTTCAAGGATTGAATCGGATATCCGTGCCGTCGGGAAAAAGACGACCGGCATCCTTAAGATTGGATTTTCGAGGGCGGCATTTATGGCTCGCTTCCCTGCGGTTATTGACGAGTTTCAAGTTCGTTTCCCAAAAATCACGCTGGATCTTCGAGAGAAAACGAGTAAAGAAATCGTCAAGCTCGTAAAGAATGGGTGTCTTGATGTGGGCTTTGTGGAAGGAGTGATCTACGACCCCGAGATCGAAAGCCATGAGGTCGATTCAGAAAATTTGGGTGTTCTTCTTCCCAAAAAACATCCGCTATCAACACGAAAGGAAATTCAGCTTTCCGACCTGAAGGATGACACGATCATTCTTCATCACCGAGAAGAGGTCGCGGAATGGCATGACAGAGTCGCCCGTCTGATCAAAGGGATGACACGGAGGCCGAAGATTTACATTAAAGGCGATGGAGAATGTTGTCCAATTCTCGTGGCGACAGGAAGAGGGGTTGCATTAACCATCGCTGGATCTCAAAACATTGCCTCTCATCACACTCGATTTGTTCCGATTAGGGACATGTTCTTGCCCGTACGAGTCTTTTGGAAAAGAGAAAACCAAAATCCTTACTTACGAACGTTTGTAAGTTTCACCATTGAAAAGAGATCGGTTCTTCCTCAGAAGACAGAATGCTTGGTGTTGTCGAACGAAAAGGATGTTGAACCTGACTGCTGATTTTGAGGGAGGCATGTCATGCAAGT
The DNA here is from genome assembly GCA_902500745.1 of uncultured Nitrospira sp. Classification (GTDB taxonomy): domain Bacteria; phylum Nitrospirota; class Nitrospiria; order Nitrospirales; family Nitrospiraceae; genus Nitrospira_D. The sequence continues at coordinate 13,219 of CABVRS010000055.1, forward strand.
TCCGAAACCGGTGTCTCGGCGTGAGTTCATGCGGCTTTCCGGACTAGCGGTTGGCGCGACCGGTCTCGCCCTTTCGACGATGGGACGGGCAGCCGATCTACCGACAGGAGGACGGGATGCGGATACGGTGCTGGCTCAATTGCTCGAGGGGAACAAACGGTTCATGAAGGGGGATCTTGCCCACCCTCGCCGGAAACCGGAGGATTTCGTGCCACTGGCGGAGGGTCAGGCTCCACTTACCGCGATCGTCTGCTGTGCGGACTCACGCGTTGCCCCTGAACTAATTTTCGATCAAGGCGTGGGAGACCTATTCGTGGTCCGCGTGGCCGGAAACGTCATCACCGGCGCGGGCGATTCCGTGAAGGGAAGCATCGAGTATGCGGTTGCGGAACTCGACGTACGGCTGATCCTGGTGCTGGGTCATAGCCAGTGCGGCGCGGTCAAGGCTGCCATCAAGCACATTGATGCCAAAGACACCCTGCCGGGTTCCATCGGCGGTCTTGTCGATCTGATTAGGCCGGCCGTGGCAGTGGTGAAGAATAAGCAGGGCAACATACTCGATAACGCCATCAAAGCCAACGTTGAGCGGGGTGTGGAGCGGCTCAAGCGTCTGGAGCCGATCCTGGCCGGTTCGGTAAAGAAGGGAACGCTGAAGGTCGTCGGCGCCGTCTACGACTTACACAGTGGCAAGGTCACGGCGTTTGGATGATGAGTCCGTGGGGCGAATAGGCTCCAAACATTGACCTACGATCGTCAACTGTTTGTCTTAGACCATCGGTGATCAAGAACGAATCGATCGCGCGAGTGTGATTCATTGGTCTCGCTACTTATTGGATTTATCGATAGGCGGAGTTATTGAGCGAATGCCCATCGGGGTTTCACTGAAAAAATACTTTCATGAATAGCGTGCCGAATCAGTCGTTGCACTGGTTCCGGCCTGCGACATCGGCTTTGAGAGCCTGCAGTTCACTCACGCGGGTTGAGCCGGTGGTGGAGCTCATGGTTCGAGACGTGAGGCCGTTCGACGAAGGAGAGCAATGTGGGTCTTAATCGTCCTGCGGACGGCGCCGAGTTCCCATTTGCCGACACTGATAAAATCCGGGTGGATGTGCGTTCAGAGACGGATCGGCTCGCGACGGTTGTGATGTGCTGGGCGAACCCTTACACGATCGACTTGATGGCTATACTGTCCTTGTTTGAATCATCCGTCAGGAAACAACTCCGTCATAATTTCTGGTCCACTTATGATTGGCGCCGTGTTCGTGTGCAGCAAGAGTGCTTGGCACAACGGTTGCGGGAGTATGGGGTGGAAGTCCTCCTACTAGAGAATATTGGAGGTATCTGCAGCCAGCACTACACTCGGGACATTGGGTTTTCCGTCGACGATGTGTTCTTCGTGGCTCGTATGGGGAGCCGTTACCGGCGGTCGGAGGTCCGAGCCCTGGGTCCGCTGCTACCCCGACTGTCGAGGGTGATGTGGCTGGAGCGCGGACGTATCGAGGGCGGCGATGTTATGGTGTGGGGCGAAAAGGTTCTCGTCGGGCTTGGCGAGGCCACGGACCTGGCGGGAATAGAGGAACTCCGCCGCCGGCTTGTCCAGCTCGGCAGTCCACGGGAGGTCCTGCCGCTCCACTTTCCCCACCAAGGCGTGATTCACCTCGACACGAAGTTCAATGTGGTCGGAGAATCTATTGCCGTATTTGCTCGCCATAGTTTTGCAGGGGAAACCCTTCGCTGGTTCGAGCGGCACTTCGACCTCATCGATGCGACAGAGGACGAGGTCCGGGGACTTGGAATAAACGCGCTGACGATTGGAAATGGTAACGTAATACTGGACGAGCGATGCGAACGACTGGCTGGCGAGTTAACCCGACGGGGGCTGGTGCCGATTCCGATCGACTACTCGGAAGTCACGCAATGGCCAGGCGCATTCAGATGTACAACCTTGCCTCTTCGGCGCATTCACGAATAAAGGGTCTCAGGCGGATGTTGATCCAGATACTGATTCACTCAATGCCCCCGTGTATCATGAGGCAGGTCACTCGGTTGATGGGGTGGGCCAAAGATCAATAGACCTCTCATCTGACTTTTTGAAAAGAAGCGTGCCGTTTATGGCGAGGTTCTGAACAAGACCGCAGCGAGGTTGGTCATATTTATCATTTGCCCGAGGTAAAAGGACCGTCGACGATGGAGTGGACGGGGTTCCTCGGGTGAATAAGTGAATAAGATGTTGCCAGCATAATAGGTTCAAACAGTGTTTGTTTTTGTGGTTCTCCACATCGCGAAGTCCTCTGTCAATTGACCAACATAGTTGAAGTTTATCCACTTATTAAGGTAGGAGGTCATCCATGGCAGGCAAGGTGAACGCGATCCCGAAGGGCTATGAAGGCGCGATGCCGTATCTCATTGTTAAAGATGCCACTCGTGCGCTGGAGTTTTATCAGAAGGCGTTCGGCGCGACGGAAATAAACTGGACCCCGATGTCAAGACAGAATTCCCCCGAGTTTAAGCTGCGTCCATT
>CABVRS010000056.1:0-11148 GCA_902500745.1 uncultured Nitrospira sp.
TCGTCAGAATTCCGCCAACCACACGTAATGCCACATCTGTGACATCGTCGTTCGGTCTCCGGCCATTCGGCCAGCCGGCTTTATCCGGCGTTGCATTGCCACTCGCGTCATGAGCGAGAGGGCCCAGTCGCTTCTGGCCTGCAGCCGGAGTGGAGGGGACATCCAGATCCACTCGCAAGAGCTCAGCCAGCGCCTCGTTAGTCTTGCCGGAGCCGCAGACCGGCGGGCCTGGTGCATACCGAAGCAAGGCGTTCACGAGATCTTCTCGATTCGTCGTCGGAAAGCCAGTCCCGAAGACTGTGTTGAGTGCCGTAGCCAGGGCGGAGTTGCAGTAGAACGAGACAAAGTTATTCTCATCTTCCGCATCCGTGGCATTCCACTTGTCCTTCAAATTCGTCGGGATGACCAACTCGTTGACGAGCGGATTACCCATACGCGCCACTTGGACAAAGCGGGTGCTGTTGTCACGGTCGCCGTTTTTCTTGATGACGCTGACCTTGGGCCGGCTTGTGCTGGCATAGGCGCCGAGCATCTTGTTGCCGTTCGACCCAATGAGCTCGCTGATGGGGATTTCGAGCGCGATGGTGTTCACGTTGAAGCCGCTGAATGTATCCGCGACGCCCGAGCCCGGGGCCCCAACGAGAATGGCATCGTTGGCGTCATCCGCATCGGACAGAATCGGCGAGATGTGCAGATTCAACGTGTCGAATGTTCCTCCTAAGTCGATGTAAAAGGTTTCATCCCGCTGACCCGCAAAGACTCTCCCGCCATTCTTCAGCGGGTACACGCCTTTATCGGCGAGGTCTTCGTATTTTGGCATGGTGCGAGGACCGACGTTGGACGGCACGGCGAACATCGGACCGGTCCCGAGATTGCGCGGCGGTTGGCCATAGCGCTGCTCCGTGACCGTATAGCTTTGCCGTACGAGTAGCCCTTCCGATCCTCCACCGGTCAGGGCTGTGATGGGTGGCAAGGCGACATAGGCTAAGGGGAACACGTTGCCTGGTTGGCGGATCTCCGTCTTGAACCGGATCTGATAGACGATGTTCGCTGCGATGTTGTTCTTATTATTGTCGATATGGATTTCGTACAGTACGTCATCGGCGAAGTTAAAGTAATTGGGTCCCGATCCTGGTTCCTGACTCGGAATCACGTTCATGATCAGGATCGCATGGTCGGGATCTTGCCAGCTCCGAAAGAAATAAAAGTCGGTGATATCGGCTGCTGGGTCATTGGCGATCAACGGAGCTTCGCGATGGCTGGCGGCCAAGACTGGCGATGTTGTGAGCACCGCCAATAGCATCAGTATGAATGGTCGAATTCGAGCGAACATGGGGTCCTCCTTATGGACAGATCCGCCTTTCGGCGGGTTAGGTTACAGGTCCGGCAGTGGAGTCTGGTCTGGTTCTGAGTTTGCCTGGCTTACCAGCGTGGCTTCTTCTGACGTCAGCGCATCCGATTCCGGCGTGCGCTGATCATCCGCGGAAGCCGTTGGGCCGTTCGGAGTGATGATGGGCACGTTATCGCTTCCGCCGCATCCGGACATGAGTCCGACGGCGCAGACGACTCCCAGAGGCCAAAAGATGGTTGATTTCATGGTTCTGTTCTCCTCTCCATGGTGAACTGCTGCTGTTGTGAATCTGTATGTGGTATCAGCACCTGCCGGCGGTCTGCTTCCCATTACGAGACAGGTTGTGGTTTGGATCTCTTTTGGATGATAGATCTGCTTGATGAGCTGTTTTCGCGGCGCTGCGGTGCTATAGTCCTGCCTCTAATAAGTGTGCAAAAGCTGCACAATCAGCAATCCAATCTTCCCCATTTTCTCGTACAGGATAAGTAGATGGGGGAGACGGTGTGTTGTTCATGCCATCGGAAACGACCAAGTCATCGCAAGACCAAGAGTGGGCGAAACTGATTGCGCTCACAGCGCAGGGTGATCAGGCCGCGCTTGCGACGCTATACGATCAGACAAGCGCCCAGGTTTTCGGTCTTGTCCTCAAAATTCTCTCGAATCGCGAAGCAGCTGAAGAAGTGACGTTGGACGTCTACACGCAGGTGTGGCGCCAAGCCCATACCTATGACCGGACTAGAGGAGCACCTGGTGCGTGGTTGATGATGTTGGCCAGAACGAGGGCGATCGATCGGTTTCGCGCCGGGGCCGTCGAACATGCACGGACTGAATCGTTGGATGCCGCTCATTTGTTTGCTAGCGACGACGAGACGCCGGAGCAGGATGTGGAAGGGAAAGAACGTCGACGGTATGTGCAACAGGCTTTGACCAAGTTGGCTGAGGAACAGCGGCAAGCCATTGCCCTCGCGTATTTTTATGGTTTAAGCCAAAGTGAGATTGCCGAGAAGCTACAGTTGCCTCTGGGTACCGTGAAAACAAGAATTCGGTTGGGTATGATGAAATTGCGCGAAGCCCTCGCGCCTTATGAGGCGGGACTAGTGTCGTGACAGAAACCAAGTTGCCGGAAGAATTGGAAGAACAGGCGATACTCGATGCACTAGGGATCTTAGATCCTGAGGATCGTCAAGCTTTTATGGTGAGACTTCAAGGAAAGTCTGATCTCTTGGGACAAGTGGTCAAGTCTTATCACGCGATAGTAGGTGCGTTGGGTTCAGTCGTACCTCCTGTGACCCCTCCAGCGACCCTTCGCGAACGACTAGTCAACCAGGTTGCGCAGGAAGCTGCACGCGAAGCCGAACAGTTCGAACTGACCGTGAATACACTGGCATTAGGTGCCGCTCCTGTGAAGCCACGAGAGTCGGTGCGGGAGCAGCTTCTTTCGCGAATCGAAGCCCATTCGGATGCCCGGCATGATGTCAAAGTTTCCACGCACATCCTAGGCGAAGCGCCCGCTCTTATGGGTGAGGGAGGGGGGATTCAAAGTGAGAGGCCGTTCTCTCAAGAGGTCGATTCCTCAGTCACTTGGATGCGATATTGGCGGACAACCATTTCAAACTTCCTGCGGACGCTTGTGATTCGTTCCGTGACCTCTGAGCGGGTCCGATATTGGAAGGCCAAGATTGCCTTTCAACAACCAGTGAAGGGGCTTACCTTCATCAGGGCGTCGGAAGGAACCTGGCGCGGAATCGCCCTGGGAGTGACGGCCAAAGTGCTCTCGTTCGATCCGGTTTCCCGAAGAGTCACGACGCTGCTTCGTTTTGCTCCGGGCACCAGCTATGCGCCACATCGTCACGCCGCCGTGGAAGAGCTCTTTGTTCTCGAGGGTGGTTGCTCCATCGCCGGTCGTGCGATGACGGTCGGGGACTATCATCGTGCCGAAGCTGGTACGGCGCACCATGACACATCAACTGATGAGGGTTGTCTGCTGCTTGTGATCTCCTCACCACAAAATGAGATGCTGCGATAGAGTGTCGTCTCCCGGTGCGTGCCACCCTTTCATGAATCCAAACAGACCGAAAGCGTCGTAAAACCAACAACGGTGTGGTTTAAGGTTGCCAGTCGAGGTTATTCGTGCTACGAAAATCTATTTCGTGCTACTGATTGTTAGGAGGGGTTATGGATGGAGTGGTCCGATTCGGCGTGTCGTTGGATCGAAAGCTGTTAGGGGAATTCGACCGTCATATCAAGCGAAGACGGTACACGAATCGGTCAGAGGCGCTCCGTGATCTGATCCGTGACAATCTGGTGGGGGAGGAGTGGAATGAGAATAAGGAAACGGTCGGGACGATTACGTTTGTCTATGACCATCATGTGCGAGATCTGGCTGGAAAGTTGACCGATATTCAGCATGACTATCATGGGCAGATTCTGTCAGGGATGCATGTACACCTCGATCACAATCATTGTCTCGAAGTGTTGGTGGTGAAAGGCAAGGGGGCGGAGATCAAGAAGGTGGCTGACGCGTTAGTCTCCGTCAAGGGTGTCAAGCATGGCAAGCTGACCATGACGACCACAGGGAAGACGCTTCGTTAGCCGTGTGCCTGATGGGAAAGACTGAGACAACATGGTTGTCCTTGATCATCCATTGTCTGTGTCTGGTGTCTGTTCTGTGCTGGGCCGGCAACGTCTTGGCACATGATCCCGATCAGACGGAAATCGAGGTTCCGGAAGTGTCCGTCGTAGCTGAACGGCCAGTGGCCGCCTCTTCCCAGCAGTTCATTCCTGACAATGAAATCATTCTCCAGCCTCAAGGCCGCCCGGCCCAGGTGCTTCGCTTGATTCCAGGCTTCGTGGCGGTGGAACATTCCGGGGGCGCCGGCAAAGCCGATCAGTACTTCCTCCGAGGCTTCGACGCCGACCATGGGACGGATGTCGGATTCTTCCTTGATGGGATGCCGATCAATCTCCGCACCCATGCGCACGGACAAGGCTATACGGATCTCAACTTCATTATTCCAGAGACTATCATTGGAGTTGATGTCCACAAGGGCTCTTACCTACCGGAGTACGGGGATTTTGCCACAGCAGGGGCGGTGAATTTTCGGACGCGCGATATGGTGAAAGAAGGACTTGTTCAAGGAGCGGGTGGTGAGTATAGCACCCAGCGGTATCTGCTGATGCTCTCGCCGACAAAAGACCGTGTACGCACGTTGTTCGCCGCCGAGGGGTTCTACACGAACGGCCCATACCTCAACGACAATCAATATTATCGGACCAATCTATTGGGCAAGGTCACGACGAATTTGACCGGAAGAGACGAGTTGAGTGTCAAGGCTACCTTCCTTCATTCCAAATGGGATGGTTCCGGTGAAATTCCCTTCCGTGCCGTGAGTACGGGTCTTCTGGACCGGTTCGGTTCCAGTAATCCGTATGAAGGCGGCAATACACTCCGAACGACCGGGAACGTGAATTATCACTATGACACCACCGCAGGTGGTCAGTTTTTTGCGAACGCCTATGGGCAATACTATCGGCTGGACCTGTTCACGGATTTTACATTCTTCCTCAATGATCCCGTAAACGGCGACGGCTTCGCCCAATTCGATCGCCGGGTCATCTATGGCGGCGACTTTGGTTTCAAGCAGCGGATTGAAGTGCTGGGCATACCGACCGTGGGGACTGTGGGGTTTCAAACGAGAGTCGACGATGTTCATGCCAAATTGGGAACGCAGACCCTGCGCACGCCGACCGGCACCATCATCGACAGCGATGCCCGAACGGTATCCTATTCGCCCTTCATCAAGGCGGACGTTCAGCCTCTGCCGTGGGTTCGGTTTTCAGGAGGTGTCAGGGGAGAGTTTTTCACATTTGACATAGGCAACCGTTGTGCCACCTGTGTCGAGCAGCCGGATGGTCGAAAAGGTTCCGGCATTATTCTCCCGAAGATGAGTATGATTCTCGGGCCTTGGGCCGGAACTGAGTTTTTCGTCAACTATGGCGAAGGCTTTCACAGCAATGACGCCCGATCAGCCGTGGCGATCGGGGCCTCTCCGTTGGCGAGGGCACAAAACTACGAGATCGGCGTTCGCTCAAGGCCCTGGGGGCCGCAGGGCCTTGAATTGATCGCCACGGCGTGGCGGCTAGATCTCAAGTCGGAGCTTGTTTTAATCGGCGATGAAGGAACGACGGAGATTCGCGGAGCCACCAGGCGTCAGGGGGTGGAAGTCGCCGTCCGGGGCCAAGTCTGGGGACCGCTCTATGTGAACGGGAGCTTCACCTGGACCCAGGCGGAATTTCGCAATGGCGATGCCATTCCGTTGGCGCCGGAATATACCGCCTATGGAGCGGCCATTCTTCAATGGCCACAGGGCCTGACCTCTCAACTGCAAGTGACCTATCTCGGAGTGCGACCGCTTATCGAGGATCGGAGCATCAAGTCTCCTTCATGGATCACGTTCGATCTTTCGGAGCGGTATCGTGTGCCGGTCACATTGCCCCATGGTCGCTTGGAGGCCTTTCTCTTCGTGCAAAACCTGTTCAATACGAAGTGGGAACAGGCCATCTTTGCATTCGACTCGCGTCTGCGGAACGAGCCGACGGGGGTGACCGACATTCATTTTGTCCCGGGTAATCCCCGGACGGTGATGGGTGGACTGGCCTGGTACTTCTAGCAAATTGTCGAAACACCTGTTAATTTTACGACCCTCGAAACATGTCGACGTTCAAGCCCCTTTCCCGCTTCTTCTTTAATCGTCCCACGCTGGTTGTGGCTCGCTCACTGGTCGGTAAGTATGTGGTGCGTGAGAACAGGAAGGGAACGATTGTGGGAAAAATTATCGAGGTAGAAGCGTACGTCGGCGTAGAGGACAAGGCCTGCCATGCCTCGAAGGGGAGGACGGCAAGAACTGAGGTCTTGTTCGGTCCTCCAGGGATCTCCTATGTCTATCTGATCTACGGCATGTACCATATGTTGAATGTGGTGACGGAGCAACCTGAATTTCCTGCTGCCGTCCTGATTCGAGCGATTGAAGTCGATGGTGAGTTGATTGATGGACCCGGGAAGCTCTGCCGCGAGCTGGAGATCGATCGGTCGTTGCATCGACTCGATATGACGAATAGACAAGCGCTTTGGTTTGAAGATCGTGGCAAGCGAGTAGCCGCAAGGCAGGTCGGAACCTTTCCCCGAATTGGCGTAGACTATGCCGGAGCGTGGGCAAAAAAACCTTGGCGGTTTCGGTTGATCGAAACAGGCTAGGAAAAAGAACTGTTTGAGGTATAGAAAGAATTCGGGCGGGCGCAACAGGGGAAGTCTTGAAGCCCAAGCCTTCCCCTGTTGAGAGATAAGATATTAGTCGATCTTACGATCGCCGGTAATCTTGGTTGCAGAGGTCACCGGAGGGGCGATCTTGATGTCCGGTCCCTGGACGTTTGGAAGCCTGCCGGCACCCTGCGTTTGCGTGATCCGCGCATTGTCCGTCTTCATGAGCTCTTGCTTGCTGTGGTGATCGTCAAATCCCGCTGCTTTCAGCAGAGAGGTTTCCCCACCCGCGTTCGCCTGGCCAGGATCGTTTGCGGTCGGCTGGCCGGTTACCGGACTGCCCGAGTTCTGCATCGGATAGCCCTCATGCTTGGGGAGCAGCGCCGGGTTCGCCGACGCGATGGAGCACGCAAGCAGGATTGAGGACGCTGTCGCAACTACACCGGTAAGAAGGTTCATGCCTGTTCTCCCTTTAAAAAAGAAGGATAAATGACCATCCTGGTTTTCAATTATCACGTGTAAGGTCCATGTACAGGAGCAGAATCATAGCGATGGCCGGCATTTCTGTCAAACAGATCGAGGCCTACGAGATCATGCCGCATTAGCAGGGTCAAGACACGATGACGATCGTCAGGTCGGTCGGCGAGGGGGGCGCCGCCCACGTCCACGATGTCGAAAGGCCGGTCCACGGCTGACTCCGGGAAGACGAATCGTGACGGTGGTCCCTTCACCGACGGCACTGCTGATCGCGATCGTTCCGCCGTGTTCTTCGATGATTTTCTTCACGCTGGGGAGACCGAGCCCGATACCCGAACGCTTCGTCGTGAAAAACGGCTCAAAGACTTTGTCGACGAGTTCGACGGGGATGGGGACGCCGTCGTTCTTAATGAGAATCTGAACGTCCAGCCCGCGGCCGGCACGATGCTGCGTGACCTGGATATGAAGATGTCCGCCGGGGGACATCGCCTCGGATGCGTTCCGGAAAATGCTCAGGAACGTCTGCTGGAGCTTGGCCTCATCGCCACGCACCGGCGCAATGATATTGGCATAGTCCTTGGTGACTTGAATGCGGGTTGCCTCCAGATCGGTGCCGACCACGACCAGCGCACTCTCGAGGACCTCGGGAATCCGGCAGAGATGGCGATTGAGTTCGAGCGGCTTGGCGAAGTCGAGGATTTCATTGAGAATGGCTTCGATCCGGATCAAATCACGCATGGCATTCTCAACGCGCGTCTGTGGATCGAAGTCGAGAATCCCTTCGCCGGTCACTTCTTCCAGTTGCGATCGAATAGAGGCCAGTGGCTCACGGATATCGGTTGCTAAAAAAGCACTGAACTCGCCGATGGCGGCTTGGCGTTCCTGCTTGCGAATGATGGGTTCCGAGGGCCCATTCGAGCTGGGTTGGAGGTCTGTCGTTCCTGGATCAGTCGTCATCGGAGAGATGGAAGCCTGTGGCGCAGGTGCTTGCAACAGTTCCGCGAGTTTGAGAATGACGGGTTCTAGTGTGCGCGCGTCGGTGGTTTGGTACCGGTCTGAGTCCTTGGCCCCCAACGTAATGGTTCCACCGACCTGACCTTTGACGAAAAACGGAATGACGAGCGAAGACTGAAACCGATCTCTGAAGAGATGTTTGTGATCGAGAAAACGGCCTTGCGTGGAGGCCAGGTCGTGATCCACACGCGGTTTTCGATGGCGCACTGCCCAGCCCGCAGCCGAGCTATCCAGGGTGAGGCGCTGACCGGGCCTCAACTCTTTCTTGGCGTCCTTTGGCTCACCCTTGAGGTCGCCGACAAGGCCTAAGACTTCGACGTTTCCCGCCAGGGGATCGTAGAAACAGGCCCAGGCTCGATCGTAGGCAACATATTGATGAGCCTCGGTTAAGGCCGCTTCGATTTTCCCTTGGAGTTCGGGCGAGGAGTGTTTGGTCACCGGTGGGTAGAGGTCCGCCCCAGTTGGTTGTGGAGGACAGGGTTCCTGAGTGACGTAGGACCGGCTCATGACCACGTTCGTATTGAAGAGACCTTCGCGGTCCAACGCTTTGGTCATGCCGTCGCACATCTGTTCGAGCTGTGCCTTCTCCTTTTTGGAGAACGCCGCGCCTTCCTTTCGCCCGATGACCAGGCAGCCGTAGACACGGTTGAGGTGACGAAGTGGCACAGCAAGGAGGGATTTCGCTCCGGGGGTAATCAACCGCAGGCGAACCGTGCGTCCGCCTTCTTGATCTTGCACCGTCGTCGCCAAGACAGCGGCTCGATGATTCGAGAGCGCGCGAAGAATTGCTTGAATATCCCTGGGGGTGAATCCGCGCGAGGCATGTTCGATTAACGGCCCGTTTTCTTGATGGAAGATCGCCGCCAGGACTGAATCCGTGCCGAGGTCGTTCAGCGCAGCATTCAGCGTCCGTTGGAGGTGCGTTTCCGGTGCCGGTTTGGCTTGAGGAGTCGACGTCGTCATACGTGTCAGTGTAAACGAGCGCATTGTAGCCGGAACGTTCGCGAATAGCTACTCTCTCTGGAATCGGAGCGGAACGCGACCCTCCTGACATGGAGGAACGGTATCGTGCCATGCTCATGCGACGGACAGGCGAAGCACGGTTGATCATGGGGTGCGCCCTGCGTGACACCGCCCGCACATTCGTTGAAGCGTCTCTTCGGGAGCTGGATCCCCAGGCCACAGCGGTTACGATTCGCAAAGGATTGTTTCTGCGTTTCTATGGTCATGAATTCGATGAGTCGACATGCCAGAAGATTCTCGCCGGCATCGAACAAGCCACTCACTCGGCGTCTCGCTGAATCCATAATGGTGTGAGTTCTATCTTGAGCGATCATCAACCGTGCCCTAGAGTGAGTCTCGCGCGGGTCGAGCTCGATCAACCCCAAGCGATCATTGGCCCTTCAATAAATGGTTGGGCCCCAAGAGCCTTTAGCCTTTCGATCACCGAGAATGGCCTATTCAATAATGATTCTCTTCCCCTTGTGCCACCTTCCCTGGGTCCTTCCCCGATCTTTACCATGACCTTTTTTTCGGGCGCAGATGCGGTCCAAGCAGCCGGGAGACTTACTTCCTTGACGGCTGTGCCGGAGCCCAGTTCCATTGTATTGATGGGATTGGGATTGCTCGGTTTAATCAGCTTCGAGATGAGGCGTCGATGGGCAGCTCGAACCCAGTAATATAGCGTCTTCACGAAGGTTTCTAGCTCGTTCAGACTTCCGTCTCCGTCCCGGCTGGTAACTGCTGCTGTCGACAAGCGGTCCAGAACAAACGAATCGGCACCCATCTCTCCATCCACGCGTATCGAAACTGATACTGGGTGGATCTATCGCATCCATTCCCCATACTCAAAACCTAGGTCGAATAAAGAGCTGGACGATTGCTCGGACCGACGTCATCCGTCATGTTTTCAGCAACTTATAACCAAACATTTAGAGTCCCCATAAACCAGTCGCAAACTGGCACGTGAGTTGCTGTACGGAATAAAGTGACAGGAATGTAATCGGAGGCGCCACCGATTCTAGACGGATATAACCATTGACGACCATACGAGGAAAGAGGGAGGAATATTATGTTTGGCGATACGACGATCTTAATGATTTGGTGCTCGTTAAATCTGGCGATTATGATGGTGACGATGTTGCTCTGGCACATATCTAAGTTGTGCCGCGAGATGAGTTGCCAGGAAAGTACGGTTGTTGAGAAACGACCCGATAGAAGGTCTTAGCGGATCTCGATACATGCTGCAGTTGCTCAGAGAACGAAATCGTAGGCTCCGTGGAGAACTCAACCCAGATCGATGAGGTGAGGAGGACGGTGAGTATCAGTCACGCGGCATTTTGTCAGGATCGAGCTCGACCAGCCGGAGTCGGCCATTACCGATGTGGTCGGTTTTATAGAGCCGGTTCCCGATCTGAATGGTTCCGATGAGGAGATTGCCGGTGATGACAAATGTGAAGTCGCCTTGTACCGGAGGTTTGAAGGTCCCACGGACGACACTCGTGTCGTTGATCCGGGAGATCGTGGAAGAAACGTCCAGTTCAGGGTTGGCCTGGTCGAAGAGTTCTACGGTAATCTTAGGCAGAGGTCGGGCACCCGCGTCCTTAAGACGGTGAAGGAGTGGAAGGTCAAGCGCGATCTCTCGATCGCGGAGCATCCACGGCTTCTTCGGCAGCGGTGGTTGATTGGTGAGGGGAGGAGTCAGGACGGTCTGCCATAAGCTCTTTGGTGCCGGTGGTTCGTCCGCCCATGCGATCTGGCTGACCACACTACCCAATACGAGGGTAAGGAGAAGAAGTCCAAATTCTTGAACCGCTGATTGATTCCTCGAAACTACCATCGCGTTTTTTTACCTCTGTATCAACCGTGGGGTCCGGTGTCATCTTGACAGGGAGGACCAGAACTCGGTCCTCCCTGCATTCTATCAGTTACGGGATGAGGGAACGAGACTTCCCGCGCGATTTCCCCTGAGAGTCGTTTCGGGGGATGTCACGGGAATCCTCATCCATGTCGTCATCCTCGTCGTTGTCTGAATCGTTATCGAGGTTGT